>JAEXHA010000100.1 GCA_023450335.1 Actinomycetes bacterium | reverse complement strand
CCGGTCGACGACGTCGTGCTCTCGTCGATCGATATCGTGACGGTCTGAGCCCACCTCCCCGTGAGCACCGCCTTCGGCAGCAATCCCGACAACTACTGCTACCGGCATCCCGATCGACAGAGCTTCGTTCTCTGCCAGCGCTGCCTGCGCACGATCTGCGTCGAATGCCAGACGCAGCTGCCGGTCGGCGTCATCTGTCCGGAGTGCATGGCCGCGCAGCAGAGTGATCAACGCAAGCAGCAGAAGGCCCATGCCGCCACCGTGAAGCGGATGCCGCGCCACCTGCGTCCGGCCCGGCGCGGCGACGGGCGGCCGATGGTCACGTACGCGCTGGTGATCCTCACGAGTGCGATGTACCTCGTCGGCATGATCCCGCAGATCGGTGCCCAGGTGGAATGGCTGCTGGCGTTCAACAGCGCGTTCGTGCTGCCGAGCCCGGCCTTCCAGCCGTGGCGGCTGCTGACGGTGACGCTCGTGCACGCGGGCATCTGGCACGTCGCACTCAACATGCTCGCGCTGTGGGCGCTGGGTCGCAGTCTCGAACCGCTGCTGGGCCGATGGCGCTTCTTGGCGCTGTACCTGTTGAGCGCCCTCGGCGGCTCTGTGCTGGTGGCACTGCTCGCGCCGGGAACCTGGGTGGTCGGCGCGAGCGGGGCGGTGTGGGGGCTGCTGGGCGCGATGTTCATCATCGGCCGCCACATCGGCGCCAACGTCACTGCGATCGCGGTGCTGCTGGGCCTGAACCTGGTGATCACGTTCCTGCCGGGCTCGAACATCTCGTGGCAGGCGCACATCGGCGGCGGCCTGGTGGGCCTGCTCGTCGGGTTCGTCTTTGCGCGCACGCGCGCGCTACGGCAGCAGACGACCCAAGTGTGGCTGCTGGTGGCCACCGCGGTCGGGCTGCTCGCGCTGCTGGCGATCCCCGCGGTGCTCTACGGGTGAGTTATCCACAGGTTCATCCACAGGTGGGGATGAATCACACCGGTGTAATTCGGAATGGATTGTGGAGGGATGCCGGTCAGCGCCAGCGCGTGGTCATCAAGAAGCCGACGAAGGCGATGCCGAAACCGACCACGAGGTTCCAGGCGCCGATGCCCGGGATCGGGTAGACCGAGCCGCTGAGGTAGAACACGAGAACCCACACGAGTCCGAGGATCATCAGCCCCAGCATGATGGGCTTGAACCACACCGGATTGGGGACGGGCTCACCCTCGGTGCTGTGGGCCAGAGGTTCGTCGCCCTTGTCAGAACGTGCCATGGTCCGAGTCTACCTGGCGGCTCCGATTCAGCTTGCTATGCGAGAATCCGACACGTGGACCCATCCAGCGCTCCCCTGACCCGACGTGCGCGCGCCGCGCAGGCGCGCCCGCGGCGCCGCGTCTCGATCGTGGGCGTCATCGGCGAGCTGCTGATCACCGTCGGCGTGGTCGCGCTGCTGTACGTGTCGTGGCAGATGTGGATCGGTGACATGATCATCGGCGCTCAGAAGCAGGCCGAGGCACAGGCGCTGTCGCAGCAGTGGGCGCAGGAGTGGGACACCGTTGTGCCGGACGAGCCCGTCCCCACGCCGACGGATGCCGGCGAACCGGCCGAGCCGGTGGTTCCCGTGCTCGACCAGCCCGGCCACGGCACCGATTTCGGCGTCATGTACGTACCGCGATTCGGTGCCGACTGGCAGTTCACCGTTACCGCCGGAGTCACGCGCCCCGACATCCTCGACCAGGGACACATCGGGCACTACCCCGACACCGCCATGCCCGGCGACGTCGGCAACACGGTCTACGCCGCCCACCGGTGGACGTCGGGCCAGCCCTTCGACCCGATCGACAAGCTCGTCGTGGGCGACGCGATCGTGGTCGAGACGAAGGAGGGCTGGTACACCTACCGGTTCCGCACCCTGGAGTACGTGCAGGCATCGCAGGTCGAGGTGCTGCTGCCGGTGCCGCAGCGCGCCGACCTGTCGGCGGACGGCCGCTATCTCACCCTCACCAGCTGCGCACCCAAGCTCAACATGCTCGAGCGCATCATCGCCTACGCACTGTTCGACGAGTTCACCCCCCGCGCCGACGGCCCGCCCGCGTCGCTGACCGGAGAGGCGGCCGCCTGATGTACGCAGCACTGTGGCGCGTTCTTCCCGGCCCGGCGTGGGTGCGGGTCCTCATCCTCGTGATCGCTGTCGCCGCCATCCTGTACGGCCTGTTCTTCTATGCCTTCCCGTGGGTTTCGCATTTCATCACGCCGACCGAATCCACGCTCGGCGGATGACCGCCGGCATCCTCGTCGTCGACAACCACGACAGCTTCGTCCACACCCTGGTCGGGTACCTTCGAGAACTGGGTGCGGTGTGCGACGTCGTCGAAGCGGATGCCATCGACGCGGCCGCCACGGTCCGCTCGGCCTACGCCGGTGTCGTCATCTCACCCGGACCCGGGACGCCCGCCCGCGCGGGCGCGTCGATCGCGGTCGTGCAGGAGTGCGCCGCGTCGGGCATGCCGCTGCTGGGTGTGTGCCTGGGCCACCAGGCGATCGGCGAGGCGTTCGGTGCGACCGTGGGCGAGGCCCCCGAGCTCATGCACGGCATGACCTCGGCCGTGCACCACGACCAGTCGGCGCTGTTTGCGGGCCTGCCCGACCCGTTCACCGCGACCCGCTACCACTCGCTGGCGATCGTGCCCGAGACGCTGCCGGCGGAGCTGACGGTGACCGCACGCACAGACTCCGGAGTGATCATGGGCGTCGCGCACCGCGCGCTGCCGATCGTCGGCGTCCAGTTCCACCCCGAGAGCGTGCTGACCGAGGGCGGCTACCGGCTGCTGGGCAATTGGCTCGAGAGCGTGGGTCTGCGCGGCGCGGCCGGCCGTGGGGCCGAGCTCACGCCCCACCGCGAGATCGTCTGACCTCGCGCGCCCGCGGTCACTCGCCGGCGAGGAGTCCGCTCACTCGCCGGTGCAGACCGTCAGTCGCACGGTCGAATGGATGGGCACGTCGCCGACGGGGGTCTGTGAGGCGACATTGGGAGCGTCCGGATTGCCAGCACAGCCCGGATCCTCGATGATCTCGGGGGTGAGGCCCCGCGAGGCCAGCTCACTCTCGGCCCGCTCCACGGTGTAACCCTGCATGTTCTCGATCGTGACCTTGCCGCTGGCGACCTCGAGGCTGACGACGGTGCCCAGCGGCACCTCGGCGCCCTCATCGAACGCGGCGGAGAGCACCGTGCCCTCGGCGAGGTCGGGGTCGTTGCGACTGGTGACCGCGCCCAGCGTCAGGCCGGCGTCGGTCAGCGCCGCCGCGGCCTCGGTGCGCGACAGGTTCAGCAGCCGCGGCACGGTGGCCATCTCCTGCCCGGTCGACACGTACACCTTGATGGTCTGTCCGCGCTCGACCGACGTGCCGGTGACCGGGTCGGTACGGATGACGTTGCCCTCGGCGATGCTCTCGCTGCTCTCCTCGAGGCGCTCGGCCTCGAGATCCTGCTCGAGAAGAAGTTCGCCCGCCCGCTCCCACGACATGTCGACCACATCGGGCACGATGCGGGCGTTGGCCGGAATCTGCGACCCGGGCTGAATCGT
This sequence comes from Actinomycetes bacterium, assembly GCA_023450335.1. Classification (GTDB taxonomy): domain Bacteria; phylum Actinomycetota; class Actinomycetes; order Actinomycetales; family Microbacteriaceae; genus Microbacterium. Next base: position 5,369 of record JAEXHA010000100.1, on the reverse strand, counting down.
CAGCACCCAGATCAGCACCGAGATCAGCAGGACCGCGAGTACGGCCACGCCCGTCCAGATCCACGCGACGGGCGGGCCCGTCTGAGTGCGGGTCATCGTCGTGTCGGTGCTCAGCTGCCGCAGCGATCGGGCGGTCTCGGCGGCCTGGCGCGGGCTCGCCCCATACAGCTCGCTCGTCAGCGTCTTGACCTGCCGGCGGGTGGGAGCGCGCCCGTCGCCGGCGGCGTCGAGCGCCGAACGGAACTCCGCGGCGCTCTGGTACCGCTGGAACGGGTCCTTCGCGATGGCGCGCAGGACGACGGCGTCGAGGGTGCGCGGCACGGTCTCGACGACCTCTGACGGAGTCACGGGGGTCTCACTCACGTGCTGGTAGGCCACCGCCACCGGGGTGTCGCCCCGGAAGGGCGGCCTCCCGGTGAGCAACTCGTAGAGCACGATGCCCGCCGAGTAGAGGTCGGCGCGGCCGTCGACCGGCTCGCCCTTGGCCTGCTCGGGTGAGAAGTAGGCGGCGGTGCCGATGATCGCGGTGGTTTCGGCGACCGTCGAGGAGGAGTCGGACACGGCGCGGGCGATGCCGAAGTCCATCACCTTGACCTGGCCCTGCCCGGTCACCATGACGTTGCCGGGTTTGATGTCGCGGTGCACGACACCGGCGCGATGCGAGTACTCCAGCGCCTCGAGTATGCCGTCGGTGTAGCGCATGGCATCCGCCACCGGCACGGGCCCGGACGCGATGATGTCCTTCAGCAGCCGCCCGCGCACCAATTCCATGACGATGAACGGCACGGGGCGACGTGAACCGTCGGTCTGCACCTCGGCGTCTTCGCCGGCGTCATAGACGCGGACGATCGCCGGATGCGACATGCGCGATGCGGCCTGGGCTTCGAGGCGGAACCGGGTGCGGAACGCACCGTCGGCGGCCAGTTCCTTGTCGAGCACCTTGATGGCGACCTCGCGGCCGAGCGTCAGATCCTGCCCGCGGTAGACGCTGGCCATGCCGCCGCGACCGATGAGCTCATCGAGTCGATAACGGCCCGAAAGGACGCGCGGCTCTGCTGACACTTCTCTCCCCTGGGCTGAACAGGCATCAGCCTATCCGACCGGTTCTGAAACGCTGCTGGGGGGCGGTCAGCCCTCTTCGCCGATGTTCGCGCCCTCGCCCTCGTCGCCGGCGGGGGGTTCCTCGGTGGGCTGCGGGGTGATGGTGGCAGCCGCCTCGGGTGCGTTGTCGGAGTCGCGGCCCGACGCGCCGTCGATCGTGCACGTCACGGTGTAGGTGACGGTGAGCAGCCGTGTGGCCTCACCCGTCACGGTCACCTGCGCGGGACGATCGCCGGCACTGAAGGAAGCGGTGGCCTGGCCGTTCTTCTCGAACGTGCCGTTGATCACCTCGAGGTTGTAGCTGGTGGGAGAGCCGGTGCCTGACGGACAGCTGAAGCTGGGCCAGGTCACCTGCACGGTCGAACCCTGCTCGACCGTGGATGCCGGCGACCCGTTCACCTGGATCTGGGCCGGCTCCGGGGTGCCGATGGGGGTCACGTCGTTGTATGCGGTGAGGGTGATGCGGTCGTCGAGGTTCACGTTGCCGGCGACCGGGTTCATCTCGTAGATGATGCCGACCTGGTCAGTGGAGGGCGCGGCGCTGCCGGTCTCGCACACGACCCCGGTGAGCTCCTTCTCGTCGGCGATGGCCATCGCCTCGTCGCACGTGCTGCCGATGAATCCGAGCGATGCGATGTCGACGCTGGCGGGCGGGGTCTCGGTGTCGGTCGGATCGGGTTCGTCCTCGGTCTGGGTGTTGACCGGCGTCGATTCAACAGGTTCGGGGTCGGCGGTGTTGCCGAACAGTGCCCACAGCGTGCCGCCCAGCACGAGCAGCAGCAGGATGATCAGCACGATCAGCGGCCACGTCCACGGGCTGCGCTTCTTCTTCGGTTCACCGTCGGCGCCGGCGGCCACGGGTGCCGGGGCGGTCGCGGGCATGAGCCGTGTCGTGGCGTCGTCGCCGGTCGGGGTGAGCAGCCGCGTGACTTCGTCGACGGCGCCGGCACCGGCGATGGCCGGCACGATGGCCGCCGCACCGGCGAGGTCACCGCGCCGCAGGGCGGTGGCCGCACGTGAGACGGCCGAGGCCGACACCGGGCGGTCTTCGGGCTTCTTCGCGATCATGCTCATCACGAAGTTCTGCACCGGTTCGGCCACGGTGGGCGGCAGCGGCGGCGGGGCGTCGTTGATCTGGGCCATCGCGATGGCCACCTGCGATTCGCCGGTGAACGGGCGCTTGCCGGCCAGCGATTCGTAGGCGACGATGCCGAGCGAGTAGATGTCGGTCGCCGGCGACGCGGGATGGCCCGAAGCCTGCTCGGGCGAGAGGTACTGCACGGTGCCCATCACCTGACCGGTCGCCGTCAGCGGCACCTGGTCGGCGATGCGGGCGATGCCGAAGTCGGTGATCTTCACGCGACCGTCGGGCGTGATCAGCAGGTTTCCCGGCTTGATGTCGCGGTGCACGAGCCCTGCGGCGTGTGCGGCCTGCAGCGCCTGCGCGGTCTGGGCGACGATGTCGAGCGTCTTGTCGGTCGACAGCGACCCCTCGCGCTCGAGGATCGTCGACAGCGCCTCGCCGGGGACCAGTTCCATCACCAGGAACGCCGAACCGTTCTCCTCGCCGTAGTCGAAGACGCTGGCGATCCCCTCATGGTTGACGAGGGCGGCGTGGCGGGCCTCGGCGCGGAACCGCTCGAGGAAGCCCGGGTCGCCCATGTACTCGTCTTTGAGGATCTTGATGGCGACCGTGCGTCCGATGACGTGATCGGTGGCCTCCCAGACCTCGCCCATACCGCCGATCGCGATCCGCGAGTCCAGTTCGTAGCGCCCGCCGAAGCTCACACCCTGCGTCGGTCTCATCTGCTCAGCACCGCCTCAATGACTTTCTTCGCGATCGGAGCCGCGATTCCGTTGCTCGTACCCGATTGGCCGAGCCCTCCACCGTTCTCGATCACGACCGCCACGGCGACCTCCGGGTCATCTGCGGGTGCGAACCCGGTGAACCACAGGGTGTAGGGATCATCGGGACCATGTTCGGCGGTGCCGGTCTTCCCGGCCACGTCGATCCCGTCTATTCTTGCACCGCCGGCGACACCCTCACTGACACCGGCGACCATCATCTCGGTCATCTGCGCGGCGAGCTTGCGCGAGAGCGCCTCGCCGAACGCGGTGCTCTCGAACTCCTGCTGCACCGTCAGATCCGGTGCCACCACGGCATCCACCATGCGCGGGTTCATCACCACTCCGTCATTGGCGATGCCCGCGGCGACCATCGCCATCTGCAGGGGCGTCGCGATGACGTCGCCCTGACCGATGCCGCTGAGGGCCGTCTCGGGGTCGTTGAGATTCTCGGGGTACACCGACGGGGTCGACAGCAGCGGCATCTCGAATGGCGCGTTGAAGCCGTACTTCTCGGCCTCTTCGCGGATCACGTCGTCGCCGAGCTCGACGGCCAGCTGCGCGAAGGGGATGTTGCAGCTCAGCCGCAGCGCGGTGGCGATGCTCGCCTCGTCACCGGGCCCGCAGGTGCCGCCGTCCCAGTTGCGCAGCACGTTGTCGGTGCCCGGCAGGGTGTATGCCGCGGGGTTGGGGAAGGTCGAATCGGGGGTGTAGTCACCGGTGGCCAGTGCCGCCGAGGCGACGACGAGCTTGAAGGTGGATGCCGGAGGATTGAGGTTGCCCCCGATCGCACGGTTGTCGAGCGGTTTGAGCGGGTCCTCCAGCAGCGCCTGATAGGCGGCGTTGACGGCGTGCGCGTCGTGCGATGCGAGCGTATTGGTGTCGAAGCTGGGGCTGGTGGCCATCGCGAGGATGCGGCCGGTGTCGGGCTCGATCGCGACGACGGCCCCCTCGTACCCCTCGAGCGCGTCGAACGCCGCCTGCTGCACGCTGGGTCTGAGGCTGAGCATGACGTTCGATCCGCGCGGCGGCTGGCCGGTGATGATGCGCTCGAGCCGGCTCAGGAACTGCGAGTCGTCGGTGCCGCTGAGCACCGCGTTCATCGCACGCTCAAGCCCGGTCGCCGACTGCAGCACCGGGTTGATGTAGCCGGTCACCGGGGCCCACATCTGGCCGTCGCGGTAGGTGCGGATCCAGCTGTACACATCGTCGCTGGGCACCGAACTGGCGATCACGGTGCCGCCGGCGATGATCGTGCCGCGCTGCACCTCGTACGAGTCGTAGAGAGCGCGCCGGTTCTCGGGGTGGGCGCTGAGCTCGCCTGCGCCGATCACCTGGATGTAGCTGGTGGAGGCGAACAGCGCCAGGAACATGAACAGCATCACCAGGCTCAGGCGGCGGATCTCCTTGGTCATCCGATCACCACCCGGGGGCGCGAGCGCACGGCATCGGAGATGCGCAGCAGCAGCGCGACGATCAGCCAGTTGGCGACCAGGGACGAGCCGCCCGCGGCCAGGAAGGGAGTCGTCAAGCCGGTGAGCGGGATGACGCGGGTCACGCCGCCGACCATGATGAACACCTGCAGCGCGATCGTGAACGACAGACCGATCGCCAGCAGTTTGCCGAAGTCGTCCTGCCCGGCCACGCCGATGCGGATGCCGCGGCTGACGAACACCATGTACAGCAGCAGGATCGCGAACAGGCCGATGAGGCCGAGTTCCTCACCGAGGCTGGGGAAGATGTAGTCGCTCCACGACAGCGGGGTCATCTCGGGGCGCCCCTGGCCCCAGCCGGTGCCCATGAGCCCGCCCTGCGCCAGGCCGAACAGGCCGTTGACGAGCTGGTGGCTGGAGTTGTCCATGAGGTCGGGGTTGAACGCGTCGAGCCAGTTGGTGAAGCGCGCCTGCACGTAGGGCAGCACGCGCGAGGCGGCGAACGCGCCGGCCACGGCGAGCACGACGCCGATGAGCACCCAGCTGGTCTTGCCCGTGGCGGCGTACAGCATCGCCACGAACATGCCGAACAGCAGCAGCCCGGTGCCCAGGTCGCGCTGCAGCACGATGATCGCCATCGATGCGAGCCAGATCACCAGCAGCGGGCCGAGCTCACGCGGACGCGGCCACGTCATGCCCAGGAAGCGGTGCCCGACCGACGTGAGCGCCTCGCGCGTGCGGACGAGATAGCCGGCGAAGAAGATGCCCAGGGCGATCTTGGCCAGCTCGCCGGGCTGGAACGAGAACACGCCGCCGATCGAGACCCACACGTCGGCGCCGGCTTCGACGCCGAGCCCGGGCACGAACGGCAGGAGCAGCAGCACGATGCCGGCCAGGCCGAATAGATACGTGTAGCGGAACAGCACGCGGTAGTTGCGCAGGAACACGACGACGGCCACGGCCCCGGCGATCGCGATCGCCGCCCACACC
>JAEXHA010000017.1 GCA_023450335.1 Actinomycetes bacterium | reverse complement strand
GCCCGGGGCGATCACGATCACCGGTGGCGTCGTGACCTGCGCGCCACCGCCGACCGCGGTGCCGGTCCCCCACGTGTGGGTGGTGCCGGCGCCCGTGGGGGCGGCGACGGCGCCGCCGGCGCCGGTCGCGGCCGTGGTCAGCGTCGATGCGCCGATCGCGTACTGCGGTGCCGCCAGCGACGGCGGGTTGGCGGTCGTGGTGGCCGGCAGCGAGATCGGCGTGTAGGCCGAGGCGGGCACCGAGACGGCCGGCGAGTCCTCGCTGACCGACTTCTGCAGGGCCGAAGCCGCTCGCAGCATCTGGGCGAACCGCTCGAGCGACTGCTGCGTGCTCTCGACCCAGGGGATCACCGTGCCCTCCAGGTACGCGGCATAGGCCGCGGCCCAGCCGGTCCACGACATGGCCTTGAGTGCGGCGACCACGATCTTCAATGCGATCGCGATGTTGCGCGCGTATTCGGCGCCCTCGGCGGCCTTCTGCGCCATCTTGTCGAGGCCGGCGACGTCAGCTCCCTGGAATGACATGTTCTCCTCCTTCCGTTCGTTTCGTTCTGGATCCGACGTTATGAGCAACGCCTCCGTAAAATCCACCTGATCAGGGGTGGAAACTTCCGCCTCGTGACTCGCGCGGATCAGGAGTTGCTGACCTCGTCCTGCAGGTCGGCGCGGCGGCGCAGCTCGATGGCGTTCTCGTGCAGCGACTGGGCGGCCTGCTGCAACTCGGGCCGCAGCGCACCATCCCAGTCCTGCTTGAAGCGATTGGCGGCCGGACCGAGCCACAGGACCGATTCGACGAGGGCCGACACGTTGTCGACCATCCCCTTCAGATCGGATGCCTGTGAGTCCATGCGCCGCGATGCGTCGCGCGAGTACTCGGTGTCGATGCCGTAGAAGCGTGTGCGGTCGTACATGAGGGTTCCTCCTTGACGTGGAATCGCCCCCGACGTTAAGCCCGTCGACACCCGGGGAGCCAGCGCTGCGGGGGTGGAAACTTCCGCCTCGTCACGCGGAGATCACGGCCTCCGCGGAGGGATCAGGCCTCGGGATCGAGGCCCGTGCCGCGCGCCTGCGCGACGAGCACGGCTTGCAGATCGGCGGGCGCGACCAGGCCCACCTCGGCGATGCGGCGGCCGACGGCGAACCGCACGTTCTGCACCCGCCCCGTCGACGCGGCGAACGGGTCGTCGGCCGGACCGAAGGCGAGGCGGGCAACGGAGCGGATGGCGTCGTCGACGCGCTGTGCGCGCTCGAGGTTCCACGCGTGTCCGCGCCACGCCATGATCCGTTCGTATATCTCGCGGTTGGACGGCGGCCGCGCATAGTCGTCGGCGCCGCTGAGCCAGGGCTCCGTCAGCGCGAGGGCGACATACCACTCGCGGGACCACTTCTCGAGGTGCGGCGCCGCGGCGGTCGCCTCCCCGTCGCCGGCGACCGGCACGCCGGCCCACGGCGCGGCCGGGGCGGCCGGGCTGATCTCCGACACGTCCAGGGTGACCACCAGGTCGGTGTAGCTGCCCGGGCCGTTTTGCCGGCCGCGGTAGATCAGCAACTGATTCTCCCCCTCGTCGAGCAGGGCCGACATGCCCTCCGACAGGCTGACGCGGCGCGCGCCTCCGGGTGCCTCGAACAGGCTCGAAATCTGCGCGGGCGAGGCGCCGTGCCAGCGCAAGCGCACGACCTCGTCACCCACCCGCACCTCGGCACCCACGCGCGAGACGTGCGGGGCGACGTGCGGCAGAGCCAGCGCCGTGACATCCAGGGTCGCGCCGTCGGCCGGAAGGGCCTCGTCGGGCGCCCGCCCCATCAGCAGCGTGTCGCCCGATCCGAGCACGACCGGCGGGATGCCCGGCCCTCGCAGCGTCACTCTGAGCACATCACTCTCCCGGTGGCCAGACTACTGATCCGGCGGAGACAGCGCACGTGCGAGGTCACCGGTCGCCAGGCGCTTCCTCGGTGAGGTACTCGTAGGCGGCGAAGCCGAGGAGGCCCGGCACCTGGAGCATGCCCCAGGCGCCGTTGCTCTCGAAGGCGCCCTCCGTCATGGACTGGACGATGTCGCCGTACCGGGTGTCCTGCATGCCCTCGTAGAGCACGGTGCCCACCGCCGACCCGACCGTCCAGGCCGTGCCCAGCGTCGCGTCGTATCCGGGGCCCATCGCCGTGAACACCAGAGGCGCGCCGTTCTCGATCGCCCCTGCGACGTCGCCGGCCCGCGCCGCCGCGACGGTGTCGTGGATGCCGGTCGCCGTCGAGTAGGCACCCAGTACGTCGAGCCCGAGCCGCTCGAAGGCGCTCCCCATCGATTCGGCGCGCGCGACCGCTGCGGCGAGATCTCCCGCTGTGCCGCCCGCCGCCGACAGCTCGCTGAGGATGCGCAGGTTCATCAGCTGACCGGGCACCTCCAGCAGCGCATCGCGCAGGTCGGCCAGCTCGGCGGCAAGATCCCGGGGCTCGGGGCCGCCCGTTCCGGCCGATCCGGCGCCCGCCCCGACCGGCGCGGGGGC
>JAEXHA010000169.1 GCA_023450335.1 Actinomycetes bacterium | reverse complement strand
CGCGGCCGACCGCGGACTCGGCGGCAGCGGCCTCCTGCACCATGACGGCGTCGATCGTGCGGCCGGTCACCGTCGCGCAGAAGTCGGCCAGGCGCCGGTACCCGTCGCGGATGAACTCGGCGCGCGGTCCGTCGGCGCCGGGAGGGACGTCGAGCAGGTGCACCGCGAAGGGCAGGCGTCCCCGGTCGGCCAGTTCGCGCAGGACGTAGAACAGCCGCAGGTGGGCTGCCGAATCGTTGCACACGACCAGACCGGCCAGGCCGTCATGGATCCCGCTCAGCAGGTCGGTCAGCAGCCCGGTCGCCACGATGTCGACAGCGCCGAGCATGTCGGCCGCCTCGTCCGAGACGGCGGGGCGCCACGCCGAGAGGATACGGCGAGGGACCGCCCCGGCGGCCAAGACCAGCGGCCGGGGCAGGTCTGCGCCGACGACGCCGATGAGCGGGGCGTCGCCGAAGCCCGGACTGTCGCCGACCTCGGTCAAAACGCGCCCGCATCCCGCAGTGATGCGAGTCGTTGAGCGTCGTAGCCGAGCAGTTCGGTCAGCACCGCGTCGGTGTGCTCACCCAGCTGCGGCGCCGGGCCGGACATATCCACCTTGCTGCGCGAGAAGACGACCGGCAGGCCCGATCCGTACAGTCCGTCGAAATGCCCGAACTTCGGGTGCACGAGCGGCACGACCTCGCCGCGCGAGGTGACGTCGGGGTCGCGCACGGCCTCGGCCGTCGAGCGCACGGGAGCCGCAGGGGCGCCGTGGGTGTGCAGGGCCGAGAGCGCTTCGGCGAGCATGCGCTCGGCCGCCCACCCGGCGATGAGCCCGTGCAGCCGGTCAGCGTTGGCCACCCGGGCGTCACGGGTGCCGAAGTCCACGGAGCCGACGAGATCGGCGCGACCGATCGCACGAAGCACACCCTCGGCGAACTGATCGGTGGGGCCGCACAGCGCGAACCACCCGTCGATCGCACGGAACGTGCCGAACGGCGCCAGGCGCGGCACGTACGTGCCGGTGCGCAGCGGGAACCCGATCGACTCGAGCGCATCGAACGGCTCGCACGCCACGAGGGAGGTGAGTGCGCCCAGCATCGACACGTCGACGTGCTGCCCCTCACCGGTGCGATCGGCGTGCATGACGGCCGAGAGGGTGCCGATCACCGCGAACAGCGGGGCGACGAGGTCGCCGACGGGCAGCCCGAACCGCACGGGCGGGTCGCCGGGCTCACCGGCGGTCATCATGACGCCGCTCATGGCTTGGATGATCGTGTCCATCGCCTTGCGGTCGCCGTGGTCACCGGTGGCACCGAATCCACTGATGGAGGTGTAGACCAGTCGCGGGTTGAGATCGCGGACCGACGCGTAGTCGATGCCCAGTCGCGCGGTGACGCCGGAGCTGTAGTTCTCCACGACGATGTCGGCCTCGCGCACCAGGTCGAGCAGCACCTCACGGCTCTCGGGGCGTTTGAGGTCCAGGGTGATGCTCTCCTTGCCGCGGCCGCGCAGCATCATCGACACGGACATGTCGTCGCCCGAGGTGCGGCGCACGCTGAGGCCGTCGGCGGTGACGTACGGGGAGTTGTTGCGCGAGGAGTCGCCGCCGCGCACCGGGTTCTCGACCTTGATCACCCGCGCACCGAGCCCCGCCAGCAGCAGGGTCGCATAGGGTCCCGCCAGCGCGGTGGTCAGGTCGATGACGGTCTTGCCCGTCAGGGGTCCGGTGCTCATGCCAAGCTCCTCGTGGTGGGGGGTCGTCAATTCAGGCGTCCGAGCGCGCGGTGCCCGATCGGGCCAGGAACGCGCGCAGCCGCTCGGAGCGGGGGTCGGCGAAGAACTCGTCCGCGGGGCGGTCCTCGATGACACGGCCGTCGGCCATGAACACGCAGCGGTCGGCGACGTCGCGGGCGAACGCCATCTCGTGGGTGACCACGACCATGGTGTGGCCGACGGCGGCGAGCGACTTCATCGTCTGCAGCACCTCGCCCACCAGTTCGGGGTCGAGAGAGCTCGTGGGCTCGTCGAACAGCAGGATGCGCGGCTGCACGGCCACCGACCGGGCGATGGCGACGCGCTGCTGCTGACCGCCGGACAGGTGCCGGGGGTAGGCATCCGCCTTGTCGGACAGCCCGACCTGCTCGAGCAGCTCGAGGGCGCGCTCCCGGGCCTGCGCGGGCGTGAGCCCGTGCACGGTGATCGGCGCTTCGGTGATGTTGCGCAGCACGCTCCAGTGCGGGAACAGGTTGAACTGCTGGAACACCATGCTCATGCGTCGCCGCTGCTGTTGCACGCCGACGTCGGTGCGGGGGCGGAGGTGTCCGTTGATCTCCTCGTATCCGAGCAGCTCACCGTCGAGGAACATCGATCCGCCGTCGATCGTCTCGAGCTGGTCGACGCAGCGCACGAGCGTGGACTTGCCCGACCCCGACGGGCCCAGGATCGCGACGACCTCGCCTTCATACACCTCGAGCGACGCGCCGTCGAGGGCGACCTGGTCGCCGAAGACCTTGCGCACGTTGTTGACGCGCAGCACCGGCTCCTCGTCGACGGTGCGCGGCTGGACGATGAGTCCGGACGAGACGTGCGTCATGCCGACACCGCCTTCGTCCGCAGTATCGCCCGTTTGACGGCGACCCGGCTCGTGCCGCGGCTGAAGTACGCCTCGACGCGTCGCTGGACGAGTGTGAGCGCGGTGACCACGACGAGGTACCAGATGACGGCGACGATGAGCATGGGAACCACCTCATAGGTTCGGTTGTAGATGACCTGCACGGCGTGGAGCAGGTCGCCCATGGCGATGACGCTCACCAGCGAGGTGCCCTTCAGCAGGGCGATCACCTGGGAGCCGGTGGGCGGGATGATGACGCGCATCGCCTGCGGCAGCACGATGCGGGAGAAGGTGTGCCACCGGCTGAAGCCCATGGCGGCCGCCGCGTCGCGCTGACCCTGGTCGACCGACAGGATGCCGGCGCGGATGATCTCGGACATGTACGCGGCCTCGTGCAGTGACAGTCCGATGATCGCGGCGGTGAGCGGAGTGATGAGGTCGTTGGTCGACCAGCTGAACCACTCCGGACCGAACGGGATGCCGAGGCTCATGCGCGGCAGCAGGTAGGCGAGGTTGTACCAGAAGATGAGCTGTACGAGCGGGGGGATGCCGCGGAACACGCCGACGAAGACCATCGACGCCCAGCGGACCGGCCCGAAATCGCTGAGCTGGCCCGCCGCCAGGACGGTGCCGAGGATCGACCCCAGCACCATCCCGACGGCGGTGAGCATGAGGCTCATGCCCAAGCCCAGCAGCACGCTGCCGTTGAACAGGTAGGTGGCCACGACATCCCACTCGAACCGCTCGTTGCCGATCATGAACGAGAGGATGCTGATCGCGATCCCGGCCAGCACCACGCCTCCGATGATCCGCAGCGGGCGGACCCGCTTGCGTGCGTGGGCGACGTCTACGGGCGCGGCCTCCACGGTTTCTGTTGCCACAGCAGCATGCACCATTCTCGTCAGTTGCCGGTGAGCGGGTTCAGCAGCGGCGCGTCGACGGACACCTCAGTGAGGTCCCATTCGGACATGACCTCTTCGTACTGACCGTTGTCGAAGATCGCCTCGAACGCGGCGAACAGGGGCTCGGCAAGGCCGTTGCCCTTCGGCGTCATCAGCGCGAGCTGGTCGATGCCGGCGCCCTGCGCCTCGGTCTGCACGAGGAACTCGAACTTGCCCGGGTCGCTCTTCTGCAGATCGAGTGCCGCGGTCTGGGTCGTGCCGGCGTAATCGGCGCGGTCGGACTGGACGGCGAGGAAGGTCGAGTTGGTGTCTTCGAGGCCGATGAACTCGGGCGTCTCGAGCCCCTCCGCCTCACACCACGCGGAGTAGCGCTCGACCTGGCTCTCGGTGACCGAGCCGGCGACGCCGGCGACCCGCGCGCCACACAGAGCCTCGTGGTCGCCGAGCTCGTCGGCGCGATCGGCGAGGTACACGTACGAGCTGATGGTCGTCATCCACACGATGGCGTCGAAGTCGGCCTCACGCTCGGGAGTCGTGCGCAGCGGTCCGTTGAACGCGTCGTATCGACCTGAGTTCATGCCGGTGAGGATCGCCTCCATGCCCGACACGGTCTCGATCTCGAACGGCACGCCGAACTGCTCCGAGAGGACGGCCTGCAGATCCGGGTCGATGCCCGTGATGCTGCCGTCCTCCTCGAGCGAGCGGTACGGCGGGTGGTTGTCGCCCGCCATGACGATCTTCCCGGCATCCTTCACCTTGTCGGGAAGCATGTCGTACAGCGGGGCTTCGGTGTTGACGCCGCCGTTGGCGCCCTCGGCGGGGTCCCCCGGTTCGGCGGGCTCACCCCCGGGGGAAGCACAGGCGGTCAGTGCGAGCAGCGCAGCGCTCGCGAGTGCGGTCAGGGCCAGACTGCGACGGATCATGAGAACTCCACATCTTTGTGAACAGGTGATCAGCGATCGGGTGATCGGGTGCTACAGCGCAAGAAAGTATCATGCTGGATGATATTATCCAACCCTATCGCCCGACTTCGAGGCGGTGCACTCGCGCAAAGGAGACGAGTTCAGATGCGAATCATGGCCGTGGGAGACATCGTTCTGCAGCACGACGCCCCCGATCCGTACTTCGAGCCCACGGCCGAGCTGACCCGTGCCGCCGACGTGGCCATCGGCCAGATCGAGGTGCCGCACACGACCGAGACCGGCGTGACGGCGATCACCGTCCCTTCGCCGCCATCGCGACCCGACGACCTGGGTGCCATGGCGCGGGCCGGTTTCGAGATCGGCACGGTCGCGGGCAACCACGCCTTCGACCTGGGTGAGCGCGGCGTGCTCGACACGCTCGACAATGCGCACCGCTTCGGCATCCTCACCTGCGGCACGGGCGCGAATCTCGAGGCGGCCGAGCAGCCGGCGATCATCGAGCGGGCCGGCCGCCGGGTGGGCGTGCTGAGCTTCAACTGCGTCGGCCCCCGCGAATCCTGGGCGACCAGCCGCAAGGCGGGCTCGGCGTTCGTCAAGGTGCTCACCCATTTCGACCTCGACGACCTGAACCCCGGCAACCCGCCGCAGATCTACACCTTCTGCGACCGCGTCACCCTCACGCGCATGACCGACGCGATCGAGCGGCTGCGCGCCGAGGTCGACCTCGTGGTGGTCGCGCTGCACAAGGGCTACGGGCACACGCCCGCGCGCATCGACGCGTATGAGTACGAGCTCGCCCACGCCGCCGTCGACGCCGGCGCCGACCTCGTGATCGGTCACCACGCCCACATCATGCGCGGCGTCGAGATGTATCGCGGCAAGGCGATCTTCCACGGTCTGGGCAATTTCGTCACCATCACGACTGCGCTCACGCCCGACCCGAACGATCAGTCCGAAGAGCGCAAGGCATGGATCCGTCGCCGCGTCGAGCTGTACGGCTTCGCTCCCGACCCGAACATGCCCGCCTACCCCTTCCACCCGGAAAGTCGCAACACGGCCATCGCGGTGCTCGACGTCGATGACGACGGAACCCTGCGCCCCGGATTCGTGCCGTGCTGGATCGACGACGACGCGCGGCCGGTGCCCGTCGCCCGGGGTGAGCGTGACAGCGTCGCCGACTACATCGAGGACATCAGCCGCCGCGCGGGTCTGGACACGATGTTCGCCTGGGACGGCGACATCGTCCGCGTCAGCTGAGGCTGTGGCAAGGGGTAGTGTCGGGCGAGTGGACCAGATCGAACGCGACCCGCGTGGCGAGCCGGCGACCGAGCGACTGAACTACACCGCCTACCGGCTCGGTCGCGCGTTCGACCGCGTCGCCGAGAACATCGCGCTGGCCCATGGGATCACCCTGTCGCAGTTCTTCGTGCTGCAGGTGCTCGGCGAGGGGATGCCACTGTCCAACGCCGCGCTGGCGCGCCGCACCTTCGTGAGCGCCCAGGCGGCGCACAACGTGTCGAACGAGCTCATCGAGGCCGGGTACGTGGAGCGCAACGACCACCCCACCAACCGGCGCGTGCGGCTGGTCTGCCTAACCGAACAGGGTTGGGACGTCCTCGCCCGATGCCGCACGGAGCTGGGCGCGCACGAGGACGCGCTGGCCGAGGCGCTCGGCGACGAGTTCGGCGACACCCTCGTCGGCATCCTCGACCGTACCGCCACCATCCTCGCCGGCGGCTATTTCGGCGACGACGCCGCCGAAGCGTCCGCCATCCTCAGACGCACCACCTCGATCCGCCCCCGGCACATCCCCTCACGCCTCGCCGCGGCCTACCTCCGCTCAGCCCGCGCCGCCGACTGAACCCGGGCTGCGGGGCTCCTCCCCCGGCCACCCGCTCGGCGGCGGAACGGCCCGACGGCGCACGCCCGCGGCCAGCCCCAGCGCTTCCAAGGCGACGCCCAGCGCCGCGAGCGTCTCGTCGAACCGGTCCGCACCCAGCGCCCGCCGGATGCGGTCGTCGATGGCTCGGCGGGCCGAGCGGGCGCGCTCGACCGCCTGCCACCCGGCGGTGGTGAGCTGTACCGGCCGTCGGCGCCGATCGCCCGTATCGGCGACGATCTCGACGAGCCCCCGTGCGGTCAGCTCCCGCACCATCTTCGACACGGCCTGCTGACTCACACCCAGCTCCTCGGCGAGCTGTGTGGCCGTGCGGGGGGCGACGAGCAGGCGCTGCACGATGTACCCGTGGCTGTGGCGCAGACCGGTGCCCCTCAGCGCTCGGACCACTTCTGCACTGACGGCATCGCCGAGGAGGGCCAGCGCGGACGAAAGGTCAAGGGGAGGATTCTCCATTCCACAACCATAGTTGTGCAATCATGAATGCCATGAATCGACACTCCGCGGCGACGGTGGACGCGACCGTGCGCACGTACTACGCCACCGTGTGCGACCCCGCCTCGACGGCCGACGACCTGCGCCGGCTGCTCGCCGCCGATCTGACCGTCATCGAGCACCCGAACGTCCTGTCACCGCGCGGGGCCGTGCGGGATCTCGCCCAGACCCTGGCGGGGTTCGACGCAGGCAGGGCGCTGCTGTCGGAACAGGACTTCGACGTGCACGAGGTCATCGCGACCGCCGACCGGGCCGCGGTGCGGGCGACGTGGAGCGGGACGCTGAAGGCGGACGCCGGACCGCTCCACGCCGGGAGGCGCCTGGTCGCGCACGTCGCCTCGCTGCTCACCGTGCGCGACGGGCTCATCGCGCACCAGGAGACCTTCGACTGCTACGAGCCGATCACCTGACCGGCTGCCGCCCTGTCGGTCCGCTGCCTGAGTACAACTCGCAGCCGACCGGGTGACATCCGGCGACCGGGCCGCGAGCTGGTCGCTGGGCGCCTGTATTGACCGCCCAGAGCCGACACGATCGTCTCGCGGTCGATGGCCATGCCGATCGCCTGCTGCACACGCACGTCACCCAGTGCCCACGACGGGCGCGAACAGCGTGCCGTTCACGCCGGGGAAGCGCCCCACACCGAGGGCCTCCTCGTCACCATCGACGGGTCGAAATCAGAATCACTGCGGCTCACGATCGTCATGAATGGTGAAATTTTTTGAGAACACCTCTCTCGTGACACCGGCACTGCGCAGGTCACCCCTGAGGAAGCGGGGTGCTCGACGAGAACGTCCGGGGGAAGTCCTCCACCCTGCCCGCGTGGCGGAATGCCGCTTCGCCGAGGTCGATGGACGTGTCTGCCTGCAGCCGCTCCGCGCGACGGTTCAGACCGGCGGGCGTCGCGCTGCCACCCCACCTGCCCGTTTCGATCCGCTCCACGAGCGCGTCCACCGCGGCGGCATACTCCGCGGCCGTGAACGCACAGTGTCCGGAACGGTCGACCACGGCCTGCTTCAGCATGTCGCCGCTGCCGGCGGCATCGACGACCTCCGCGTAGGCCCGCATCTCACTCAGAGCGGCGCGGGGGTCGGTCGCGGTGTACATGTCGAGGACCGGCATCTCGAGCACGCCGTCGTACACGCCGTTGGTACGCGCCCAATCGACCGCGGCCGCATCCGCACTCACGCGGGGAGCGGCCGCGAGTGCCTCGAGGTCGGAATCGAGGTCGAGGCTCGCCTGTCGGTACAGTGCGCGCACCGTCGCCCGGTCACCGGAGGCATCCAGCATCGCGCGATAGTCGATCCCGACGTTCCACGAGGTGTTGCCGCCCGCCGTCTGCTCGAGCACCGAGCGACGCAGGAGCATGATCCCGATGCTGTCGGACATCGTCTCCAGGCGCGTGTCGAGGTCGTCGCGGGCGGGCTCGGGCTCGCCCGCCGGCCAGCCCGAGACGCCGCCGATCGCTCCGGCCAGCGCGAGCCGGGCACGCCCTTCCGGGGTGGCCAGCGCCTCGGCGGCGAGCGCACGCAGCGCGGCGTCCGCGGCGCCCTGGTCGCTGATCCGCACGAGCTCGAGCGCCTCTTCACCCACCAGCGCGTCGAGCACGAACGTCGCGTCCAGTCGGCTGTTCCACATGCCGACCAGGCCGGCACCACCACCGCACATCGGGATGCCGCCGTCGAAGATCTCCGGATAGGTGTTGAGCGCGTCCCGTGAGACGAGACCGCCCAGCGACCCGCCCGACACGATCGTCGTCCGCGGGGTCACGCCCGTCTTGTCGGCGAACAGCGCGTGGAGCTCGGCGAGGTCGTCCGAGCCGGCACCCACGGCCCAGTCGGTGACGTTGCGCGACCGGCTCGCCGACGCGTAGCCCTGCTCCATGAGCCACTGCGTGCGCGCACTGGCGGGGCGCTGCAGATCGGCATCCATCACCAGGGTGCCGTTCCACCGGCCGGGCACGCGGATGTCGTAATCGGTGCCGTTGGCCAGCTGTCCGGTCCAGACACGGGTCTCGGCGGGCTCATCGAGGCTGTAGGGACGGTTGAACTCGTCGGGTGTGAACCGGAGGAACCGGCTGTCGCCCATCTCGAGGCCGCGCGCATGCTTGTTGAGCTGCGCGTGGCCGGTGTTGCTCCATTTCCCGGTGTCGAGTCGGTGCAGCAGGACCTCGACGGCGGTGAGACGCTCCGCGGTCGTGAAGTTGCAGTGCCCCGCCGAGTCGACGTAGGTCTGCCGCAGCAGGTCGGCGTTGCCGGCCCGCGTCACCTCGTTCTCATACTCCGACATCTGCGCGACGGTCGAGATCTGGTCGCCGATGTTGCTCATGGTGAGCACGGGCACGGCGATGCGGCCGTCGAACTCGGTGCCGCGGGCGAACTTCGCGACGGCGTCCGGGTCGGCGGCGATGCGCTCACCGGCGTTCACGGTGGCCAGATCATCCGACAGCGACAGGCCGGCGTCGCGGTAGAGATCCTCGACCACCCGCTGGGCCGTCTTGTCGAGGCCGGCGAACTGGGCGGCGTAGTCGATGCCGGTGTTCCAGGACGGGCTGCCGCCGACGAACTCCTGCAGCCGGTATCGGCTGCTCATCGCCTGACCGATGTAGGGCAGGCCGTCACCGGTGAGTGCGCCATACCAGCCTTCCTGCACCGCGACGCCGCCATGGGGCTGGGGTCGCGGCGCCGACTGCGAGTACGCGGGCAGCTGTCCGATCGCCGCGGCCAGCGCGATCCGGGCCCGTCCTTCCGGTGTCACCTGCGCGTCAGCCAACCGGCCCTGCCAGGCAGCGACGGCGCCGTTGATGTCGGCGGGCACGTCCGTCACCGGCAGCGTGCCGGCGGGATCGAGCAGCTGGGAGAGCACGAACACGGTGTCGAGCTTCTGGTTCCACTGCGACACCGTCCCCGAAAGGCCGCCGCACATCGAGACGACGCCGTCGATGGCGAAAGGATGCCGCTGTGCGACGCCGGCGGCCACGAAGCCACCCATCGATGCGCCGATCGCGATCTTGCGTTCGGCGTCGCCGGCCTCGTCCTCGAACCGGTCGAGCGCTTCGATCTGGTTGTCGATGGCCGAGGCGATGTCCCAGCCGGTGACGTTGCGCGTCGTGCCGCCATAGGCGGCGCCGTCGTCGAGGAGGGCCTGCACATCGGCGCCGATGCGCCGGCTGCCCGCGAAATCGAGATCCACGAAGACGGTGCCGTTCCAGGCTTCGGGTACGACGAAGCGGTACGGCGTCGTGTCCTCGAGCGTGCCGGAGACGACGCGCTCCTCCCCGGAGGCATACACCTCGGGCGCGCGCTCGGGGCGCAGCAGCGATCCCGTGCGGTAAGAGGTGAACTCGCCCCCGCGGTCGAGCCCGGCGCTGCGGGCGATTTCATCGGCCCGCTCGTTCAGGGCCCGCGGGTCGGCGTAGTCGCGCCAGTGCCCGGCCTCGAGCCGGTCCTGCATGGCGGTGATCACCGCGGCCACCTCGGCGTCGCTGTAGGCGCAGTGTCCGGGGCGGTCGACGAACACCTGGCGCAGCAGCGCGGCGTCGCCGTTGCCCCGCACGCGGTCGGCATAGGTGCCGGCCTGGGCGACGACCGGGGCGGAGTCGCCGGTCTCGTGCAGCGTGAGCACGGGACCGGCCAGTTCGCCGGTCGGCGTGGCGTTGCGCTGCATGTACGCCACCGCACCGCGATCGGCGGCGATGCGTTCACCGGCGTCGAGGGTCGCGAGGTCGTCGTCGAGCGACAAGTCGGCCTCGCGGTACAGGGCGCGCACGAGCTTCGCCCCACCCGATGCCTTCAGCGCTGCCGCGTAGTCGACCCCGGTGTTCCACGAGAAGTTGCCGCCCGCCCGCTGCTCGAGCGGCTGCCGCGGCGAGACGACGCCCCACATGAAGATCTTGTAGAGCTGCTCCTGCTGCGCGTCGATGTCGCGACGGTCGGGTCGCTCCGTGCCCGACTGCGACCACGTCGGCATCTGCGCCAGGGTGGCGGCCAAGGCGATGCGTGCCCGGCCTTCGGGGGTCTGCTGGGCGGCGTCGACGACCTCACGGAAAGCGGCCTGGCGCGCACCCTCGTCGGTCACGTCCACCAGCTGCAGGCGTGCGTCGTCGGGGGCCAGCAGGGTCTTGAGCGCGTACGTGCCGTCCAGGTTGCCGTTGAGCATGGGGATGGCCCCGGCGATCGATCCGCACAGCGGCACGGCCGCGTCGACCAGACCCGGCACCGTCTCCATGAGCGCGACCGACACCTGCCCACCCATCGACGCCCCCCAGGCCACGACGTGCGCCGGCTCGCCGAGCTGCGCGGTCGCGAGCTCGATCAGCTCGGGCTGGGCGGCGAGCAGGTCTTCGACCGCCCACCCCGAGCCGGCCGCGACCCCGGCCAGCGCATAGCCCCGGTCCACGAGCCAGTCGACGACCGCAGGCGAGGGCCCTGCCGACGGCCGGCCGCCACCGCCGCCGTATCCGGGACTCCATGTCAGCAGGGTCCCGTTCCAGGCGGCGGGTTCATGGAGCACGTACTGACCACCACCGGGGAGAGTGCCGCGGGTCTGGTCCGCGGTGTCCGCGACGGCGGGGGCGGTCGTCAACGAGAGGACGAGCGCAGCGACGCCGACGAGGGCGCCCTGCAGCGAGCGTGAGGTCATGCTGTCTCTTTCCGTCGTGCTCGTGCGCACCGGATGCAGTCGCTCACCATCGAGCGCCACGCGAGCTGGTCTTCATCGACCGGCGTACGACACTTTGGTGTCCGCACGCCCTCCGACATGTAGCGTGACCGACCTTGGCACCGGCGCTCCCGCTTTGTCAACAGTCTTTATCGATGCGAGAAATCGATGCGAGAAGCCGGCGGAACCGTTGACAACTTCAACTATTGCTGGTTCGCTGTACCAACCACACGTGCAACGACGGACGTCCTGATAAGTGTGCTTCACCATCGTCGATGAGGCCGGGGGTCCGCCGGATTCTCACCCGAAAGGTCCCGACATGAAGAAGACCCTCACCCTGGCCGCGGGTGTGCTCGCCGCCGGCATGCTCCTGGCCGGTTGCGGCGCAAGCCCCAACGCGCGCCCCGATGACTCCACCGGCGATTCCGCCGACGAGACTGCGCCCGCACTCCCCGCCGAGCTCGTCTTCGCGGTCGTCCCCACGGACGAGAGCGAGGAGTTGGAGAACTCATTCCTGCCGGTTGTGGCCGCGATCGAAGAGGCCACCGGCATCCCGACCCGGATCGAGGCGGTCAGCAGCAACGCCGGCGTCATCGAGGCGCAGGTCGCCGAGCGCGTCGACATCGCCACCTATGGTGCGTTCTCGTACTACCTCGCGTCGGGAGTCGCCGACGTGACCCCCGTCGCCAAAGACCAGCGCACGCCCGAGCCGGGCTCCGGTGCCGTGCGATCGCTCGGCGTCGTGGCCCCCGGCTCCGACATCACGAGCATCGAAGACGTCGCCGGTCACGACGTGTGCTTCACCGACCCGGCCTCGACAACCGGCTACCTGACCGGCGCCGCCGCGATGACCGCGGCCGGCATCGACCCCGAGAACGACATCAACCCCGTCTTCGTCGGTTCGCACGACGTCGCGGTGACCCAGATGCTGGCCGGCGACTGCGACATCGCCTTCGTGGCCGAGCCCTTCGTCGTTTCGATCCTGCCCGCGCGCGGTCTCATCGCCGAGGGCGACACGGTCACGGTGTGGGAGTCGGCTCCGATCCCGGGCACCCCGGTGGTGCTGGGCAACTGGCTGGACGAAGATCTGCAGGCGACGATCACCCAGGCGCTGACCGAGCTCAACGCGGTGACCGCGTTCGAGGCCGGGCTGTGCGCAGATCAGAACCGTGAGGCGCCCGAAGAGTGGGGTGCCGAGTTCGCCGGTGCGACCGCCTGCAAGTGGGGCGGCACCGGCGCCTTCGCGTTCGAGCCGGCCACCGCGGCCGACTACGACGTGATCGCCGGGATCTGCGAGTCGCTCGAGACCGACGCCTGCCGCGAAGACGGCTGACACGGATGACGGTGATCGTGACACCCGTGGCCCCCGTGCGGAAGGACGAGCCCGTGACACCGGATCCGGTCGTCGCCCTGCGCGAGGTGAGCATGCGCTTCGGCGACAACACCGTGCTGACCGACATCGGCCTCGACGTGCCCGCCGGGCAGTTCGTGGCCCTGGTCGGGCCCTCCGGCGCCGGCA
This sequence comes from Actinomycetes bacterium, assembly GCA_023450335.1. Classification (GTDB taxonomy): domain Bacteria; phylum Actinomycetota; class Actinomycetes; order Actinomycetales; family Microbacteriaceae; genus Microbacterium. The sequence continues at coordinate 9,737 of JAEXHA010000169.1, read as the reverse complement.
AGTCGACGTTGCTGCGACTTGTCAACGGCAGTCACCGCGCCACCGGCGGCACGGTCACCGTCCTCGGCGTCGATCCCGCCACGTGCGGGCGGCGCGCGCTGCAACGGCTGCGCACCCACGTCGGGTTCGTCTTCCAGCAGTTCGGGCTGGTCGGCCGGCTCAGCGCCATGGAGAACGTGCTCATGGGTGCGCTCGGTTCGCTGCGGCTGCCCCGGTACGGCATCTCGACCTACCCGCGCGCGCTGCGCGAGCGGGCGGCCGAGGGCCTCGAACGGGTCGGACTGGCCGATCAGCGCTATCAGCGCTGCGACACCCTCTCGGGCGGCCAGCAGCAGCGGGTGGCGATCGCACGCACGCTCATGCAGGGCGCCGAGCTCGTCCTGGCCGACGAACCGGTCGCCTCGCTCGACCCGAGTGCGAGCATCTCCGTGCTGGAGACGCTCAAGAAGCTCAGTGCCGAAGACGGGTTCACCGTGGTGTGCTCGCTGCACCAGGTCGAACTCGCCCTCGAGGTATCCGACCGCATCGTGGCCGTACGCGACGGATCACTCATCCTCGATGCCCTCACCGCCACGACGAGCGAAGCGCAGGTGCGCGCCGTGTACGCCGAGTCGCACAGTGCCTGAGATGTCCACCCTGGTCGAACCGCAGCCGAGCACGCGTCCCCCTCGACAGCCGCGGCGCCCCCGGCCCTCGGGCGCGACGATCGGCATCCCGCTGGCCTACCTCGCGGCCACGGTGTTCGCGATGTGGTGGATCGACGTGCGCCCGGCCGCGCTGCTGGACGGGTTCGCGGACATCGCCAACCTGCTGCAGCGCATGCTGCCCCCTGCGGTCGACAACCCCGGAACCCTCGTCTCGCTCGCCCTTGAGACCCTCTGGATCGCCATCGCCGGCACGGGTCTGGCCACCGTCGCCTCGGTGCTGCTCGCCGCTGCGGCCTCACGCCACTACACCGGGCCGCGTGTCATCCGATGGCTCGCGCAGGCGATCATCATGGTCACGCGCGCCGTGCCGTCGCTCGTGTTCGCCCTGATCATGGTGCGCATCGTCGGGCTCGGCCCGCTCGCCGGCGGACTGGCGATCGCGTTCCACTCCATCGGGATGATCGGGAAGATGATCACCGACGTCTTCGAGGAGCAGGACCGCGCCCCGTATGAGGCGATCGCCGCCGTCGGCGCCGGTCGCGCCCAGAACTTCGTCGCGACGACCGTCAGCCGGGCCCTGCCGGCGATGACCTCGATCGTGCTGTACCGACTCGACATCAACATCCGCGCGTCCGCCGTGCTGGGACTGGTCGGCGCCGGTGGCATCGGTCTGGCCCTGCAGACGGCCATCGGGTCGCTGGATTACCGCCGGGCGCTGGGCATCATCGTCGTGATCATCCTGATGCTGCTGGTGCTCGAGTTCGCGTCGTACTGGGCACAGCGCGGGCTGGCCGAACACGCCGACGAGCGCACCGCCGCCCAGTTGTACGGACGCGAACGTCGTCCGGGATCGCTCGGCTGGAACCGTTCGCGGCTGCTGCGTGTGGGATCGGGCCTGCTGGCTCTGGCCCTGTTCGTGATCTCGCTCACGCAGCTGTTCGCCGACGTGCCGCGGCTCGGTCGCGTCTGGGAGAACACGCTGAAGGTGCTGGGCGGGTTCTTCCCCCCGACGTTCACCCCCGAGATCGCCTACGGGATCTTCGAGAGCGTCCTCATGGCCGTCTCGGCGACGACTTTCGGTGTCGTGTTCGGGCTGGTGATCGCCGTCGGATCGACCCGCCACCTGATCCGCTTCGAACCGCTGTCGCTCGTCCTGCGCGGCGTCATGGTGCTCGTGCGGGGCGTGCCCGACATCATCTTCGCGCTCCTGTTCGTCGCCGCCCTGGGCCTCGGACCGTTCGCCGGGTTCCTCGCCTTGGCGATCTCCTGCACCGCGCTGGCGGCGAAGTTCTTCACCGATGCGCTGATGACCGTCGACCCAGCCCCGCTGCGGGCTTTGGAGGCCACCGGCGCGAGCCGACTGCAGGTGTTCGTCAGCGGCGTATGGCCGCAGTTCGTGCCGAGCTTCATCGGCAGCAGCCTGTTCACCTCCGATCTGGCGCTGCGCGAGTCGGCAGTGCTGGGCATCGTCGGCGCCGGCGGCATCGGCTTCCTCCTTCAGGAGTCGGTGGCCACGGTCCATTACGACGCGACCGCCGGCATCCTCATCTCGCTGGTCGCCGTCGTGGTCGCCCTCGAGTCGGTGGCGCGCTGGGCTCGGAAGAAGGTCATCTGAGTGTCGCGGGCGCCCTCCGACTCACGCGGCGTGCGGCGGCCGTGTGAACGGATGCTGACACAATCGCTGGTATGAGCGATGCCGACCGCCTGCTGCCCCGCGATCAGCAGGGCGCGCGCTCGCAGCAGCTGCTCATCGTGCTGCTGGGCGATTACTGGCATCTGCGCGCCGAGCCGGTCCCCTCGGCCGCCCTCGTCGCGCTGCTGGAGGCGTTCGGGGTCACGGCGGCGGGCGCGCGCGCTGCCATCCAGCGCCTCGCCAAGCGCGGTTTCCTCGTCAGCGCCAAGGCGGGCCGCACCACCTCCTACTCCGTGTCGGCCACGAGCCGAGAGCGCGTCGACGCGCATGTCGAGATGCTGTTCCGCAGTCATATCCCCCGCCCCTGGGACGGCGACTGGACGGTGGTCGGCTACACGCTGCGCGAGGATCAGCGCAGCACCCGCAACGCGCTGCGCGAACGGCTGCGCGCGGCGGGCTTCGGCAGCACCCATGACGGACTGTGGATCCGTCCCGGCGATCACCGCGACGAGGTGGATGCCATGGTCGCCGACGTGCCCGAGCCGCCGGCCGCGGGGCAGCTCACCGTGTTCACCGGCGCCCGTCTGCCCGACGCCGATGCGGCCGGCGTGGCGCGGGACGCCTTCGGGCTCGACGAGTTGGCCGCCGCCTACGAGGGGTTCGCGGCGCAATGGGCGCCCGTCGCGGCCCGCATCCGGCCACCGGCCGCGGGCGACGCTTCGGGCGCCGCCGGCGATGCTTCGGGCACAACCGGCGACGCTTCGGGCGCAGTCGGCGACGCAGTGCCGATGGCCGGGCAGGAGGCGCTGCGGCTGCGCACCTCGATCATGCGCGACTGGCGCGAACTGCGTCACCGTGACCCGATGCTGCCCCAGGCCCTGCTGGACCCGGACTTCCCGTTCGAGCGGGCCCTGGCGGTGTGCGCGGCTGTGTACGACACCATCGGCCCCACCGCAGAGACGGCGTTCCGCGGCATCCTCCAGCCACACGCACCCGAGCTGGTGCGATTCGTGTCGCACCACACCTTCGCGGCGTTTGACCTGGCGCCGCCGTCGGCCACCGGGCCCGCCCGCGCACTACCGTGATCAGCGAGCGCACCGCCGCACATCCGCCGGGATGCGTGAGCTCGCCGTGCGCACCTGTTGCGTGAGGAGACGCTGATGACCAGCCACCAGGTGAAGATGATCGTGCTGTCGACCGACGACCTCGATGAGTCGATCCGGTTCTACACCGAGACGCTCGGCTTCCCCCTGAAGTTCCGCGACGGCGATCATTTCGCCGCGCTCGACGGCGGTACGCTGACGATCGCCCTGGCGACCGCGATCGACCATCCGATCCCGGGCCAGGTCGTGGTGGGCATAAAGACCGACGATGTGGATGCCGCGGCGACGGCCGTCGACGCCAACGGCGGCGGGCTGGCGCGTGGCCCCTACAACGACGCGCACGAACGTCGCGCTGTCGCGTACGACAACCAGGGCAACGGCCTGGTCTTCTACTCGCCGCTGCCGCGCTGATCCGGGTCACGCCCCGCACTCCAACCCCGCCCCCGCGCTCCCGTCCGGCCCCCGCGCTCCCGCGCCGCGCTCCAGCCCCGCCCCACCCTCCCGCCCCGATCGGCGAGAGAACAATGGGGCGCCGAGACAATGGGGATCACCCGCATCCTCGTCCGGCAGTTGTTCTCTCGCGGGGCGCCGGACGCCGAGGTCTTTCCGCCAGGCGGTAAACCCACCCCCGCCCGGCCGGCCGAGCACCCAGAGTGGGTCGGGTCCGGACCGGACCGATGACACGAGGGAGTGGCGGATGACCCGTACGCAGGACGCGCTGACGCTGTGGCAGCCCGACATCGACACGATGCCGTGGCCGCAACTGGAAGACCGCCTCGTGGCCGACTTCGGACGGCTGCTCGATCGGCTGCGCGCCGATGAGGTCTGGCGTGAACGCCTTGCGGGCGTCGGTGAGATCCGCGCGCTCGACGACCTGACGACGGTGCCGTTCACGACGAAGGAAGACCTGCGCTCGGCCCAGGCCGATCTCTCGCGCGACCGGCCGTTGGGCCGCCTGCAGCTGGCGTCCACCGATCGGCTGCGCCAGATCACCAGTTCGTCGGGCACGACCGGGACGCCGGTATTCTTCGGACTCACCGACCACGATCTCCACCGCTGGCGGTCGGCGATCGGCAATGCGTACCGCACCGCGGGTGTAGCGCCGGGAGCGATCGTGGCGCACACGACCGGCATGGCCATCGTCGCCGGCGGACTGCCGTACGCCGACGGCATCCGCGCCGCGGGCGGAGCCCTGGCGTGGGTCGGCGGCCAGACCCTGCCCCGCATGGCCACGGCGCTGCAACGCACCCAGGCGAATGTCCTGGTGGCCACCGCGTCGTTCGCCGCGCACTTCGCGCAGCGCTGCGCCGAGGAGCTCGGGCGCCCCGCCGACGAGCTCGCGGTGCGCACGGTCATCGCCGGCGGCGAGCCGGGCGCGGGCGTCCCGCACATCCGCCGCGGGATCCTCGACGCGTGGGGAGCGACGCGCGTGAGCGAGCTGATGGGCCTGGGTGATGTCCTGCCGGCGCTGTGGGCCGAGTGCCACATCGGCCAAGGCATGCACTTCACCGCGGCACCCGACGTTCTCGTCGAGTTGATCGATCCGGCCACCGGTGCGCACGTGCCCTGGGAACCGGGCGCCACCGGGGAAGCGGTCTACACGACCCTCAGCCGCGAGGCGTCCGCCGTCGTGCGGTTCCGGTCGCGCGATCAGCTGCAGGTGACCGGCACGGACTGTGCCTGCGGCCGCACCTCGCCGACGATACGCTGCGTCGGCCGCACCGACGACATGCTCATCTACAAGGCGATGAACGTGTACCCCACCGCGATCCGCGATGTCGTGCTCGAGGTGGCCACCGCTCACCTGTCCGGCGTGATGCGGGTGCGCAAGGCCGCCGATGACCAGGTGCGGTTCGACGCGCCCCTGCCGCTCGAGGTCGAGTTGCGCGAGGACGCCGACCCGGATGCCGCGGCTGCGGCACTGCAGGCCGCCGAAGAGCTGGTGCGTCAGCGCCTGCGGGTACGCGTGGACATCGAGCCGTTCCCGCCCGGCGTCCTGCCGGTCAGCGACTACAAGAATGCGCTCGTCTACACGGCGGCGCGCCCGTGACCGACGGCATGCTTCCATGCCACGGAAACGCGCATTGAGGTCTCCTGAAACCCAGGACGACCGCGTCCTCACACGCGGTTCCGCGATGATCTCCTCGCACCCCCGCTGCACCGGTACACGCCCCACACCCTCACCGACCCCGACCGGCTGCGCGCGCACCTGGCCGAGATCCGCCGCCGGCGCTACACCGTCGCACCGCAGTCGATCTCGCTCGAGACCGGGTCGGTCGCGGCGCCCGTGGTGGGTCCGGATCTGGACGTCATCGCGGCTGTGACGGCCATTTACGTCCACCAACGGCACGATCCGGCCTCGCTGGTGCAACCGGTGCTCGCCGCCGCCAATCGCATCTCCCAGGCGATGGCCGCCGGCCACGAGGGACCCGATCCGCGCACCATCGATTTCAACCGACGTCGGGCCGGCCTCGGCTGACGAGAAATTTCCCTCTTGCGATTACCTATCTCCATAGGTAACGTGACGGGGGAGGGCGCGACGAAGCGCTCCGGAAGGGACTCGCTGTGGCATCCATCTCCCCCGCCCCCGATCGGGCGGCCGCTCTCCGCCTCGTCGACGGCTTCTCTCTCGAGATGACCGGCAAGGATGTGCCGGGGCTCGAAGAGGCCGCACCGGTCATCCCGGCCGGCACGAAGATCAACGTCACCTTCCTCGGCAACGAGGACCTCGAGATGCGGGTGGCGGCGGCCAAGGCCGTGAAGGACTTGGGCTTCACGCCCGTGCCGCACATCTCGGCGCGGCGCATCGGGTCGCAGGCACAGCTGGAGGAGTTCCTCGCTGCGCTGCAGTCGGTGGGCGCGACCGAGCACGTCTTCGCCGTCGGCGGCGACCCGGCCGAGCCCGAGGGCCCCTACCCCGACTCGCTGAGCGTGATCCGCACCGGCATCCTGCAGCAGTACGGCGTGAAAGAGGTGTCGATCGCGGGCTACCCCGAAGGGCATCCCGACATCGCCGACGACGTGCTGTGGCGTCACCTCGAGGACAAGTCGGCCGCGCTGGCCGAGCAGGGCCTGGACGCCGTCATCCTCACTCAGTTCGCTTTCGACACCGACCCGGTGCTCGCCTGGATCAAGAGCGTGCGCGACCGCGGCATCGACACGCCGATCCGGGTGGGCACGCCGGGCCCGGCCGGCATCAAGCGACTCATCAATTTCGCCCGCCGATTCGGCGTGGGCGCCAACGCGATGATCGTGAAGAAGTACGGCTTCAGCCTGACCAACCTCATGGGCACCGCCGGTCCCGACCGGTTCGTGGGCGACCTGTCGCAGCTGCTGGCGCAAGACCCGACCTCGGGTGCGGTGAGCCTGCACTTCTACACGTTCGGCGGCCTGCTGGCCACCTCCGAGTGGGCGCGCGACTACGTCGCCGCGAACTCATGAGGGGTGACACGGTGACCGTCCACACCGAGGCGCTGCGCGACCACGCGTGCCTCATCGTCCACGGCCCCGACCAGGCCGGTCTCGTCGCCGCGGTCACGGGCCTGGTCACCCGCAACAACGGCAACATCGTCACGCTCGACCAGTACTCCGACAACCCCGAAGGCGGCGCGTTCTTCCAGCGTGTCGTGTTCCACCGCAAGGGGCTCACCGCGGCGCTGCCCGAGATCGAGGCCGACCTCGACAAGACCCTCTCGCCCTACGGCATGCAATGGCAGCTCACCGATCAGTCGGTGCCCAAGCGGATGGCGATCCTGGCATCCACCAGTGATCACTGTCTGCTCGAGCTGCTGTGGCGGCACCGCCGGGGCGAGCTGCCCGTGACGGTGCCGATGGTGATCTCCAACCACACCAATACGGCGGAGGACGTGCGCTCGTTCGGCATCCCGTTCTTCCATGTGCCCTCGCAGGGTCCCGACAAATCCGAGGCCGAGGCGAAGATCCTCGAACTGCTGAAGGGCAACGTCGATTTCATCGTGCTGGCCCGCTACATGCAGATCATCAGCGAGGACTTCCTGGATGCCGTGGGCGTGCCCGTGATCAACATCCACCACTCCTTCCTTCCGGCCTTCATCGGCGCCGCGCCCTACCGCAAGGCCCGTGAGCGCGGTGTGAAGCTCATCGGCGCGACCAGCCACTACGTGACCAAGGACCTCGACGAGGGACCGATCATCGAGCAGGACGTCGCCCGCGTCGACCACTCGATGACCGCCGCCGACCTCCAGGCCCGCGGTGCGTACGTGGAGCGCGCCGTGCTCTCCCGCGCCGTGCAATGGCACGCCGAAGACCGCGTCATCCGGCACGGCAACCACACCATCGTCTTCAGCTGACCACCCACCCCAACCGAACAGAGAGGTTCCACCCATGGCTGACAACCTGCAGCAGCTGATCGACCAGACCAACCCGGTCGAGATGCTGCGCAACTCGCAGATCGGCTCGTATATCTACCCGGTCGTTCCGGCCGACTTCCAGAACTGGATCAAGGAGCAGAAGGCGTGGCGTGACACGGCCGTGCTCTACGACCAGTCGCACCACATGGACAACGTGTTCCTCAACGGATCCGACGCCATCAAGCTGATCAGCGACACCGCCATCAACTCGGTGGCCAACTTCGCTGTCAACAAGGCCAAGCAGTACGTGCCCACCACCGCGGGCGGCCACGTCATCGGCGACGGCATCCTGTTCCGCCAGGCTGAGGACGAGTACGTGTACGTCGGCCGCGCCCCGGCATCCAACTGGCTGCTCTACCACGCCGAGACCGGCGGCTACTCGAACCTCGACATCTCGGTCGACCGTCGTTCGCCCTCGCGCCCGTACGGCCACGGCGTCTCGCGCCAGTACTACCGCTTCCAGATCCAGGGCCCCAAGGCCTGGGACGTCATCGAGAAGCTCAACGGCGGCCCGCTCGAGAAGATCGGGTTCTTCAACATGGCGACCATGAAGATCGCCGGCAAGGACGTCCGCACCCTCCGCCACGGCATGGCCGGAGCCCCGGGACTGGAGATCTGGGGACCCTACGCCGACCACGACGAGATCCGTGACGCGATCGTCGAGGCGGGCGCCGAGTTCGGCCTGGTGCCTGTCGGGTCGCGCGCCTATCCGTCGAACACGCTCGAGTCGGGCTGGATCCCCTCGCCGCTGCCGGCCATCTACTCCGGTGAGGCCGAGCGCGGCTACCGCGAGTGGCTCGGTGTCGACAGCTACGAGGCCACGGGCACGCTCGCCGGCTCGTTCGTCTCGGACAACATCGAGGACTACTACCTCACCCCGTGGGAGCTCGGCTACGGCAACTTCGTCAAGTTCGACCACGACTTCATCGGTCGTGACGCGCTCGAGAAGATGGACCCGGCCACGCAGCGCAAGAAGGTCACCCTCGCGTGGGATGCCGAGGACCTCGGCAAGGTGCTCTCCTCGCCGCTGAACGTCGACGGCCCGAACTACAAGTTCTTCGACCTGCCGCTGGCCAACTACGGCTCGGCGAACTACGACTCGGTCGTGGATGCCGATGGCAACGTCGTGGGCTTCTCGATGTTCACCGGATACAGCGCCAACGAGCGCCGCGGCCTGTCGCTGGCCACGGTCAACCCCGACGTGCCCGAGGGCACCGAGCTGAAGGTCGTCTGGGGTGAGCCGAACGGCGGCACCTCGAAGGCGTCGGTCGAGCCGCACGAGCAGACCGAGGTCCGTGTTGTGGTCTCGCCGGTGCCGTACTCGACGGTGGCCCGCCAGACCTACCAGGGCGGCTGGCGCACCGGGTACAAGAAGGCCTGACCCCGTCGCCGCATCGAGGGGTCCGGGTTCTGCTCGGGCCCCTCGATCTCGCTACGCTCGTCACGCGGAAGGAGCCCCCCATGAGTCTGCGCTACGCGCTGCTGGCGATCCTGCGCGTCGGCCCCCTGTCGGGATACGACCTGCAGAAGCAGTTCGCCCAGTCGGTCGGGCACGTGTGGCATGCGCCGGATTCGCAGATCTACCCAGAGCTGCGCAAGATGGCATCCCTGGGCCTCATCGAGGGCGAGGAGCAGGCCCGCGGCGAGCGCGGCACCCGGCGGGTGTACCACGTGACCCCGACCGGGAACGCGGCGTTCGAGGAATGGATGGCCGCGCCGCTGGACTACCAGCGCGTGCGTGACCCCGCGCATCTGCGCGCCGCCTACCTCGAGACCACCACGCCCGAAGCCGCGCGGGATTTCCTGCAGCGCCACATCGCCGTGTGGGAGGACGAGCTCGCGCAGTTTCAGGGCCAGCTCGCGGCCATCGAAGAGATGAGCAGCTCGATGCTGTCGCGCCGTCTGTCGGTGACGCCGCCCGCCGAGCACGAGCGCACCATCGCCTACAAGCGCTTCACCTACGAGG
>JAEXHA010000083.1 GCA_023450335.1 Actinomycetes bacterium | reverse complement strand
GGGTGCAGCACGCCGTCGTCGCCGCGCAGCAGCACGCTCGTCCGCTCGCGACGGCCGCCGATGCGCCATCCCGGAAGCCGGTGCCACACGCCCGTGCGACGTCCGGCATCCGCCGTGAGATCCCCGTGCTGGCGCGGGGTCTCGCGGCAGATTCCCGGACTCACCGCATCGGCGCGGTTGCGCAGTGCGGCTGCGGCGGCCTGCAGCGCCGCGGCGGTCGGCGCCGCCGGCTCGGGGGCCGGCAGCCGGTCGATGAGCCCGGTGTCGAGATCGCCGGAACGCACGTCGGCCTGGCCCAGCAGGTCGCGCAGGAACGCGAGGTTCGTGTCGACGCCGAGCACGACGGTCTCGGCCAGCGCGGCGTCGAGCCGTTCGATCGCCTCGGTGCGGTCGTCCCCGTGGGCGATGACCTTGGCGATCATGGGGTCGTAATCGGCGGTGATGCGACTGCCGGTGACCACCCCGGCATCCGTCCGCACGCTCGGCGCCGCCTGCCAGCGCAGGACATCGCCGGTCGCGGGGAGGAACCCCCGCTCGGGCGCCTCGGCGTAGACGCGGGCCTCGACGGCGTGTCCGGTCAGCCGTACGTCGTCCTGGCCGATCCCCAGCGGCTCACCGGCCGCGATCCGCAGCTGGGCGGCGACCAGATCGATGCCGGTGACCAGCTCGGTCACCGGATGCTCGACCTGCAGTCGCGTGTTCATCTCGATGAAGAAGAATTCGTCCGGGCGCTCCCCCGACACGAGGAACTCGACGGTGCCGGCGCCGCGGTAGCCCACCGATGCTGCTGCCGCACACGCCGCCTCGCCCAGCCGCGCCCGCGTCGCCGCGTCGACCACCGGCGACGGCGCCTCTTCGATCACCTTCTGATGCCGGCGCTGCAGCGTGCACTCGCGCTCCCCCAGGTGCACGATGTCGCCGCGGTCGTCGGCGAGCACCTGCACCTCGATGTGCCGCGGCCGGGCGATGAGCCGCTCGAGCAGCAGCGTGTCATCGCCGAATGCCGCTGCCGCGATACGACGCGCCGCCGCCAGCGCGCTCGGCAGCGCCTCGGCATCCGCAACTACATGCATGCCCTTGCCGCCACCGCCGGCCGAGGGCTTCACCAGCAGCGGAAACCCGGCGTCGGCGGCACGCCGGGCGATCTCGGCGTCGTCGAGCCCGGCGGCCGAGAAGCCGGGCACGGTCGGCACACCGTGCGCCGCGACGTGCTCTTTCGCCCGGATCTTGTCGCCCATGATCTCGAGCGCCTCGGTGCCCGGTCCCACGAACGTGATGCCCGCCGCCGCGCACGCCCGCGCGAAGGCGGCGTTCTCGGACAGGAACCCGTAACCGGGGTGGATCGCCTGCGCACCGGTCGCGGTGGCCGCGGCGATCACGGCGTCGATGTCGAGGTAGGACTGCGCGGCCGGCGCCGGACCCAGGCGCACCGCCACGTCGGCATCGCGCACATGCGGCGCATCGGCGTCCGCGTCGCTGTAGACGGCGACCGAGCGGATGCCGGCGGCCCGCAGCGTCCGGATGATGCGACGGGCGATCTCGCCGCGGTTGGCGACCAGAACAGTGGTGAACATCGGCCTCACATCCGGAAGACGCCGAAGCGCGGTTCGGGCAGCGGGGTGCGGGAGCAGACGTCGAGGGCCAGCCCCAGCAGGTCGCGGGTGTCGAGCGGGTCGATGATGCCGTCATCCCACAGTCGTGCGGTGGCGTAGTACGGGTCGCCCTGCTCGTCGAACTGCGCGCGGATGGGGGCCTCGAACGCGGCGCGCTCGTCGGCGTTCCAGCTCTCGCCGGCGGACTCGAGACGGTCGGCCCGGACGGTGGCGAGCACCGACGCGGCCTGCGGGCCGCCCATGACCGAGATGCGACTGGCCGGCCAGGACCACAGGAATCGCGGCGAGTAGGCCCGCCCGCACATCGAGTAGTTGCCGGCGCCGAATGACCCGCCGATGATGACGGTGAGCTTGGGAACGCGGGTGGTGGCCACCGCGGTGACCATCTTGGCGCCGTCTTTGGCGATGCCGCCGGCCTCGGCGTCGCGCCCGACCATGAAGCCCGAGATGTTCTGCAAGAACACCAGGGGCACGCCCCGCTGGTCGCACAGCTCGATGAAATGGGCGCCCTTGAGCGCCGACTCGCTGAACAGGATGCCGTTGTTGGCGACGATCCCGACCGGGTGGCCGTGGATGCGTGCGAACCCGGTCACCAGGGTGTCGCCGTACTCGCGCTTGAACTCGTGGAAGGAGCTGCCGTCGACGAGGCGTCCGATCACCTCGCGCACGTCGTAGGGCTGGTTCACGTCCACGGGGACGACTCCGTACAGCTCCCCCGGATCGAGGGCGGGCGGGGTGGATGTCACCACCTCCCAGACCGGCTCGGACGGCGCCGGCAGGGTGGCGACGATGTCGCGGACGATCTCGAGGGCGTGCTCGTCGTCGTCGGCCAGGTGGTCGACGACCCCGGACGTGCGCGCGTGGAGCTCTCCCCCGCCGAGCTCTTCGGCGGTGACGACTTCGCCGATGGCGGCCTTGACCAGCGGCGGCCCGCCGAGGAAGATCGTCCCCTGGTCACGGACGATGACCGTCTCGTCGCTCATCGCGGGGACGTACGCGCCGCCCGCGGTGCACGAACCGAGCACCGCCGCGATCTGCGGGATGCCTGCCGCCGACAGTCGCGCCTGGTGGTAGAAGATGCGGCCAAAATGGTCGCGGTCGGGGAACACCTCGTCCTGCATCGGCAGGAAGGCCCCGCCCGAATCGACGAGCGAGATGACGGGCAGGCGATTCTCGAACGCCACCTCCTGCGCGCGCAGGTGCTTCTTGACGGTCAGCGGATAGTAGGTGCCGCCCTTGACGGTCGCGTCGTTGCAGATGACCATCACGTGCCTGCCGTGGACGAGCCCGATGCCGGCGATCACCCCGGCCGCAGGCGCATCGCCGTCGTACAGGCCGTCAGCGGCCAGCGGCGCCAGCTCGAGGAACGGACTGCCCGGGTCGAGCAGCCGATTCACCCGGTCGCGCGGCAGCAGCTTGCCGCGGGCGACGTGCCGTTCGCGGGCCGGGGCCGGACCCCCCAGCTCGACCTCGGCCAGACGCTGGCGCAGGCGCCCGGCCGCGGCCTGCTGCCCCTCGTGGCGGCGGCGGAACTCTTCGTCGTGGGCGAGCGTGCTCGTGGGGATCGTCATGTCATCTCCGTCGATGGCGCTGGCGCGGCGGCCGCGCGATCGGTTAGTGTTCACTAACTGATTCACTCGACAGGTTAGCGACCATTAACTGAGTTCACAAGGGGGGCGGGATGCCGGATGCGGGCACGCCGCGCGAGCGCGCGAAGGCCGATCGGCAGCAGGCGCTGCTGACCGCGGCGGCGCGACTGTTCGCCGCGCACGGGTTCGACGGGGTGAGCCTGGAGGATCTCGGCACGGCGGTGGGCATCACCGGCCCCGCCGTGTACCGCCACTTCGAGAGCAAGCGCGCTCTGCTGGGCGAGATCCTCGTGCGCACCAGCGAGGACCTGCTCGCCGGCGGCCGCCGCGTGATCGATGAGGCCGACTCCGCGGACGCGCGCGTGCGCGGCCTCATCGCCTTCCACGTCGACTTCGCGCTGGCCGGCGCCGATGTGATCCGCGTGCAGGACCGTGATCTCGCGCAGCTCGACGACGCCGACCGGCATCGGGTGCGTCGCCTGCAGCGTGAGTATGTCGGACTGTGGACGGCTGTGCTGGCCGACGTGCTCGAGGTTGCGGCATCCACCGACCTGCGGGTGCGCGCACAGGCGGGCTTCGGTCTCATCAACTCGACACCGCACAGCGTGCGGGGCCTGCGCGACGCGCCCGCCGACGACGAGGTGCGCGCGCTGCTGGCGCAGATGGCCTACGCGGCGCTGACGACGCGCTGAACGCGGGTGAGCCCGCGGACCCTCCCCGTGCCCGCGGTCCCCGCCCTCGCCTACAGCATCGCCCGCCCGGGCTCACGCAGCACGTCGCCGACCGCGACCAGAAAGCGCGATCCCTGCTCGCCGTCGGCGAGCCGGTGGTCGAACGACAGGCTCAGCGTCATGACGTCGCGCAGCGCGATCTGGCCGTCGTGCTCCCACGGCTGACGACGCACGGTGCCGATGCCCAGGATGCCGGCCTCGCCGGGGTTGAGGATCGGGGTGCCGGCGTCGACGCCGAAGACCCCGAAGTTCGTGATCGAGAACGTGCCACCGCGCAGCGCGTCCAGCCCTGTCCGGCCGCTGCGCGCCGTCTGCGTCAGCGCGGCGATCGCGTCGGCGAGTTCGGCCAGGCCCATCCGGTCGGCATCCTTGATGTGGGGCACGACCAGGCCCCGCTCCGTCGCTGCGGCGATGCCGAGGTTCACGTAGTGATGCTGGACGATCTCGCCGGCCTCGTCATCCCAGCGGGTGTTGAGGTCGGGGTGCGCGCGCAGGGCCAAGCACACGGCCTTGGCCACGACGGCGAGGATGCCGATGCGGTGGTCGGCCAGTCGTCGGTCTGCTTTGAGCGCGGCAAGCAGTTCCGTGGTGCCGGTGACGTCCACGGTGAGGAAGCTCGTCACGTGCGGCGCCGTGAATGCGCTCGCGACCATCGCCTGCGCCGTCGCCTTGCGCACACCGCGGATGGGCGTGCGGGTCTCGCGCTCGCCGGTGGTCGGTGCCGGGGCGGATGCGCCGGTGGCCGCGGCACCGGCGGGCTGGACGCGCGCCGCATACTCTTCGACGTCGGCGCGGGTGATGATGCCGGTCGTGCCGCCGGCTTCGACCAACGCGAGGTC
>JAEXHA010000043.1 GCA_023450335.1 Actinomycetes bacterium | reverse complement strand
GGCACGCCCTTCGACCCGCCGCGGGCGGGGATGACGGCCACGACCTGCACCGCTGCGGTCATGTGCCGCGCACCGCCTTCCACGCCCGCCCCGCCCGGCGGTGGGCACCGCGCAGGGTGAGCCGGGTCTGCTCGAGGCGCCCGGTCGCGCCCGATGCGGCGAAGATCCGGTCGAGGATGCCGGGCGGCGGCGCCCCGGGAAGGCGCAGCGATCTCAGACGTTCGGGTGCGAAGTACCGGTCGCGCTCGTCGGCGTTCAGCTCGTTCAGCAGCGCCTCGGCGCGGGGCCGCAGGTGCGCGGCGACGTGAGGCTGCATCGCGAAGCCGACCGCATCGACGAGGTGCTGCAGGCGTGCGGGGGCGGCGTAGGGCGACTCGGCCCGCGCCAGGGCGTCGACGATCGTGACGGGGATCCGGTTGCTGTTCTCGAAGGGGTCGAGCCGGCGCAGCAGCACATCCGTGCCGACGGCGGCGATCGGTGTGCCGTACAGCGCCCGCAGCGTCGGCAGCGCGGTGGAGAATCCCGCGACGACGCCGGTGACGTGCATGCGGGCGGCGACGATCTCGGCCGGCACGGCACCGGTGTACACCTCGCATGCGACGCCCAGCTCGCCCGCGCGTTCGGCCACCGCTGCGGCGATGGCCGGCGGCGCCGACGGGTGCGGCTTGAACACGACGCGCTCGGGCGAGAACCGCAGCGCCTCGTCGACCATCTGCCGCTGCATCGCCTCTTCTTCAGCCGCTGACACCAGGCCGAGGGCGGCGAGGTACTGGCCGAGGATCAGCACCGTCGGCATGGCCGAGGTGGCCAGCACGTCGAGGTCGGCATCGGCGGTGTGCGCGGCCACCTCGTCGACGACGGCGCGGAACGTGGCGGGCGGCAGGGGCGTGCTGCGCGCGCTGCCGGCCAGCAGCAGCGGTGTCACCTGCGGCACGACGTCGGCGTACACGACCGCCGTGACCCGAACGGTCAGGGTGTGCGGCAGCCGGCGGCGCAGCGGCGCGTACGTCATCAGGCCGTCGCCGATGATCGTCGCCGGTGCGGTGGGGAACAGGCGCAGCACCGTCAGGGCCGGCGCGACCTGCGGCGACTGCAGGAAGAGTTCGACCGCTCCGTCGTCGATTCTCCAGGCGCGACGCAGCAGCCGTTCGAGCACGGCGAGCTCATCGACATCCGGCTCCCACCGGACCGGCAGCGTCGGCGACACCAGCGCCCCGAGCGATTCCACGTGGTCGAAACGGCTCAGAAGGCTGCGCAGGTGGGGCGAGGCGTCGAGGTCGGCGACCGTCTCGGGTGTGGTCGCGGCGTTGACCGTGAGCAGGATGCGACCTCCGGCGGCGGGCGGCACCATTGCGGCATCGATCGCCGCGGCCGCGGTCATGAGGCCGTAGGCGGAGTTCAGGACGAAGACCTGCGTCATGCGCGTCGGACCTCCCGCACGGTGCGGGCCAGCAGCCGGCGCCGCCGGTCGGAGAGGCGTGCGAGGGCGGCGTCGAACTCGGCGTCGGGCATGCGGGCGACGAGGTCGCGGATGCCGGTGCGCAGCCGCGCACGGTCGGCGACGGCCATGCCGCGGGCACGGAACAGGTGGTGCGAGCACACCGCGAGGGTCGTGGCGACGATCTTCGGCCGGAACCGGTCGGCTTCGGGGTCGGCCTCGACGGCATCGAGGGCCTGTGCGAAGGCCGGGAGGAAATCGAGCTGCCGGCGGTCGAGGATCTGGGTGAGCGAGCCGGTGACGTCCCGCCGGTAGAGCAGGGTCGGGGCGTCGACCACCGCGAACGACCCGGCGCCCAGGTGCAGCCGCCAGATCCACGGCCGGTCCTCGGCGGTGAACAGCCCCTCGGGAAAGGCGGCCAGGCCTTCGTCGATCGTGCGACGGTGGAACATGCCCGCCCAGGCGTACGGGTAGTCGACCATCGTCGACTCGTCGGCGGGCAGGATCGCGTCACGGGGTGAGAGGGCACGCCCGCGCCACGCGAACGGCGCACGCACGAGGCGGCGGCTGCCCTCGGTCGCGGTCACGTGGTCGGTGCGCACGAAGTCGGTGCCCAGCGCCTGCATGGACGCGACGAGGGCCTGCAGGCGCAGCGGCTGCATCCAGTCGTCGCCGTCGACGAAGCAGTAGTAGTCGCCTTCGACGCGGGCCAGGCCCTGGTTGCGGGCGCTGGCCAAGCCCACCGGTTCGGGGTTGCCGAGCACCTCGGCGTGGGCGAACCTCTCCGCGTAGTGGCGCATCTGCCCGCCGGTGTCGTCGCGCGAGCCGTCGTCGATCGCGACGAGTTTGAGCCGGGCGATGTCGTCGAACTGCCGGGCGAGGGTCGTGAGGGTCGTGGCGATGTACGCGCCGGCGTCCTTCGCGGGAAGGATGACGGTCACGACGGGTTTCACCACGGCAGGATGCTCGCAAGCCCGTGTGACAGACCGGTAGCACCGCCGTGAACGTGCGGGGAACGACGAACGGGGCTGACGCCTGACCGATCGTTCGGGATACCCTCGGGTTTCATGGGTACCGACTCCGCCGACTTCGGTGAGACAGCGACCAACGAACGCAGCCTCGAAGAGGGCATCGTCACCGATCTCGCCGGACGCATGACCTACGGGTCGTACCTGGGACTCGACCGGCTGCTGAACGCCCAGCATCCGGTCAGCGACCCCGAGCATCACGACGAGATGCTGTTCATCATCCAGCACCAGACCACCGAGCTCTGGCTGAAACAGCTGCGCCACGAACTGGCCTCGGCCCGGGAGCTGCTGGCCGGCGACGACCTGCGCGAAGCGCTCAAGCGGGTCGCGCGGGTCAAGCGCATCCAGGAGGTCATGACCCAGCAGTGGTCCGTGCTGGCCACGCTCACCCCCACCGAGTATGCGCAGTTCCGCGGGGCGCTGGGAAACTCGTCGGGATTCCAGTCGGTGCAGTACCGCGCCGTGGAGTTCGCGCTGGGAAACAAGAACGAGCGGATGCTCTCGGTGTTCCGCGACCATCCGGCCGACCTCGCACTGCTGACGGCGGAGTACGAACGGCCGACGCTGTACGACGCCTTCCTGCGATATGCGGCGCGGCGCGGCATCCCGGTTCCCCCCGAGATCCTCGAACGCGATGTGCGCGAGCCGTACCGGGCGCATGCCTCGCTGGTCCCCGCGATCCGCGAGATCTACGAGGATCCGCACACGCACTGGGACCTGTATGAGGCGTGCGAAGATCTCGTCGACGTCGAGGACAACTTCCAGTTCTGGCGATTCCGGCATCTGAAGACCGTCACCCGCACCATCGGGATGAAACCCGGCACCGGCGGATCGAGCGGCGTCGGCTTTCTGCGGCGGGCTTTGGAGCTGACCTTCTTCCCCGAGCTGTACACCGTGCGCACCGAGATCGGCGCGTGATGCGCGCGGTCACCTTCTGGGGTGCGGGCACCCTGCGCGAAGGAGCACTCATCCGCGATGCGTCCGGTGTGAGGGTCTCGCCCGAGCCCGCACCTGCCGGTGCGGCGCGCGTGGACGGCATCGTCACCGGGCTGTTCACCGACCACCACGTGCACCTGCAGCTGGTGGACCCGACCCCGTTGGCCGCGAGCCGCCTGGGGCGGGTGATCGACCTCGGCGGCAACCCCGAGGTTCTCCGGGGCCGCCGGCACGAGCTGGGTGAGCACGTCGAGATCGAATACGCGGGGCCGTTTCTGACGGCGGTCGGCGGGTACCCCTCCGACCGCGACTGGGCACCCGACGGGGCGGTGCACCAGGTGCGGGATGCCGCCGGCGCCGCCGCTCTCGTCGCCTCCCTGGCCGCCGCCGGAGTCGGCTGCGTCAAGATCGTCTGCAACAGCGATGCCGGTCCGGTGCTGGGCGACGATCTGTTCCGCGCGGTGGTCACCGCCGCGGCCGAGCACGGCCTGCCGACCGTCGCGCATGCCGAGGGTGCCGGTCAAGCGCAGCGTGCGGCGCGTCTGGGTGCCGCACGCCTGGCGCACTCTCCGTTCACCGAGCGGCTGAGCGATGACGAGATCGACGAGCAGGCAGCATCGGCCTCCTGGATCTCGACGATGGCGATCCACGACGGCGAGGCCCGCGCGATCGTCGTCGACAACGTGCGCCGGTTCGCGGCCCGCGGCGGCGAACTCGTGTACGGCAGCGACATGGGCAACGGCCCGACGCCGGTCGATCTGCGTGACAGTGAGCTTTCGGCCCTGCGCGAGGCCGGCGTCGACGGCATCGACCTGTTGCGCGCACTCGCGCCCCTCGACCCGTTCCGCGACGGCGCCGCGCTGCTGCTGCTCCCCGACGGCGATCCCGCCCGTGCCCGCCGGCTGACCCCCGAAGATCTGGAGGCCTGAGTGCCTGACCTTCTCGCCGACGCGCACGACCTCGATCTCCGCGACCCTCTCGCCGGTCACCTCGATGCCTTCGTCCCGGCCCCCGGCGTGCACGCCTACCTCGACGGCAATTCCCTGGGGAGACCGCTGCGCGCCCTCCCCGACCGTCTGGCCGAGTTCGTCCGCGACGACTGGGGAACGCGACTGATCCGCTCATGGGACGAACGGTGGATGCAGCTGCCGACCGAGCTCGGCGACCGCATCGGCCGGATCGCGATCGGTGCCACCGCGGGCCAGACGGTCGTGGCCGACTCGACCACGGTGCTGCTGTACAAGCTCATGCACGCCGCCGTCGATGCGCCGGGCGACCGCACCGAGATCGTCATCGAAGAGGGCAACTTCCCCACCGATCGCTTCGTCGCCGAGGCGATCGCCGCCGACCGCGGGCTCACGCTGCGCTGGATCAGCCCCGATCCGGTCACCGGCGTCCGCATCGGCGACGTCGACGCCGCCGTGAACGAACGCACGGCTCTCGTCGTCCTCAGCCACGTCGACTACCGCTCAGGAGCGCTGGCCGACATGCGGTCGATCACCCGAGCCGTGCACGACGCCGGAGCGCTGATCCTGTGGGACCTGTGCCACTCGGTCGGCGTGATCCCCGTCGACCTCGATGCCTGCGGCGTGGATCTCGCGGTCGGGTGCACCTACAAGTACCTCAACGGCGGCCCCGGCTCACCCGCCTTCGCGTACGTGAACGCGCGGCACCACGGCCGGCTGCGCCAGCCGATCCCGGGCTGGATGGGCGCCGCAGACGTATTCGCCATGGGCACCGAATACGCGCCGGCACCCGGCATCCGTCAGTTCATCAGCGGTACCCCTCCGGTGCTCGGGATGCTCGCGATGCAGGGCATGCTCGACCTGATCGAGGCTGCGACCATCGCCGCGGTGCGCGAGAAATCGAAGTCGCTCACCGACCTCGTGGTGCGTGCCTGCGATGTCGAGCTCGCGCCTCTCGGGGTGCGCCTGCTGAGCCCTCGAGACGCCGCGCAGCGCGGCGGACACATCACGATCGGCCACCCAGCCTTCGCCGATATCACCCCGCGGCTCTGGGCGGGCGGCGTGATCCCGGACTTCCGCTTCCCGGACGGCATCCGACTCGGGCTGTCGCCGCTGAGCACCTCGCATGCCGAGGCGCTGCGCGGCGTGCTGGCCGTGCGCGACGCCCTGACCGGCCGCTCCCGCTCCTCGACGATGGAGTGACTCCCGCCCGCCGTGGTCGCAGAGCCGACCAGGTCGCGTCGGCGTCAGCGTCCGCCGCGGGCGATCTCGATCGCGTCGTCCCACACCACGCCGAGCGCCCGCAGATCACGGTCGAGCACGTCGACCACGCACACGGCGCCCTCGGCGGGGACCTGGACGCGGAGGAGGAACGCGACGTCGTCGCCGGATGCCGGTGCCACCACCGCCAGCGTCACCAAGCCGCCGTCATCGAGGACGACACGACGCTGGACGTCGACGCGCGGCAAGCCGGCGCCCGCCGCGTCGTCGAGTGTCGACGACGCGCGCTGCTCGACGCTCAGATCGGCGACCAGTCCGGTGGCGGTGGGGCCGAACGCGTGCCACAGGCGGGCGACGACGGCCTCGGTGACCGGCAGGCGGCTCATGGCTGCGGCGGCATTGACTGTCGCCGCGGCCAGATCGGCCTGTTCGCCGGGCTCGGCTCCGCTGGCCGCGAGGAGTTCGGGCGCGACCTCGCGGGCGGCCTGCGTCGACAGCGCGAACGGGATCGGCAGCCAGCCGGGCGGCAACGAGCTCACGCGAACCGCCACCGCAGCGTCGAGACGATCGCGTCGGCGAGGGTGGTGAACGCGTCCAATGCGGCACCGGATTCTTCGACGCCCACGTGGACGACCGAGCACATGAGCAGCAGGCCCCGTCGCGGAGCCGCGCCGGGGAAGGGCGCGACATAGGAGATCTCGCGCGCGTGGAGCCCCGTCATCCCGTCGGGCGCCGTGCGCTCGGCGACCCACCGGTACAGCGTGCCGCTCTCGGCCGACTCGAGCCGCTCGACGGAGCGTTCGGCTCCCGCGCGTGCGCGCAGGTCGGTCTCGAAGTCACCGTTGGCGACCCATGGCGATGCGGCGATCGTCATGGGCGTGCCGCCGTCATGCGTGGGGGTCACCGGCATGAAGACCTCCATGACATCGACGGCGGCCATGCGAGCCCACTGCCGGTTGACCGCCGCGCGCGCCTCGCCGTACAGATCGGGCCGTCCGACCTCGCGGAAGCGCGCCGACAGCAGCGCGGTGAGCGCATCGCGCCCCTCGGTGGTCGCGGGGAAGCGCCCCCAGTCCGGTGGGGTGAGCAGGGTGTAGCCCGCCGGAGCCGGGACCGAAGTCAGTTCATCGCGCAGGCTCATGCGGTCTTCTTCCGGCCGAGGTCGCGCCCGCGCACGAACACCACGATGCCCACGATCAGCACGACCAGGCTCAGAGGTGACGCGAGCCAGTGCCACCCGATCGGGTAGCCGTCGGGCCCGGGCGTGTGCACGATCCCGGTGCCGTCGACGTCGAACGCCGCGATCGCCCAGGGGAACAGGCCGAACACGAGAAGCGACACGAGACTGACATAGGCCGCGTCCGCGGCGGCGGCGCGCCCGCGCACCGCGAAGTAGGCCAGCGCGGCTCCCATGCCGATCAGCCCCGTGGCGATGGTCAGCCAGGCGGGCACGCTCATCACGGCAGATGCGGCGATCGGGTCCCACAGCGAGAAGGGCTCATCGGTGGGGTAGACCTGGCCGGCGTTGAGCACGAGACGCGCTCCGGCGGGCACGATCCACTGCGCGGCCGCGAAGATCGCGGCGATCACGAAGACCACGGGCAGGCGCCGCCGGTTGCGGCGCAGCGGCGGGATGTCGGTGAAGCCGGGCGCGCCGGTCACGGTCGTCCGGTGGGGGTGTAGAACGGCGAGCTCGTGTACAGGCCGCCGCCGATGCCCGCGACCCAGTTGCCCAGGCTCGCCCACCCGGTGGCCGAGATGCGCGGTACGGCCTCGACGACCATCTCACCCCACGCGGCGGCGATCGTGCCGCTGCGTGCCGGGGTCTGCGCCCATTGGCTCAGACTGCCGCCCCAGCGGTTCAGCACCGCCCAGCTCTGTCCGCGCATGAGTGTCGAGAACGGATTCACCGACAGTCCGCTGGGCAGTCGCGGCATCGTGAACCCGCGGGCGCCGCGCGTGAACACGGGCAGGTCCTGGGCCAGGCGCGATGCGTTGAGCAGGTCGTCGCCGCTCGCGGCCGCGGTGCTCACGCCCCGCGACAGCAGTCCGCCCGCTCCGGCGGTGACCAGGCCGAACGCGCTCCACAGCACGTCCGAGAGGGTGGCCTTGCCGTTCGCGTACAGATACACCGTGCCGGCCAGATGGAGCGCCGACAGCCCGATCGTGGCCGCGAGGATGATCGCCGCCCACGGGCTGGACACGACGAACAGGGCCACGACGGCGAGCACGATGATGACGTAGCCGATGATCTTCAGAGCATCGGCGATCCAGTCCCACTTGCCGTCGTCGTTGTCGGCGGCGTCCATCGCCTCGGCGACCAGATCGGCGGCCCGCTCATAGGCCTCCTCCCACGTGGCGAAGGCGGTGTCGAACGGCTGCCAGGCTTCGCGCAGGGCCTCCTCGGCGGCCTCGGCCGCCTGAGCCGGGGTCTCACCGTCGTCGTCATCGTCGTCGGTGGTCGGCGCCGGGCTCATCAGTTCGTTGAGGGCGGCGCGGTACACGTCCATGGCGTCGCGGATCGCGGCCTGGTGCGCGGTGTAGGCGGACTGCGCCGCTTCGAGGGCGGGCGCGTACGGCTCCAGCGCCGTGCCGGTCTGCCCGTAGCGCACGGCCGCTTTGCGAAGATCGCCCTCGAGCGCCTCGGCATCCTCCTTCAGCCGGTTCGTGCCGAGGCTGATCTGGGATTCGCCGATGTCGTGCAGGGTGTCGGCAGTCGTCTCCATCGACGCACCGAGCGCCTTGTAGTCGGCGGCCGTGGTGGCGATCGTCTCCGGCGTGCCGGCGAACTGGCGCAGGTCGTTGCCGTCGGGAGAGCTGTACAACAGCGACATCAGCTCACCTCGCACTGGGTCATCTGCTCACACTGTCGGGTGGCCTCGTCCTCCCACTCGTCCCAGCCGTCGACGATCGCCCGCAGCCCCTTGCGCACGCCGTCGACCATTTCGAGCAGGTCCTCGCGGTTGCCCGACCAATTGGCCTCGAACCAGCCGACCCGGTCGCGCAGCTTGTCCTTGCCGTGCGGGTTGTCGATCGCCGCCTCGAGCGTGTCGTTGATCTTCGACGCATCGGTGAACGCCGTCGCGGCGGTGTCGAGTGTGGCGAGCGCGTCGCTGAGGCGCTGCCGGTCCAAGAGCACGTCCACAGGGCCGTCCTTCCCGCATCGCTGTAGTGGTCGTCGTCCAGGCTATCCGCCGCCTGCAGGATCGGCAGTGGGGAGAACTACCCCTCCCGCTCGCGCGCCGTCAGAAAGCGGTCAGAGCGCGGCCTCCACCGCGCGGGTCACGCCGATCCAGCGCTCGGTCGCGGCGAGGTCGTCCAGCAGCACGGCGCGACCGGCCGCGTCGGCCAGGGGCACCTGCCAGTTGGGGTATTCCGTGTCGGTGCCGGGTTGGTTCTGCACGCGACGTTCACCCACGGCATCCACCAGCGCGACCCCCAGCAGGCGCGAGGGCGCCGCGGCCAGCAGCACGTGCAGCGCCGCGATGATCTCCTCTTCGCCGGCGTCGTCGTCGATCAGACCGCGGTCGCGCAGCAGGGCGAGCATGGCCGCCCGTTCACGCGCCGCGTCCGCGCGCGCCTCGGCGACGGGCTGCTCGAGCAGGCCCAACCGGGCGCGCAGTGCGACGTGCTCGTCGGCGAGGTAACCGGCGGTGGGCGGCAGATCGTGGGTGTTGACCGTCGCGAGCACGTCGCGGCGGTAATGCTCGGGCGGCCGCGGGGCACCGCCTTCCTGCTCGAACCACAGCACCGACGTGCCCAGCACGCCGCGGGCGGCCAGCTCATCGCGTACCCAGGGCTCGACCAGCCCGAGGTCCTCGCCGATGACGACCGCGCCGGCCCGATGCGCCTCGAGCACCAGCACCCCGATCATCGCCTCGTGGTCGTAGCGCACATAGGTGCCCTCGGCGGCCCCGGCGCCGTCGGGGATCCACCACAGTCGGAACAGGCCGATCACATGATCGATGCGCAGCGCTCCAGCGTGGCGCAGCAGCCCACGCACCATGTCGCGCAGCGCCGCGTACCCGCTCTCGGCCAGCGCCGCGGGCAGCCACGGCGGCTGGTCCCAGTTCTGGCCCTGCTGGTTGTACATGTCGGGCGGTGCCCCCACCGTGATGCCCTGCGCGTACAGATCGCGCAGCGACCAGGCGTCCGACCCGGCCGGGTGAACACCCACCGCCAGATCGTGCATGATGCCGATGCGCATGCCCGAGGCACGCGCCGCGTGCTGTGCGTTCGCGACCTGCTCATCGGCGATCCACTGCAGCCAGCAGTGGAAGTCGACGCGCGCAGCCAACTCGTCGGCCAGCTGTGCCACCAGGTCCGAGCGCGCGTCCCACGCCTGGGCGGGGCGGTCGACGCCGGCGTAATGCTCTTCGAGTGCGCACCACAGGGCGAACTCGCGCAGCGCGGCCCCTTCGCGCGCGACGAACGCGTCGAGACCGGCCTGGCGGCCCGGCGAGCGGGGGGCGGCGAACACGGCCTCGAGCGCGGCGAGCTTGGC
>JAEXHA010000038.1 GCA_023450335.1 Actinomycetes bacterium | reverse complement strand
GGCCGTGAGCGCGGGGCGCGCAGGGGTACCGGCGGGTGCGTGCCCGGTGCGCCGGCGCGCCGCCGCGCACCCGATCGCCGCCAGCAGCGTGCCGCCGATCACAAGTCGCATGACGCCGACCGCCAGCGGCGTCGTCCCTTCCGGCCCGAGCGCCTGCGCCGTGCCGGTGGTGCCGAACAGCACCGCGGCGGCGAGGACGGCGAGGACGTGGCGCACCCTACTGTTCTACCGGTTGTCGTCACACCCCGGCTGCACAGGCACCCGCCGGTACGATGGTGCGGTGACGGTTCAGCTCTATGACACCAAGGCGCAGGCGCTGCGCGACTTCGTGCCACTCGACCCGCAGAACGTCACGATCTACGTGTGCGGCCCGACCGTGCAGTCCGGCCCGCACATCGGGCACCTGCGCGGCGCGCTGAGCTTCGACCTCCTGCGCCGGTGGCTCGAGCACCGGCACGGCCGCGTGACCTTCGTGCGCAACGTCACCGACATCGACGACAAGGTGCTGCTCAACGCCACCGACTCCGAGCCGTGGTGGGCCCTCGCCTACCGCATGGAGCTCGAGTTCACGGCCGCGTATGCCGCGATCGGCATTCGCCCGCCGACCTACGAACCGCGGGCGACCGCGTCGATCCCGCAGATGCAGCAGCTGATCGCGCGGCTCATCGACGCCGGTCACGCCTACGCGGCGGATGCCGGAGACGTGTACTTCGATGTCCGCTCGTGGCCGGACTACGGCAGCCTCACGCACCAGAGCCTCGACGCGATGGAGCCGGCCGAGGACGCCGACCCGCGCGGCAAGCGCGACCCCCGCGACTTCGCACTGTGGAAGGGCGCCAAGCCCGGCGAACCGGCGTCGGCGGTGTGGGACTCGCCGTGGGGAGCGGGGCGCCCCGGCTGGCACATCGAGTGCTCGGCCATGTCGGCGCGCTACCTGGGCAGCCAGTTCGACATCCACGGCGGCGGTCTCGACCTGCGCTTCCCGCATCACGAGAACGAGCTGGCCCAGTCGACGGCGGCCGGCGACGGCTACGCCCGCTACTGGGTGCACAACGGCCTGGTCACCGTCGGCGACCAGAAGATGTCGAAGTCGCTGGGCAACTTCCTGCTTGCAGGCGACGTGCTCGCCGAACGCGACCCGCTCGTGGTGCGCTACGCGCTGGCCGCCGCCCACTACCGGTCGAACCTGGACATCACCGCCTCGTCGTTCGATGAGGCCGAGGCGGCGCTCGATCGCATCCGCGGCTTCCTCGAGCGGGCGGTGCGGGCGCTGCAGCACGCGGAGGGCGACCTGCAGGTGAGCGGCGAGATCCCCGAGCGGTTCGCCGCGGCGATGGACGACGATCTGGGCGTGCCACAGGCGCTTGCCGTGGTGCACGAACGGGTGCGCGCGGGCAACACCGCGCTGGAGGCCGGTGACGGTGACGCCGTGCTGAGCGCCTTCACCGATGTCGCGCTCATGACCGGGATCCTCGGGGTCGACCCTCTCGACCCGCGCTGGCGCCCGGCCGGCACGACCGCGGCATCCGCCCTCGACACCCTCATGCAGACGATGCTGACCCAGCGCGCGGACGCCCGTGCGAACAAGGACTGGGCGGCAGCCGACCGCATCCGCGACGCGATCGCGGCGGCCGGCATCACCCTCGAAGACGGGCCGAACGGCACGCACTGGAGCCTCGCCGGCGCTGAGACCGGCGCGAAGGAGAACTGATGGCCAAGCCAGGACGCCCCGGCGCCGCCAAGGGCGGAAAGGGCCCCACCAAGGGCACCGGCGGCAAGAACAAGCGATCCCTCGAGGGACGCGGACCGACACCGAAGGCCGAGGACCGCGCCTGGCACCCTGCCGGTAAGCGCAAAGCCGCCGCCGAGCGCTATGCCGCCGCAGGCGGCAAGGGCAAGCCGGGCGGGCAGAGCGGCGGGCGGCCGCGGGCCAAGAAGGACGACGACACCGAGACGGTCACCGGCCGCAACTCGGTGCTGGAGGCACTGCGCGCCAAGATCCCCGCCACGGCGTTCTACATCGCGCAGCGCGTCGAGATGGACGATCGCGTCAAGGAGATGCTGTCGATCACACGGCACCGGGAGATCCCGGTGCTCGAGGTCACCCGCCCTGAGCTCGACCGCATGGCCGGCTTCGACGGCGTGCACCAGGGCGTCGCACTGAAGGTGCCGCCGTACGAGTACGCGCACCCGCAGGACCTGCTGGAGAGCATCATCGACACCGGCGCGGTGCCGTTGCTGGTCGCGCTCGACGGTGTCACGGACCCGCGCAACCTCGGCGCCATCATCCGCTCCACCGCCGCGTTCGGCGGGCAGGGGGTGATCCTGCCGCAGCGTCGCTCGGCGAGCGTGAACTCCGCCGCGTGGAAGACCAGTGCCGGGGCGGCCGCCCGCATTCCGGTGGCCATCGCCCCGAATCTGACGACCACCCTCAAGGAGTTCAAGAAGCAGGGTGTGTTCGTGCTGGGCCTCGACGGCGGCGGCGATGTGTCGCTGCCGGAGCTGAAGCTGGCCGACCGCCCCGTCGTGATCGTCGTCGGGTCGGAGGGCAAGGGCCTGTCGCGCCTGGTCACCGAGACGTGCGACCAGATCGTGTCGATCCCGATCTCGGCGGCCACCGAGTCGCTGAACGCGGGCATCGCGGCATCGGTGGCCCTCTACCAGGTCGCGACGCTCCGCAGCGCACAGCAGTAGCGCACGGTGCGGCGCGCGGCGACCGGCGGCGCTGCGACCCGTCACCCGGCGGCGACCGGCGGCGCCGCGACCGTCACACGGCGGCGACCGCGTCGATCTCGATCTCGGCGCCGCCCACCAGGGAGTACACGCCGATGAGCGTGCTCGCCGGCAGCTCGTCGGTCCCGACGATGCGGTCGCGCGCGGCACGCCACACGTGCAGCTTCTCGTCGTCGAGGCGGGTGATGTACACGTTGACGCGGACGAGGTCGGCGAAGCCGGCGCCGCCGACGTTCAGCGCGCGCAGCAGCTGGCCGTAGGCCAGTTCCACCGCGCGGGTGAACTCCGGCGGTGCCGACCCGTCGGCTTCGAGCCCCACCGCCCCCGACACGAAAAGCAGATCACCCGCCGACACCCGCACGCTGTCGGAGATGCCCGGGTACACCGGTGCCGGGTGACGGCGGAGCCGATCGGACCGGCGGGTCATTTCTTGTACTGGTACGGGTTGTGCAGCACTTCGACTTCGGGGATGTCGGGATGCTGGCCGGCGATCCAGTCGTCGCCGACCTCGCGCTGCAGATACTCGATGGTGTCGTCCAGCTTGGCCTTGACCCCATCGAGGTCGCCGGCGACGAGGCGTCCGTTCCACTTGACGACGTCACCGCCCACCAGCACCGTGTGCACATCGCCGCGCTGGGCCTGGTAGACCACCTGTCCCCACGGGTTGATCAACGGGGCCCAGTGCGGCGAATGCTCGTTCTTGAGCAGGACGACATCGCCGAGCTTGCCTTTCTCGAGCGACCCGATGAGGTGGTCCTTGCCGAGCGCCTTGGCGCCGCCGCGGGTGGCCATGTCGACGGCGTCCTCCGCGCGCAGCTTCACATGGGTGACCGTCTCGGCCGGTTCGAGCTGGTGCGCGAGGTAGTGCTCGAGCGCGCGGTCGGCGCCGAGGGTCGAGCGCATCGCCGAGAACAGGTCGGCGCTGAACCACACGCTGGTGTCGACCGACAGCGACGCGGAGATGCCGTAGCGGCGCAACTGATGGATGGGCGGGTAGCCCTGGCCGCACGTGTCCTCGGACTCAGTCGCCAGTGACACGTTGCCGCCCGTGGCGGCGATCTTCTGGTACGAGTCGGCCGACAGCGAGGCGGCGTGCACATAGGTGTAGCCCTCTTTCATGACGCCCGCGTCGTATGCGTTCTTGATGCCCCAGTCGTTGGTGGCGCCCCACACCCCGGCGTGCGTGGTGACACGCAGACCGAGTTCTTCGGCGACACGGTAGGCGGCCAGCTCCGGGAACTCCTCATCCTGGTTGGGCACGTCGAAGGCGATCTGCGTGCCGAACATGCGCGAGTCGTCACGCGAGGCGATCAGCAGCTTCTGCACCGCCGGGTCGGCCGTCCACTCCCACGGCGACTGGTGGATGTTGCCGTAGGCGAACACGAACCGGCCGGGGGAGGAGACCAGCGCATCGACGGCGGCTTCGGCGTGCTCGATGGTGCGCAGCCCGTGCGACCAGTCCAGGCTCGTCGTCACGCCCGACTCGACCGCATCGAGCGCCGAGATCAGGTTGCCGGCCGCGTAGTCCTGCGGCCGGAACTTGGCGCCGTGCTGCAGGTAGTACCAGACGAAGTACTGCGTCAGCGTCCAGTCCGAGCCGTACGCCCGCATCGCTGTCTGCCACATGTGGCGATGGGTGTCGACCATGCCCGGCATGATGATGCCGCCGGACGCATCGATGACGAACGCGTCATCGGGCGCGTCGACGGCGACGCCGACCTCGGCGATCACCCCATCTTTGACCAGCACGTCTCCGCGCGGGAGCACGGTGTGGGCGTCGTCCATCGTGAGCACGATTCCGCCGGTGAACAGGACCGGCTGCCCCTCGCGGGGTGCCGGTGCGCCGGCCGTCGCGGGCGATTCCGTCATCGCTCATCTCCTTTGATCAGCAGTGTCTACGTGATGTTCAGCGTTCTGTACAGTCGGGTCAAACGCTGTGACGGCTCCAGCATGGCCCAACTCGGCGCTGAGGGGAAGAGGGACCCGTGTGTGCCGGTGAGTCGGGTGCGGGGCCGCGTGGACGCCGCGACGGCTTGACAAGCGCGCGTCAGTGCGGTTTACATAGAGTTTAGTGAGACTGAACACTGGTCGAGAGGGGCCGGGGTTCGCCCGCGGCGCGACGAGGCGCCCCGGGTGCGAGCAGGGAGGCAGCACATGGCGAGGTTCGTCGTCCGTCGCGCAGCTGACGCGCAGTACACAGACCCCGGGCCGCTGGCCCCCGGCGCCGAGGGCGTGACGCGCTGGCGCGGCGTGGGCGAGGCCGATGGCGCCGCGCACACCGACTTCGGCATCACCCGCCTGGCCGCCGGCGGCCGCACCGCGACGCACGTGCACTCGTTCGAGGAGAGCTTCCACGTCCTCGAGGGTCAGGTCGTGCTCGTCACGCCCGAGGCGACGGTGCGCCTGGCCGCCGGCGACTACGGCGTCATCCCCATCGGCGTGCCGCACGCGTGGCGCTCGGACGGCGAGCAGGGTGCGGCGTGGGCCGACCTGTTCACCCCGCCGGCCCGCGAGCGGTACGGCTCCGACACGTATCAGGTTTCCGAGCTCCCCGACCGCGAGCCGATCGCCGTCGATACCCGCGACCCGCGGACACGTTCGTTCGGCAACATCACGACCGCCCACATGGACGCATCCGGCCAGTCGCAGGAGCTGCTGGCCGTCTCGGCGAGCATGCGCACAGCCCTGCTGGTCTACAGCGGCATCACGCTGAAGATGATGGTCGACTCCGACCTGGGCGCGACCCTGGGAACGATGTTCATGGTGCGGTATGCGCCCGACGGCAAGGCCGGCCCGCACGACCATCCTCTCGAGGAGGCCTACCTCATCACCGAGGGTGAGGTGCGCGCGAGCTTCGACGAGCAGGAGTTCGTGCTGACCGCCGGCGACATCGCCTGGGCGGGCGTGGGCTGCGTGCACTCGTTCGAGGCGACCGGCGCCGAGGTGCAGTGGCTCGAGACGCAGTCGCCGCAGATGCCGCCCCGCCATGCGTACCGCTTCGTGCGGGACTGGCAATACCTGGAAGAACGTCTCGAGGAGGAGATGTGAGCGGACGTACCATTCTCATCGCCGGAGGATCCTCCGGCATCGGGCTCGAGCTGGCGAGGGACCTCGTCGCCGGCGGCGACCGGGTCGTGCTGACCAGCCGCAGCGCCCAGACCGCCGCCGAGGTGGCCGCCGGGATCGGCGACGGCGCGACCGGCATCGCCCTCGACGTGTCCGAGCCCGAAGGCATCGCCGCGCAGCTGGCCGAGGTCGGGCGCCTCGACGGTGTCGTGATGGCCGCGATCGAGCGCGACGCGAACACTCTGCGCGACTACGACATCGCCGGGGCGCGACGGCTCATCACGCTCAAGCTCATCGGCTACACCGAGACCATCCATACGCTGCTCGACCGGCTCGAACCGTCCGTCGACACCGGCATCGTGCTGTTCGGCGGGCGGGCGAAGGACGCGCCCTACCCGGGATCGACCACGGTGTCGACGATCAACGGCGGCGTCGACGGCCTCATGAACACGCTCGCGCTCGAGCTCGCGCCGATCCGCGTCAACTCCCTGCACCCCGGCATCGTCGGCGACAGCCCGTTCTGGGCGGCCAAGCCCGACGGTGTGCTGTCGGGGTACGAGAGCCGCACGCCGGGCGGCGCGCTGGCCACCATGGTTGACGTCGTCGACGCCACCAAGTTCCTGCTGTTCAACCGGGGTGTCTCGGCGCACAGCCTCAACGTCGACCGCGGCTGGCGCATCAGCTGATCCGCACGCCCTCGCAGAAACACCAGAGCAAGGAGCAGAACATGAGCATCGCCACACGCGGCACGATGGGCGTCGATTGGGAGGCCCGCGTCGACTTCGAGCGGCTGAGGGACGAGCGTCTGGCCCGGTTGCATGCGCAGCTGGAGCGGTCATCGATGGGTGCGGTGCTCGCGTTCGACTTCTCCAACATCCGATACGCGTCGGCGACGCACATCGGCACGTGGGCGATGGACAAGCTCATCCGCTTCTGCCTGGTCACCCGCAAGACCGACCCCATCGTGTGGGACTTCGGCTCGGCGGCCAAGCACCATGCGCTGCTGAACCCGTGGCTGCACGAGACGCACATGGAGGCCGACGCCGACCCGCATGCACCGCACCACGGCGCCACCCGGCCCCGGCTGGAATCAGGTGCGCGCGCGGGCATCTCGACGCTGCGCGGTGCGTTCCCGCCCGATGCGGGCATCGCCGAAGAGGTCGCGCGCAAGATCAAGCGCGAGCTCGACCGTTTCGGCCTGGCCGGTGAACCGCTCGGGGTCGACGTGGTGGAGCTGCCCATCCTGTTCGCCCTGCAACGTGAGGGCATCGAGGTCGTCGACGGCCAGCAGGTGTTCATGGAGGCGCGTCGCATCAAGACCCCCGACGAGATCACCCTGCTCACGACCGCCGCCTCGATGGTGGATGCCGCGTATGACGAGCTGTACGAATTTCTCCGCCCCGGGGTGCGCGAGAACCAGTGCGTGGGCCTGGTCGCCAAGTCCCTCTACGACCAGGGCTCCGAGTATGTCGAAGGCGTCAACGCGATCTCGGGGGAGCGGTGCGCACCGCACCCGCACGTGTACTCCGATCGCGCCGTGCGTCCCGGCGACCCGGCGTTTTTCGACATCCTGCACTCGTTCAACGGCTACCGCACCTGCTATTACCGCACCTTCGCGGTCGGCTCGGCCAGCCCCGCGCAGCGTGACGCATACAAGCGCTGCCGCGAGTACATGGACCGCGCGATCGCGGCGGTGAAGCCCGGCGCCACCACCGCCGACATCGTGGAACTGTGGCCCACAGCCGAGGAGTTCGGCTTCCCCGACGAAGAAGCCGCCTTCGCGCTGCAGTACGGGCACGGGGTCGGGCTGTCGATCTGGGAGAAGCCGATCTTCTCGCGCCTGACCTCGCTCGAGCACCCCGAGGTGCTCGAAGAAGGCATGGTGTTCGCGCTCGAGACGTACTGGCCCGCCGCCGACGGCTGGGGCGCCGCGCGCATCGAGGAGGAGGTCGTGGTGACCGCCGACGGCTGCGAGGTGATCACCAAGTTCCCCGCCGAAGAGCTGCTGGTCGCGGGAGGCGGCCGGTACTTCACCGTGAACGGGTCGCTGCCCGGCATCCGCGACTCGCAGTCGCATCTCAACACCCCCGAGGGGCGTGGCGAGCCGACCGGCTGAGCCGCGCCGCGCGCGCGGACGGCCCCCGGCGGGCATCGTCCTGCCGTTCGTGATCTTCTGGTCGACCCTCGATCGTTCACTCATCCTGCCGCTGATCCCGGCCGTCGCCGGCGACCTCGACGCGTCGGTGGCACTGACGGCCGCCGCGATCACGACGCACGCGATCGCGTACGCGGCGCTGCAGCTGCTGTGGGGACCGCTGTCGACGCGGTGGGGCCGCATCCGCGTGCTGTGGACGTCGACCTCGATCGCGGCGCTGGCGTGCACGGCCGCGGCACTGGCGCCCGACATCACCGTCTTCCTCATCGCCCGTACGGTCTCCGGCGGTGCGTTCGCGGCGACCTTCGCGGCGGTGCTGACCTACTTCGGCGACACGCTGCCGCTGGCCCGGCGCCCGGCGGCCATGTCGAACCTCGCCACCGCGGCGGCGCTGGCGCTGGCCGCGGGCACTCTCGTGGCCGGCGCCGTGGTCACCATGATCGGCTGGCGCTGGGTGTTCGGCGGCTTCGCGATCGTGACGGCGGCTCTCGTCCCGCTGCTGGCGAGTCTGCGCGAGGCTCCGGATGCCGGGGCCCGGCCGCTGCGCGTTCAGGTGATCGCCCTCGCGCGCTCACGATGGGCCCTGGCGGTGTGCGCGCTGGTTGCGGGGGAGGGCGTGCTGCTGATCGGCATCTACAACCTGCTGCCGGTCGCGCTGCAGCAGACCGGTGCCGACGCGTTCACCGCCGGTGGGGTGACGGCGGCGTTCGGGGTGGCGGTGGTCGTGGTGAGCCAGGTGATGAAGCTCGCCGTCGGCCGGGTGTCGGCGGCGGCGTTGCTGGCGGCCGGCGGCGTGCTCACGGCCGGGGCGATGGTGCTGCTGGCGGCGACCGTGTCGCCGGTGTCGGTGCTGCTGTCGGCCACGCTCATGGGTACCGGGTGGGCGTTGGCGCACACGACCCTGCAGACCTGGATGACCGATGCCGCGGTGGCCAGCCGCGCCCTGGGCATGACGCTGTTCTCGATCTCGCTGATGATGGGCGGGGCCGTGGGCACGGCGGTGGGTACCGGCCCGGTGGCGGGCGGCTCGTTCACCGCGCTGTTCACCGCCGCGGCCGTGCTGGCTGCGGGGTTCGCCGCCGCGGCCTTCAGCGTGCGCAGGCGGTACCGCGAAAGCGGCGCCTGAGGGCTCGCCGCGAGTGTGCACTGTTACTTGACCGTTGTACAGTCGCACTTGACAGACTGTTCACGCATTGGTTCACTGAGTCGCAACCCAGGCAACTCCCCGACGATGTGGAAGGTCTGACAAACCGGTGTTTGAACCCGTATTCCTCGCCCAGCAGGTCCTCAACGGACTGAGCTTCGGCGCCCTGCTGTTCCTGCTGGCCAGCGGCCTCACGCTCGTGTTCGGCCTGATGCGCATCGTGAACATGGCGCACGGCGCGTTCTACATGCTCGGCGGCTACATCGGCGTCGTCATCGCCACCCTGACCGGCAACCTGCTGATCGCCGTGGTGGCGGCGGTGGCCGCCGTCGGCATCACGGCCTTCGTCGTCGAAGTGGGGCTGCTCCGGTTCGTCCGCGGGCAGGAGCTGCCCGAGGTGCTCCTCACGATCGGCGTCTCGTTCGTCATCGCCGACCTGTGCCTGGCCTTCTTCGGCGGCGACCCCCAGAACCTGCCCGCCTCCGTCCGCTTCCCCGGTGCGCTGACCATCGGCGAATTCGCCTACCCGTGGTACCGCATCTTCGTCATCGGCCTGGCCATCGCGATCGGCATCGCCCTCGCGCTGGTGCAGACCCGCACCCGCATCGGCGCGGTCGTGCGGGCCGGCGTCGACGACCGCGAGATCATCACGGCGATGGGGGTCAACATCCGCTGGGTGTTCACCGGCATGTTCGTCGTGGGCGCCGCACTGGCCGCGATCGGCGGCACGATCGGGGCCGGCATGCAGAGCATTCTGCCCGGCGTGCAGAACGAGGTGCTGCTCTA
Organism: Actinomycetes bacterium; assembly: GCA_023450335.1. GTDB lineage: Bacteria > Actinomycetota > Actinomycetes > Actinomycetales > Microbacteriaceae > Microbacterium. The sequence continues at coordinate 4,654 of JAEXHA010000038.1, read as the reverse complement.
CGCGCTGGTGGTCATCATCATCGGCGGGCTCGGCAGCGTCCCGGGTGCGGCGGTGGGCAGCGTGTTCATCGGCCTGATCGACGCGTTCGCCAAGGCCTGGATCCCCGAGCTGGCCTACTTCACGATCTTCCTGCCGATGGCCCTCGTCCTCGTCTTCCGCCCGACGGGCCTGTTCGGAAAGGCCGCCTGATGAGCAATCGCATCGTCGAGACCCGCACCGTCCGCACGTTCGGCGCGCCGCGCCGTGACCGCGTGCTGATCCTGAACCTCATCCTGCTGGCGGCGCTGCTGGCCGCCGCCCTCGCCCTGCCCTACCTGGGCGCCTCCAGCTTCATCGTGTCGCTGGTGTCGACCATTCTCATCGCCGCGACACTGGCATCCAGCGTCAACTTCCTCGCCGGCAACGGCGGCATGGTCTCGCTCGGCCACGCCGGCATCGCCGCCGCGGCCGCCTACGGCGCCGGCTGGGCGTCACGGCAGGGTTTCGACCCCGGCATGCAGGTCGTGTTCGCACTCGGAGCCACGCTGGTCGCCTCGCTCATCTACGGCCTGCTCTCGATGCGCACCAACGGCATCTACTTCCTCATGGTGACCCTCGCCGTCGGCATGCTCATCTACGGCCTCGCGTTCCGGTTCTCCACGGTCACCGGCGGCGAGAACGGCATCTCCGGCATCGCCCGCCCCGAGTGGATGGGCACGTACTGGATCTACTACTACGTCGTGCTGGCCGGATTCGTGATCGCGACCGCCGCGCTGTGGATCGTCGGCAACTCGCCGTTCGGGGCCAGCCTGCGCGGCATCCGCGACAGCGAGAGCCGCATGCGCAGCCTCGGCTACAGCGTCGGCTCGTACAAGCTCGGCGCCATGATGATCTCCGGCACCGTCGCGGGCCTGGCCGGCCTGCTCGCGGTGTGGCACACGCACTTCGTCAGCCCGTCCACCGCCGGGGTCGACCGGTCGGTGCACCTGATCGTGATGGTCATCCTCGGCGGCATCGGCACGCTGCTGGGCCCGCTCATCGGTGCGGCCATCGTCGTCCTCGTCGAGAACGTGCTCTCCAGCCACGTCGACCGGTGGCCCACCGTCCTCGGGCTCATCTTCATCTTCGTCATCCTCTTCGCACGCGCGGGGATCGCCGGCAGCACCCGGAAGCTGTTCCGCCGGCTCCGCGCGCGTGCGACGGCGGCCCCGCCGCCGGACCGGGAATCTCCCGGCACCGCCGTCGCGGACGGCACCCCTCCCGCACGACCCACCGCACCACATGAAGGAAAGGACCTGCAATGACGTCAATGAAGACCACTGGTCGCCGATCGGCATTCGCCGTCGCGGGCATCGCGGCCGCAGCCCTCGCCCTGAGCGCGTGCGCCCCTCCGGGGGCGAGCGACCCCGACCCGGCACCCGCATCGGAGGGCGACGGCGGCAGCGTCAAGGTCGGCTACATCTCGCCGATCACCGGCAACTTCGCCGTGGCCGGGCAGGAGATGGTCGACGGCTGGAACCTGTACTGGGACCTCAACGGCGCCGAAGTCGACGGCATCACCATCGAGACCATCGTCGAAGACGACGCCGGAAACCCCGAGACCTCGCTCACCAAGGCGCACAAGCTCATCGAACAGGACAAGGTCGACTTCATCGTCGGCCCGCTCATCGCCAACACCGCGCTCGCGGTGGCCGAGTACACCGCCAGCGTGGGTGTGCCCAACCTGCACCCCGTCGCCGCCAGCGACGACCTCACCCAGCGCAACGCCAACGACCTCACCGTGCGCACGGGGTCGATGGGCGGATCGCAGGCCAACTATCCGGGCGGCCAATGGGCGGCCACCGACGGCGGCTTCGACACCGCCGTCACGCTGTGCGCGGACTACGCGTTCGGCTGGGAGTCGTGCGCCGGGTTCGTCCAGGGCTTCGAACACAACGGCGGCGAAGTACTCGAGCAGATCTGGTTCCCGAACTCGACGACCGACTTCTCGACCTACGTGTCGCAGATCCAGGCCGCCGACGCCGACGTCGTCTACGTCGCGACCGCCGGCGGCGCGCCGGGGCCGAACTTCCTCAACGCCTACAAGGGCCTGGGGCTGGACCCCGACAAGCTGCTCCTGAACTGCTGTGCGATCGACCAGGGCACGCTGCGGGCGATGGGCGACCAGGTCGTCGGCGTCAAGTCGGTCAGCTACTGGGCCGAAGGCCGTGACAGCGATGCGGTCGCGGAGTTCATCGACGCGTACAAGGAGTTCGCCGACGGCAAGGTGCCCGGCGCCTACGTGGCCGGCGGCTACATGACCGCGTCGCTGGTCGCGTCGGTGTTCAAGGAGAAGGGCCTGGTGACCGGGGAGGACCTGGTCAGCGCCATCACCGAGTACACGTTCGAGGACAGCATCTTCGGGCGGGTGTCGTGGGACGACTACAACCAGATGGTCGGCCCGGTGTACGTGCGCGAAGTGACCGCCGGCGACGACGGCAACTTCTACAACACGCCGATCGCCACCTTCGAGGATGTCGACCAGTGGCTGGGCCGCACGCCCGAAGAGGCGCTGGCCATGCCGACGTACTCGCAGAGCTTCCAGGGGCTCGAGTGACGATATCGCAGGCCGCGGCGGCTCCGGACCCGACCGGGTCCGGGGCTGCCGCCCCCGCCCTGACGGTCTCGGGCCTGGGCAAGCGCTACGGCGGCGTCCAGGCGGTCGACGACATCTCGCTGCAGCTCGCCGCCGGCGAGCGGATGGGCGTGATCGGACCCAACGGCGCGGGCAAGACGACGCTGTTCAAGATGATCGCCGGTGACGTGGCGCCCACGGCCGGCGCGATCGAGCTGTTCGGACGCGACGTCACGCGGCTGGACACCGCCCACCGCGCCCGTCTGGGCGTGGGGCGCACGTTCCAGGTGTCGAACCTGTTCCGTGACATGACCGTGCTCGACAACGTCCGCGTCGCCGCGCGGGGCGGCACCGCGCAGGCGCGGATCTTCTGGCGCACCCAGGGGCAGCGTGACGACGTCACCACCCGTGCGCTGGAGATGCTCGACTCGGTCGACCTCGTCGCGCGCCGCCACGACACCGTCGCCGACCTGTCGCACGGCGAGCAGCGGCAGCTCGAGATCGCGATGGCACTGGTCACCGACCCGCGCATCCTGCTGCTGGACGAACCCGCCGCCGGGCTGTCGGCCGTCGAGCGCACCACGCTGCGCGACCTCATCGAACAGCTGCCGCGCACCCTGCCGATCCTGCTGATCGAGCACGACATGTCGCTGGCGCTGGGCCTGACCGACCGTGTCATGTGCCTGGAGAACGGCCACCACGTCGTCACCGGCACGCCCGCCGAGGTGCGGGACCACCCCACCGTGAAAGAGATCTACCTGGGAAGGCGGGACAGCAAGTGAGTCTGCAGGTGACCGGCCTCCATGTCGGGTATGCGACGGCGCGCGTGCTGCACGGCGTCGACTTCGAGATCGGCGACGGTGAGAGCGTGGCGCTGCTGGGCCGCAACGGCATGGGCAAATCCACCCTCGTGCGCGCCATCTGCGGGCTGCGACCGCCCACCATCACGCGCGGCTCGGTCGTCTACGACGGCACCGAGCTGACCAAACTGCCCCCGCATCGCATCGCACGCAGCGGAATCGCCCTCGTGCCGCAGGGCCGCCGCGTGTTCGGGTCGCTGACGACGCTCGAGAACCTCACGGTCGTGCCGCACCGCCGCCGCGCGGGCAGCGAACCCTGGACCGTCGAGCGCGTCTTCGACTTCTTCCCCCGCCTGGCCGAGCGCGCGACGTCGATGGCCCGGTCGCTGTCCGGTGGCGAGCAGCAGATGCTCGCGATCGGCCGCGCGCTCATGACCAACCCGTCGCTGCTGATCATGGACGAGCCCAGTGAGGGACTGGCCCCCAGCGTCCTCGACGTCATCCAGGACCGCCTCGAGGGGCTGCGCGCTTCGGGGCTGTCGATCCTGATCGCCGAACAGAACGTCGACCTCGCACTCGACATCGCCGGGCGGGTCATCATGATCGACGATTCCGGCACCATCGCCTGGTCGGGCACCCCCGCCCAGCTGCGTGATGACCACCTGCTTCTCGAACGACACCTGAGCATCTGAGCGGAGCACTATGACCGTCCCTGCCCACGCGCTGCCGCTGGTCGACCTCGTCCTTCGCGGTGGCCGCATCACGACCTTCGCCGACGCCGGTCAGGCGCCCGCTGAAGCCGAGGCGATCGCGATCGCCGGGGGCCGCATCGTGGCGGTGGGCACCGATGACCAGCTCGCCGCCTACGCCGAGGTCGCCGCGCAGGTCGTCGACCTGCAGGGGCGTCGTGTGATCCCGGGGCTCAACGACGCGCACATCCACGCGGTGCGCGGCGGCAACTCGTGGACCCGGTCGCTGCACTGGGAGCACGTGCGCTCGGTCGCCGACGCACTCGACACGATCCGCGCCGCCGCCGACGGCGCCGAACCCGGCGCGTGGATCTCGGTCGTGGGCGGCTGGCACCGCTCGCAGTTCGCCGAGCAGCGCCCGCCCGCCCGCGCCGAGCTCGATGCGGCGGCGCCCGACAACCCCGTCTACCTGCAGGAGCTGTACGACACCGGCATCCTCAACGCCGCCGGCCTCGCCGCCTGCGGCTACACCGACCAGAGCCCCGATCCGCCGCGCGGCACGCTCGAGCGC
>JAEXHA010000015.1 GCA_023450335.1 Actinomycetes bacterium | reverse complement strand
CGGTGGAACATGCGAACTACGCGCGCACAGCGCGTCCCGGCTCGCGGCCGGGCGTGGATGCCGGAGCAGTGCGCCGAGGGCTGCTGGCTGCCGCGCCGCCCCACCTGCGACGCGGCGCGCTTCTGCTGCCGAAGTCCTTCATCGTGAAGCCGGGTTCCGGTGTCGCCGAGCGCGTGGGGTTGCGATCGGTGCCGCGGGCGCTGGCGAAGTAGCGGGACGGCGCTGGTGAAGTAGCGGCGCGGGCGCCGGCGAAGTACCGGGGCGGGCGCCGGCGAAGTAGCGGGACGGGCGCCGGCGAAGTAGCGGGACGGGCGCGAAAGCGACCGGTGGCTGCGGAGACCGTCGCGCTTGCGTGGTGCCACCGAGACCTGCCGTGGGGAGGGCTGTCACGGAGACCGGCCCGGTTGTGTGGGTGGCCGCCGAGACGGGTGGCGGCAAAGACTCCGGCATCCACCGGGTAGACTGTCGGTCGGCCCGTTCGCGGGACCTGGAGGATTCGCCTAGTGGCCTATGGCGCACGCTTGGAAAGCGTGTTGGGTGCAAGCCCTCAGGGGTTCGAATCCCCTATCCTCCGCAATGTAGTTTCCCCATCTGATCTGGTCATTTCTTGACCACGTGTAGCCCTGACCCGGGTCGATGCAACGACCTGTGCAACAACGCTCACTGCAGTAGCTCCGCGAATCGGTCGGCAGCGCTCCGCTGCATCGTCGGCGTGACGTGGCTGTAGATGTTCATCGTCGTCGCGATGTCAGTGTGGCCGAGGCGCTCCTGGACCACCTTCGCGGGCGTCCCCACCTCGAGCAGCAACGTCGCATGAGTGTGCCGCAGGCCCTTCAACGTGAGCGGGGGAATCTCGACCCCAGCCGCGCGCGCAGCTCCCACGCGGTAACCCCACCGCCGGCTAATCTCGTTCGGCGATCGAATCTCACCGCGCATGTTGCTAAATACGTAGGCGTCGGGCTGCACGTGCGGGAGGTGAATGGCGCCGCGAGCCGCCTTGTACGAGCGCAGCACGGCGATTGTCGCAGCGTCGACGTCGATCGCCCGGGAACCGCCCGTCTTGGTCGTCTTCACCTCGAGGCGGCGCGCCGTGTCCACCGCCCGCCGAACGCTCACCCGCATATGCTTCATGTCGATGTCGCCCCATCGAAGCGCCAGTGCTTCCGAGCGCCGCACACCCGTGTGTGCGTAGACATGCCAGAGCGCGAACAGATCGTCATCGAATATGTCGTGGTCCCACGCGAGAAACGCCGACAGCTGTGCCGCCGTCCACGTCACGACCTCGGGGCGCTGAGCGCGTACTTGCTTGCCCGTCGGCGCTTGCACCGTGCGCCGCTTCCGCGCGACGTTGACCGAGATGTGGCCGTCATCGATGGCTGCATCCAGCATGGCACCGATGACGACATGAACCTTGTTCACCGAATTCGCCGAGAGCGGCTCGCCCGCGTGCTTTCGATCCCGGCGCCCCTCACGCTCGAGGAACCTGTAGTGCGCAGCGAGGCGCGACGAGGTCAGACGGTCGAGCCGCGTCGCGCCAAGGAGTGGCGTGACGTGATTGCGAATGACCCTCCGGTAGCCCTGAATAGTGGACGCCTCGAGCCGAAGCCCCTGCAGCCAAAGCTCCGCATACTCCCCCACGGTCGGGGCGCCGGCCGACGACACTTGAACATGCTCACGAACCTTGCGCCGCGCGTCTTGCAACGCCGCATCAGCCGCCTTCGCCGTCAAGTAGCCGGCCTGGCCTGAAAGCTTCGAGCCACGCTCAGGCACCTCGGGGTCGAGAGGCACACGGAGCTGCCAACGCCACCGCTGGCCGGCCTTCGTCTGGTACGGCGTGATTGATCCGACACCGCGTCTACGGTTGGTCAAGTTAGTCCTCAATTCCGAGGTGCTTCAGTCGCTCGACCCAGTAACGTGCGGTCGTCGCCGGCAGCCCGATGTGGTCGCGGAAAAGCCTCTGTGCGCCGATTCCGGTGACCTTGGCAGCTCGTCGAACGGCCGCGAGGCCCTGGAGCGCCGCGCCTTCCGGCATCTTGTAGCGGCCGGTAGCGGTCGGCGGATATGTCGCCAACTGGTCGAGGATGAGCGCGATCGGGTTTAGGCCGAACCGACCATCCGTCGACCAGTGGACCGCATTCAGTAGCGCCTGCTCGATGGCGTTCGTGAAGCTGATCTCTCGCACCGTGTTGGCATCGATGACGGCGCCATCTGGCGCGGTCACCTCGATGTGCTGAACGCCCACCCGGCCGTCCACAAGACCTACGGTCAGGGTCACCTTGTAGCCCTCGATCTCATCCACGACGACAGTCGGCACCATCATGAACAACTCGTCCGCGATCCATGTGGGCTCGCCCGCTCGACCGATGTCTACGTAGCCAGGTGTCACTTGACCATCATGGGCCACAACACACGGTTTCTGCAACTAGCGCGCAGTGAACAGATGGGCTAGCGTGGTATCTGCACGTCACGCGCTATGTACAGAACTGGATGGGGAACATGCCCGACCTACTCACGACAAGCGAAGCCGCCGACTATCTACGGCAGACTGCTTCGACCCTCGCTCATTGGCGTTCATCTGGCAGTGGACCGCAGTTCATCCGGCTGGGCCGCCGAGTGGTCTACCGCAAGGACGACCTCGTGTCCTATGTCGATTCGCTCGCTGGGGTGGCGAAGTGACCGTCGACGACCTCATCGACGCGAACCGCGATTGCGGAGTGGATGCGCGCGCGAGCATCGTGGAAGCCCGCTTCGCTGGCGGGCCCATCATCGTCGAAGCCGACAACGAGTACACCGGCGACGACTCCCCGGGCGTTCGCCTCGAAATGCCCGGACACTCGGTCTGGTTGTTCGCCCGCGAAGCCCGAGCCCTCGGTGAGGCACTTCTACGGGAAGCCGACACCGCATCTTCCGAACGACGTGAGCTGCGGCCAGACCCTCGCGTAGAGGGGACACTCTGATGACCATCGACGAGCTGCGCGCATCGCACGACGCCACAGTCACGGTCAAGACCGTCGCCGTAATCCTCGGCGTGGACCCTCGCACCGTAACTGGCGCGCTCACGGTGCACGGCGGGGAGATACCCGCGCGACGCGTCGGCCGGCGCATCGTCGTCCCGCGCGCTGGCTTCCTCGCGTGGTTCGACGGCGACGTCGCCGACGAGCCCACGCCTGCGCACACCGTTGATCCGCAGGACGAGGCCGGGGGCGCTGTCGACGAGCTACGCAAGCGACTGCTCCAGGTGCTGCTGCTCGAGGACGGTCGTCGGGTGTCCTGATGGCGGTTGAGGCAATGGCGATCGCGCTGCACCACTCCCGTGCCGTCGGCACGGCGAAAGTGGTGCTGCTCGGCATTGCCAACCACGTCGGCGACGGGGGCTCATGGCCGGCCGTCGCGACACTGGCGAAGTACGCCAACGTGTCGACGCGCGCCGTGCAGGAAGCCATCGCGAAGCTCGAGGACTTGGGCGAGATTCGCCGGGAGTTGCAGGCCGGTGGTAACTCGTTGATCCAGGATCATCGACGCCCGAACCTATACCACTTCACACTGACGTGCCCGCCCGAGTGCGACCGCTCGATGAACCACCGCAATGGGGTGAAGCAGAGTTCACCCCATGAAGCAGAGTTCACCCGTAGGGGTGAAGCAGAGTTCACCCAAACCAGTCCTATAGAACCAAGACTTATACCCACACCGTTCGAGTCACGTCACGACCCATGTGCGAACGACGCGACTGACGATCAGCCATCCACACCATTCCTCGCGCGCATGGCCTCAATGGCGGGGCTCACCGATGTGCCTGAGATTGTGCGAGCGATCCGCGAGCGGACCGGCGCAGACATCGACGCCGACCGCGCCATCGGGGTAGCGCGCTGGATCCTCGACAAAGCGCCGGACACCGTGCGTGCCCCGCAGCGATATGTCGTGCGCGCCATCGCCGAGTCGTGGGCGGAAGTGCAGCAGTACATCGACCGGGGGATGGTCGCATGATCGTCGACCTCGAGGCGCTCACCGCATGGCTACGTGAGCGTGCGGACCGTGCAACCCCCCTGATCATCGCGGCCACGTACGACGGGCTGCGCACCCGCCTCGAGCGCGGGGACTTCGCCACGGCCGCGCAGACCGCGTGCGCTGCCGCGCCACGAGAGGACGACCCGACCCCATGAGCATCCGACCCCGCACCCTCGCCGCCGTCCTGGTCGCCGCTGGCGTGGCCCTGCTACCCTGCGCGCTCGGCCTCGGCGGCTTCAACGGCGTCTCGCTCATCGGAGCGCTGTGTGCCATCCTCGCCCTCGTGCTGTTCGTCGTCGACGACGGAACGAACGAGACGAAGCGATTGTCAACAATTTCTTTGACAAGATCGTTAACAACTCCTGCCCTTGGCTCTGGATTCTCTCTCTCATCCCCCTCTGATCAGGTCTTTTCTGACATCGAGGACCGCGAATCTCTCACGGGTGATATTCGCACCAATTGCGGGGGATTGTCGACTCCTGCGCCCGATCGACTCCTTCGCGGTCGGACGCAGGTCGAATCTGCGCTGAACGGGTGGAGAGCACCATGAGCGCTCCGGCACAGCTGTGCGGCTGCGGGCAGCCCTCCCTCTACCGGGCGACGGGCGAGTGCCAACGCTGCTACGACGCTCGCAAGAGCGCCCCGCGCCGCCGTCGACTCGCGGAAATCTACGCGACGCCATGCACGTACGAAGCCGCCCACAGCCGCGTCCGGAGCGCGCGAGGCGCCGCCGCTGGATGGTTGTGCTCAGGCTGTGGGGAGCCCGCCGAGCAGTGGGCCTACGTCGGCGATTCACCGCGGGAGATACGCGGGCAACGCCGATGGACCCGCGACGGGCGCCGCCACACGAGCACGCTCGCCTGGTCACCCAACCCCGCCGACTACGTCGCCCTGTGCCGCCCCTGCCACGGCCGCGGGACCCGCCGCGACTACGGCGCCGGCTACCGCCACGACGAGAGCGCACGCGAGGCGTACCGGGCGCGGCAACGCGACTATCACCGCAGACGGCACGCACAGCTCACCGCCGATCCAGCGGCCCGCGAGGCGTACAACGCGCGCAAGCGACTTGAGGCGCAACGGCGTCGCGAGAAGTCCCGCTCGACCCACCGAGCCGGACCAAACCACCCACAATCCGAAGGAGACCTCTGAATGAACACCGACAGCGATACGACATCGTCCGTCGCGGAGCAGAACGCCGCGACTCCATCAGACGAGCACGCCGCCGAGGTGCTCGCCTTCAAAGACTGGTACGCCGAAGAATACGCGGCCCTCGCCGCCGGCGAGACGGAGCGCCTCGAGCGATCGCACTTCGCGGTCTGGGCAGACAAGGTCGTGCTGACAATGCAAGGGAACGACGCGCAGAGCGTCGCCTTCCGCGAGTACATCGCCGACCCCGAGCGTTACCCCGGTGGGCGTGACGCGCTGCGAGCAGACGCCATCCACGCCGAGGCACTGCGCCAGGTGCTGACGCGAGCTCAGACCGCACTTCGCGACGCGCAGCGCGCAGTCGGTGAGTTGGACCTCGACGTGCAGCAGATCACACGACAGCGCGTCTGCCCCTTCTGCCAGAGGAAGCGGAACGGCCTCAGAACGCACGAATCCGGCTACGCCAACCTCGACCAGCACCACATGTGCGAGGACTGCTTCGAGAAGGCGCAGACGGAGTACAAGGCATGGCGACAAACCCCCGTCCGCGTCAGGGACTCCTGGTGAGTCCGCTGCATCCACTCTCCGATCCGTCGTAGGGCACCCATAGACCGGGGGTGCGGGGCTTTCCTCACCCGCACCCCCATCCCCTCAGAAAGGCACACAGCATGGCACTCAAGCTCGACATCCTCGCGAACACGCGACAGCTCGTCTCCGAAATGCGGAAGGGCGGCGCGTCCGTCGACGACATCAGCGACGCGCTCGACGACCTCGCCCGCGACGCGAAGCTCAGCGGCGACAAGACCGAACGCGCGATCGACGACATCGGCGACGCCGGCAAGGACGCCGCTCGCGACGTCGACCGCGCCGCCGACAAAATGGAGCGCAGCTTCCGCGACCTCGTACGCGACGCGAAGAAAGCCGACGACGCCGTCGAGAAGGTCGGTGACAACGGCGGGCGCAGCTTCCGCAAGCTGAGCGACGCCGGATCGGAGGTATCCGATGAACTGCGCAGCAACCTCGGAGAGACATTCTCGTCCTTCCGCGGCGACCTCGAAGACCTCCCCCAGATCGCACAGGACACTCTCGGCGGGCTTGCCGGCTCCGGCGCTCTCGGAGGCATCCCCGGCCTCGTCGCGACCGCCGCCGGTGCGGCCGGCCTGGGCCTGCTCATCGCCGCGTTCGACGACGCCAGCGAGGCCCAGGAGCGCCTCAAGGAGAAGTCGGCAGACTGGGCCGCGACATTCATCGAAGCCGGCTCGCAGGTACTGTCGACCGCCCAGATCGTCGCCAAGGGCCAGGACATTCTCACGAACAACTACGACGAGTTGGCAGAGAACACCAAGCTATGGGGAGTGTCCGAAGCCACGGCCCTCGCGGCCCTGTCCGGCTCCGCCGCCGCTATCGACGAGGTAGCCGCGGCCGTCGAACGGAAGCGGGTCGCAGCGGCGAAGGACGCAGCACAGGCGCAAGAGCTCGCCGAGGCGAACGGTTCCGCGCTGCTCTCCATCACCCCGCTCGAGCAGGAGTACGCCAAGGCGAAAGAACGCCTCGACGAGCACACCCAAGCAATGAAGAATGGCGCAGACCAAGCGGACACCTACAGCTACTTCCTCCGCGACCTGGCCCAGAACACGGCCGGCGCGACCAAGAAAGTCGACAAGTTCGGCGACTCGATCACAACCCTCCCGGACGGCACCACGATCTACATCGACGCCGAAACCAAGCAGGCGACGACCGACGTCGACGCGATCGAGAAGAAGATCTACAGCCTCCCCGACGCGAAAGTGAGAGTGACCGTGGACGACCGAGCGGTGCGCAACTACAGGCCGCCGACGAAGACGATGCACGTCAACGTGCTCCCGACGCGGGGACGGATGTGGGAGTGAGTACCGGGAACCCAGCTATGGAAGTGGGCGACGTGATGGCGGCGTTCCTCGACCTCGCCGCCGCCTTCACACCGGCTTGTACCTTCGGCCCCGCATACTCGCAGTTCGGTGGGCTGCAGCTCGAGGTCAACGGACTGCGCGTGGATACCGAAACCGGCGATATCGTGGGCGGCTCCGTCGACCCATCCCCGCTTCTCGCCCCCGCCACCGTAGTCCTCGCCGCGGCGATCGACTACGCGGCCGAACGTCTCAACGTCGACCGCGATGTGGTCATCTTCGACCTGCGGCATCGACTGCTTGCCGGAGAGGTGCAGTAGCACCCTCGGCGGCCAGCTAGACCCCACGACGGGGGGCGCGTCAGACAAAGGTGACGGTGATGGCGCTCCCCGTCGTGGCACGCAGCTTGCCCAGCCCGTCAGGCCTGCCCGGGGGGGCCGAGAGCGCGATGCGCCGCCCCGGCCCCGCGAGCACACCGGATCAGGTCCGCAGCCCGGGGAGAAGCTGTGCGGCCGTCGCCGCCAGCTCGAGGTCGTGCGAGTTCACATGCACGTACCGTGCCGTCATGGCCGGCGACGCGTGTCCGAGAAACTCCTGTGTCACCCTGATGTTGTTGCCCGTCCCCCGATACACCGCCGTCGCGGCCCGGTGGCGGAGCGAGTGCGGGTTGCCGACCGCGCGGCGGATTCTCGTGCCCACCGTATTGGGGTCGACGTGCCGGCTCCCGTCACGACGATCGGCCCGCAAGCCCGCTCGGTAGCGTGCCTGCGCATCGTTATGCGCGCGACGGCAGCTGAAACCGTGCGTGGGGTGACCGGGGCAGTCATCGCCCTGACAACCCGCCTGGAACATCGCGTCCGTGCCGTGCGTGCGCGCCGCGAGCTTCTCTCGCCCGGGAAACAAATACCCCCACCCCTCCAACAGAGGGATGCGCGCCAAGAGACTCGGCGTCAATCGCACAGTCCTCTCCCGCCCGCCCTTACCGTGCACGGTCAACCAGCCATCCCGAATGTCGTCGCGGTGAACCCGTGCTATCTCAGCGCGCCGTAATCCGCACTCGGCGGCAAGGAGAATCATCACCTGCGTCTCAAGGTCTGACTCGGCGAGCCCGCGCACGATGGCGTCTTCATCGGCGATGCGGGGTCGCTTGAACCGCACAGCGATCGTCTCGATGCTGTGAGCGGGATTGTCGCTCCTATGGCCGGCGTCAGCCATCCACTTGAAGAACTTCCGGATGGCCGTGATTGCGCCGTTGACCGAGTTCGGTTTCCAGCCTTGTGCATAAACCCACTCCTCAATCTCGAACCCGCTGGCCTCATGCGGGTCAATCTCATGGAGAAGTCGTCGCACGTAGCTCAGACGGGACCTGACCGTCTCGGGTGAGTATCCGCGGCGCTCGAGGTACAGGCCGAATGCCTTGAGTAGTTCGCCGTCGTGATCCGACACTCGCCCTCGAACCCTGCGCGGCTGGACCTTGCGAGGGCGATACAGCGGCACGTTGCGCAGGAGCTCGGCGGGATCGTCGTGGCGGTGGCCATTGGCAACCATCCAGCCGAAGAACAGCTTGAGGCTTGTGAGCGCGTTGTTGAACGTCTCCGGCGCCCAGTCTCGCGACGTCAGCCATGCGTCAATCTCGTCAGCCGTGGCCTCGAGCGGGTCCAGCGTGGCCGCGAGTTGGCGAGCATACGTGAGCCGGGTCTTCACGGTGCTGGGCGAGTAATCCAGGGTCAGCTGCGATCGATACTCCGCCAACAACACCTCTGTCGAGCGCACCTCAGTGGAGAGCATCACCTGACACCCCCTCCGCCTGATCGATACGACGGCTGATGTCGCCGAAGATCTGCGCGATCTGCGCCGGCGACTCCGCGCCCGCGCACATGACGTCGCCAATAGCCACTTGCCACTTGTCGGGGCCGCTGCCGAGCCGGCTGCGGTACAGAACGGCACCGTGGCCGACGTCGGTGCCGGCCCCATCCGTGTGCAGCCACTCCTCCGGTGGATCACCAAACCCGCCGTGCTCGTTGCGGTTCCCTGAGCACCACTCGATCGGGCAATCGATCGTCGGTAGCTGAACGTTCATTTCCATCCCTTGCTCCCTTTCCATGCAACGGCCCATGCAACACCGGCGTTGCATGAAGCCGAATCGCGCCGCGTGCGCGCTGAGGACAGCACGCGCGAAACCCTTGCAATCACTGGGAACGAGGCGCCCCGGTGCGTGTCAATGTGTCCACAGGGGAGACAGTTCGAATCCCCTATCCTCCGCCGATTTTTCTCCGCTGTGACCTGTGGCCTCGCTAGCCTGATCTCCGATGATCAGGGACATGACGATCTTGGGCTCGAATGCCCTTGCCTGGGCTCTCGAGCACGAAGGCTCCACCTCGTACGCGACGCGATGCCTCGCCTTCGTGGAGGATGCCATCGAACGAGCCAACGGGCTGGAGATCCTCGGCGGTGATGATGCGGCGGAGTCTGCGCGCCTGTACGACGCCTCGATCCACACGGATGCTCCGCCGATTCATGCGCTGGCCTTCTACGAGAGCGTCGGCGAATTGTTCGGCGTGCGTCGCGATTGGGGTCACGTCGGGCTGAGTCTCGGCGACGGTCGCGTCGTGCACGCCTGGGATCGTGTGCGCATCGACCATTACCGTGCGCTCGAGTCGCTGACGCCGGCTCCGGGCTGGGAGCCGATGCGTTGGGTCGGCTGGACGCCGTTGACCCGCGTGATGGAGGGGGCCAGTCCACGCGATTGGGATGAGAATGCCGTCGACGCGGCCGCGCGCATGCAGGCTGAGCGGTTCGGTTCCGGGTTCCGCATGCCCTGACCCGTGCTCGGGCGGCGTCGTTCCGGCGGCAGGACGCACGACGTCCGGAACGGCCACGGTGCCAATAACAGGTGCGGCATCGACGACAGGTGCGACGTCGACAACAGGTGCGATATCGACAACAGGTGCGATATCGACGACAGGTGCGGCATCAACAACACGCGCGGCAACAACAACACGCGCGGCAACAACAACACGTGCGGCAACGATGATCGACACCACTCACTCGAGCAACAGAGGTGGTCCGTTCGCTCCTACCGCCCTGCGGCCTGGTGGGGTGCACGAATCCGCATCGCGCACCGATGGCGGCGTACGCCAGCCGGATCGGTCGGGCGGTGCGCTCCAGGCCCACCGCAGCGGAGACTTCGAGCGGAGCGTGGTGTGCTCCCCCGTGGGTGAATGCAGCACGAACACCCCGCGGACGTCGTCGCGCGTGATGCGCCACCCCTCGTTATGCAGCAGAAGGTGGTGGAATCGGCACAGCAGCACGCCGTGATCGACGTCCGTGGTGCCACCCTCGGACCACGGGGTGGTGTGGTGCGACTCGCAGTACGAGGCCCGCATGTTGCAGCCGGGCCACATGCAGCCCCCGTCGCGGATTGCCAACGCCTGCTTTTGGGCCGCAGTGAACAATCGCTTCTCGCGACCCACATCGAGGGGCTTGCCGCACGATGAGACGGTGATCTCGAGCGTTCCGGTGTTGCACAGCGCCGCATCGAGGACCGAGCCGGGCAGGGCCTCGCCACCGTCTTGGAGGTTCGCGATGGCCACGAGCCGGCCGAACATGTCACGGCGCCCGATGAGGTCCTTCACCGTGACGAGACGGACGCCGGGCTGCCGCACGCCGAACACGTCGTCGGCCGTGGCCAGCGCGCCGGCTCGCAATACCGACATCATCAGGTCGTAGGTCAACTGGTCGTTCGTGCGGTCGTCGTCCTGCAGTGCTTCAGCCTGCGCGCGCTCGGCATCGGTCATGAAGCGCGGCCCGCCGCGGCGCGGGCGCAGCGCCGCGGCGATCACGCTGTCGGCCCACGCACCCATCTCATCGTCATAGATGATGTGGGCGTGGTGACGACCGTGCTCGTCGGTCCATTCGCGCCACGACCGCGCGGCGAAGCGCTCGGCGAACCGTTCTTCGGCGCCGATGGGGTCGAGGGCATCGCGCACCGCGCGCGCGTGCTTGCGGAGTTCTTCCACGGTGAGACCGGCGGCCTCGGCCATGAGCTGCTGGGCGGCGATCCCCCACACCTCGTCCGCACGATCGGTGTCGGCGGGTTCGCCCAGCCCGTTGCGGATCGCATCGTGCTGCGCCGTTGAGAGCGCACCGGCGAGCATCGCGTCACGCAGCTCGGCGTGCCAGATGAAAACTCGCTCTGCGCCGGCATCCGAGCCGCCACCAGAGCCGTCCGGACCACCGCCAGCGCCACCGGAGCCATCAGCGCCACCAGAGCCGTCGGCACCCCCGCTGCCGTCACCCTCCGGCGGCCGACCGGTACCGGGCGGCACGTCCCCGGCATCCACCGGGCCGTCGTCGAGGAGAGCCGAACCGACCCGGAGCGTCCGCGACGCGTCGCCGCGGGTGCCGCCGGTGATGTCTTGGACGAGGTGCAGCGGGTTACGGAACCCGCGCCGCCCCGCCAGGCCGCCGCTGGGCGTGGTCGACCGTTCGGCGACGACGGCCGCGCCGACGACCTTGAGTCGCTCGACACAGGACGCGATGGCTGCCGCCTCTGCAATCAATGCGACGACTGCGTCATCATCGAGCCGACGCAACGCCGGAAGCAGTTCGCCGGGTGCGACGTCGAGCTCGGCGTGGTCGGTGACCACCCGCAGCCTCTCGGTCAACTCGGCGAGGAATGTCATGGTTCCATTGTGGCAAGGGGGTCAGACATTCGTTCGAAACTGTGTCGCCATGTGGAGACGTCATATCGAACACGCGATTGGAGAGGAAGCGACGCACGGCCGCGCGGCAGACCTCACCGCCGCGGGTCACACCCCGTTGATCCGGCTGCGTCGCTCCACCATCACGGTGTCGCGCCATCGCCCGGCGTGAGGGCCGAGCAATGAGCGCGCGATCGACTCGCGCCGGCCGACCACCCGGAAGCCGACGGCCTCGTGCAAGCGGAGGCTGATCGTGTTCTCGGGAAAGATGCTCGATTGAACCGTCCAGTATCCGGCGCGCTCGGCCGCCGCGACGAACTCGGTCAGCAGCGCCCGGCCGATGCCGCCGCCCTGGCAGGCAGGGTCGACGTACACCGAGTGTTCGATGACGCCGCCGTACGCCGCCCGCGCCGATACCGGCGACGCGGCAGCCCACCCCACAACGTCATCCGCAGCATCGACGGCGACCAGGCGCGCGTCGGCGATCTTGCCCGCGTCGAAATGCTCCCATGCCGGGGTCGACGTCTCGAAGGTCGCCTCCCCTCCCGCGATGCCGGCAGCCAGGATCGCCTCGACGCGCGGCCAGTCCTCGGCACGCATCGGTCGGATGCCGGCATGCGGCCGACGCTCGGCACTCATCGAGCGGATGCCGGCATGCGACCCACCCTCGGAACCCACCGGCCGGACGCCGGCACGTGACCCACCCTCGGAACCCACCCGCCGGACGCCACCACGTGACCCACCTTCGGAACCCACCGGCCGGACGCCTGTCACGAGCAGCACGAGCCGGCGCCGATGTCTGTCGAGCAGACTCCGGTCGACGGCAGGGTGAGGCGGACTTCGGCCGCAGAGCGCATGTCGCCGTCGATCCAGGCGGTCACCGAGCGGACCTGTTCATAGCCGGTGGCGAGCAGGAACGTGGGGGCCCGGCCGTACGACTTCATGCCGACCACGAAGAGTCCGGACTCCGGATGACGGAGCTGTTCGAACCCATGCGGGCTGACCGTGCCGCACGAGTGCAGATTCGGGTCGATCAGCGGCGCCAGCCGTACCGGCGCTTCGACGATGGCATCCAACTCCAGCCGGATCTCTCGCAGCATCGACAGGTCCGGGCGGAAGCCCGTCGCGCCGACCACCAGGTCGGTGTCGTGCGTGGCGGGCTCACCGCGTCGCGATCCGATCAGACGGACACCCTCGCCCTGACGCTCTAGCGCCGAGATCTCGAAGGAGTCGACCTTGTGGACCGTCCCGGTCTCGACGAGTCGGTCCACGCGTGATCCGAGCTGGGCGCGGTCGGCGAGCTCGTCCTCGGCGGAGGAAGAGACGCGGACGGCGGACGCGTTGCGGATCAGCCAGGTCACCCGGGTACCGGGCGCGGTCTCGGCAAGTTCCGCCAGAGCGATCAGCGTGTTCGCCGCGGAGTGCCCCGCCCCGACCACGGTGGTGTGCCGGCCGGCGAACCGCGACCGGTCCGCACCGAGCACGTCGGGCAGCGCATGGATCATCCGCTCGTCGACGTCCGCGCCCCCGATCGGCTCCAGACCCGATGAGTTCAGCGGGTTCGGGGTCAGATAGGTGCCGGACGCGTCGATGACGGCCCGCCCGGTCAGTTCGTCGATCCGCCCGTCGGCCGTGCGGAATCGAACGACGAACGGCGTCTGGGTCCGCCCCGCCGTCCGCGTACGGTCCATGCCCTCGCGGGTCACGGCGACAACCCGCGCGCCGTAGCGCACGTGAGGCCGCAGCTCGTCCAGCTCTGCCAGGGGCACGAGGTACTCGTCCACCAGCTGTCGCCCGGTGGGCGCGCGCTCCTCGTCCGCCGGTGGCGTCCACTCGCCTCGCGCTTCCAGCAGGCGCCGCGACGCCGGGTCGATCAGGTGTCGCCACGGCGAGAACAGCCGAGTGTGCCCCCAGAGCGTGATCGCCGCGGCCGGTTGATCTCCGGCTTCGAGGACGACGAACGCGATGCCGCGCTCGACCAGATTCGCCGCCGCCGCCAGTCCGATGGGACCGGCGCCGATGATGACGACGGGTAGCGCCGTGAGCCGGTCGGTTGCCGTCACACGGGGCACGAGATCAAGCAGCGTCATGGGATGCCTCCAGTGAATATCGATGAACGTCGATGTCAGTATGCGGCACTCTATCGATGAGTGTCAATATGGATTAGGATCAATGTATGGTCACTGCGCTCGACGTCACGGACATCACCGTCGCCCCGGAGGCTTGCTGTGCGCCACTGGTGCGCGAACCGCTGGCGCAGCCCGAAGCCGAGCGCCTGGCCGCGACGCTGAAGGCTCTCGCCGACCCCGCCCGGCTGCGACTCCTGTCGATCGTCGCGTCCTCCGACGGGCAAGAGGCCTGCGTGTGCGATCTGGTCGAACCGATCGGATTGTCGCAGCCGACCGTGTCACACCACCTCAAGGTGCTCACCGAGGCCGGCTTCCTCTCTCGGTCGAAGCGCGGAACGTGGGCGTATTACGCACTCGTGCCCGAAGCGCTCGAGCGTGTCACGCGGTTCCTCGCCGACGCCTGAGATCGAGATCTCCCTGACCGGCGCGGCCGACACCGAGACGACCCCGACCGGTGCGGTCGACACCGAGACAGCCGAGGCCCCGACGCCGCGTCGATCCACGACCGGCGCCACCGGGCGCTCTACGCTGATGCTTCGTGACCCTGCGCATCGCCCTCGCCACAACCGACGTGTTCGCCGACGAGGACCCTGACTACGACACTCCCCTGCTGCTGGCCGCGTTGCGCGAAAGGGGCGCCGAAGCCGAGGCGATCGTGTGGCACGACGACGCGGTGGACCTCGCCGCGTACGACCTGGTGGCCATTCGCTCCACGTGGGATTATCCCGAGCGCGCCGACGAGTTCGCCGCGTGGGTCGATCGCACCGCCGCCGCGACGCGACTGGTCAACTCGGCGGCGTTGGTCCACTGGAACCTCGACAAGGCGTACCTGACCTCGATGGCGGATGCCGGCATCCGCACCGTGCCGACGGTCTACTGCCGTGATATCCACAGCGCACGCGCAGCTGTGAGCGCACACGCGAGGGGCGAAGTGGATGCCACGGCGGCCAGCCCTACCCCGCGGCGCATCGTGGTCAAGCCGACCCTGTCGGCGGGTGCTCGCGACACCGGACTGTTCGACGCCGACGACCCACGCGCGCTGGCTCTGGCCGAGCGGATCATCGCCCGCGGCGGGACGGCGATGATCCAGCCCGAGATCGCCGAGTTGAGCGCCGGGACCGAGAAGGCGCTCTACATCATCGAAGGACGATTCACCCACGCGATCGCGAAGGGCGCGTTGCTGGAGGCCGGCGGCGGACTGCGTGGCGGCGTCTATCAGGAGAACCCCGTCCTCGTGCCCGCGAGCACCGCCGAACAGGCGTTCGCCGTCGACGCGATGCGTGCGGTGAGCACCATCACGGGCGAACCCACGCCGCTGTATGGACGCATCGACGTCGTCGACACCGCGGCCCAGGGTCTGGTCGTGCTCGAGGTGGAACTCATCGAGCCGTCGCTGAATCTGCACGTGGCACCGTCGGCGATCGCTCCCGTCGCCGACGCGCTGCTGCGTGCCGCCGGATGAGCGTGGCGACGGCCTGATCGCCGCGCGGTGCTGCGCACGTACGGCCCCGGACGCGACGGGCGTCGCTTCGGCGTCGGGCGCGACAGCTTCAGTCCGCCAGGGGGACGACCTCCGCGCGTCCGTCGGGTGCGACCAGGACCAGCACGCGGCGGACAGTGACGTCGGCGAGCGCATGCACAAGGGCCGCGGTGTCCACGCCGCCCCGACCGTCCCCTCCACCGGCATCCACGTCCACGCCGCCCAGACCACCCGGCGCACCGGCATCCACGTCCGCACGCACCCAGCGTGTCACCGCGGCGCCCGTCGCTGAGGCGATCGTCTGAGCCACCGCGTCTGCACCATCGGGCGCGACCAGGATCACCTTCGCGATGCGGTGCCCCGGCGCATCATCCGCCGAGTCCACGCGGTCGCGTCGCCAGATCGCGAAATGGTAACCGGCTACCAGCGCGGTGGCGACGAGCAGTCCGAACGGCGCGCGGATGTGCTCCACGAGATTGCCGGCGTCGGCTTCGAGCGCGAAGGAGAAGAGGCGATACCCGACGACCAGCAAGGCGATGATCGCGACCACAGCGCTCACGCCGAACACGGCGATGAGGTAGACGCGACGACTCGACCACGCGGCATCCACCCGACCGGCCGGGGGCCGCCAGGCGACCCACCACAACGGCGCGCCGGCGACGAGCGCCGCGATGCCGCCCAGCAGCAGCCCCCGCGCATCCGCACCGGCCAACGGCGTCGTCAGCGCCGCCAGCAGCGCGTTGATGATGACGCCGATTCCGGACGCCGCGGCGATGAGCCCCAGACCCGCCTCGACCAGGCCCGCGGCGCCGGCGGTGGTCTGCGAACGCTCGAACGCGATCCGCCGGTGGTACAGCCACACCACCGCCCCCACCGCGGCCGCAGCGATGCCCATGCCCAGCGGATCGAGCACCTCGCGCCACGGTTCGCTTCGTTCGAAGACACTGCGCAGGGCAACGTACAGCGCGGCGATGGCCCCGCCGAGAGTCATTGCCGCCGCGCCCGGCACACCGACGACCACGAGTGCGACATCCGCGAAGCCGCCCCGAAGGCCGCGCACGGCGTCGTGGAACCAATGCCACCACCAGATGAGCACGCCGCCGGCACCCCACACCAGAGTCTGCAGAACGATGACCCACCAGCCGTCGCCGATCTGCGCCTGTGCGGGCACGATCGCCGTGTCGAAAAGGTACGCGAGCGCCCGGACGACACCGGCGACGCCGACGATCAGCCCGTATGCCGCACCGAGAACACTGGGCGCGGTCGCCAGCCGCAATGGCCGCCGACGCAGCCACATCCAGCGATGGGCCATCCATACGAGCAGCCATGCGATGGCGGTGCCCAGCGCGTCGGGCGCCCACCGTCCGGCGAGCAGGTCGGCGAGCATGCCCAGCAGTGCACCGCTGAAGATCACCAGCGCCGTGAACGAGGTCGCCGTCAAGTAGAGGCCCCACGCGACCGAGCCACGGTCGGGTCCGTCGAGCCGACGCCAGGCGAACCACCACAGCACGACGGCCAGCGGACCGCCCACGAGAGTGAAGGCGAGTGACAGCGCGAGACCGCCGATGCCGATGTCGAAGCCCGACCGGTCCTCGAGCAGCCTGCCGAGCAGCCCGGCAAGCCCCGACGCGGTCAGACACACCAGCACGAACAGCAGGATGAAGACGATCACCCGGCGCACCGTGCCCTGCGCACCGGGCGCGGCGGCGGCCGGGACGTGCGCGGTCACTGGGTCACCTCGGCGCAGACGGCGAACTCCCACGGTGTCGTCTCGATCGCCCACCCCGAGTTGACGCGCGAAAGCCGGAACGACGCCTCGTAGCTGTACTCGGTGGGTCCGAATACGCCGCCCGTGCTCGGCTGCGAGATCGTGACGGTCACTTCGGCCGACTGGTCGCCCTCCGTCGCGTCATCGAGCACGACGCGCACGTCGTCCGCGACGGTCGGGTCGAGCCGCTCGCAGCGCTCAGCTGCGCTCGGCACGAGGTAGCTCAACGCGGTATCGCGGTCGCTGTCGAGCACAGCCGCGGTGTAGCGCTGCACGACCCCCGCGGGCGTCGACTCGTCCAACGGGGCAGAGGCGCCGCGCGTGAAGACGACGACGAGAGCGATGACGACGAGCGCCGCCACGACGCCGATCACAACCCAGAGAGTGCGATCGGGCTTACCTGCAGTGGTGTCCATACGGTCATCATGGCGGTGGTGGATGCCGGAGGAGAGCATTGCGCGGCTTTCGGCGTCGGCTCAGCGCGGCGGGTTGTGCATGAACTCGATGCGGATACCGTTGTCATCCTCGACGAACGACGCGTAGTAGCGCTCGGTGAAACGCGGATACTCCTTCGGGTCGCGGACGACCGACCATCCGGCAGCGACGGCGACCGCGTGCAGCCCCTCGACCTCGCCACGCGACGACACCGTGAACGCGAGGTGCTGCCAGCCGATGCGGCCGTGCTGGTGCGGACCCTCGTCCGATTCACGCGACGGGTACAGGATGATCTCGGTCTCATCGCCGCAGTCCCACGAGACCGACTGCGGCGCATCGCGCCGCGTGTAGCCGAGCTCCGTCAGAATCGGATCGAATTGTGCGACGGCCGCACGAAGATCGGCAACGGTGATTCCCAGGTGGTCTACGAGTGCCATCCCGCGAGTCTAGGAGCCACCCCGGACACGGCCGGCGGCGAGTTCGGCGCTACGGCGCACCGACCCCCTTGTGGGTCCACCATCAATCCGACACGCCGTGCGCGAACGGTCGGGCACCGATGTCGGAAGGATCTGGCATTGTCGGCAGTGCCGGTCACCACTGGGGAGAGGGGGCCGGCATCTAGGGTACCGGATGCCGCGTGGGTGTTCTGCGCGGCATCCACTCGCCGGCGATCGATCCGCTCCCCTGCACCGAAGGGGGACGACGTGAAGTCCGAGATCGTTCAAGCGCAATGCCGTCCACAACCGGCAACGCACCGATGACCAGGGACGACCCCGCAGGCGACCTGCGACTTCGGGCGCCGGGGTCAGCCGTCATCGCCGAAGCGCTGCGCGTGCAGGCACTCGCCCCGCCGCAGTCTCGCCTGGCCCGGATGTTCGGCCGGTCGCCGCTGTCCGCCGACGCCGAGGCGTGGTACCTCGGCGCGATCGGCGAATTGGAGGTCGCCCGCATGCTCACGCAGCTGGGCCCGGACTGGCATGCGCTGCACGCGGTGCCGATCGGCGTGCGCGGCAGCGACATCGATCACATTGTGATCGGCCCGGGCGGTGTCTTCACGATCAACGCCAAGTATCACGAGGGCGCTCGCATCTGGGTGGGCTCCCGGCGACTGCTCGTCAGCGGCCACAAGACCGACCACGTCCGCAATGCGGCCACCGAAGCGCGCCGCGTCAGCAAGGTCTTGTCTGGAGCGCTGCACCGCCCCCTCGAGGTCAACGCGCTGATCGTCATCATCGCCGCCCGGGCCCTCACCGTCAAAGAGGCGCCGGCCACTGTCACCGTGCTGCGCTCTGACTCGCTGGTGCGGTGGCTCCGGCGGCGCCCGGTCGTGCACTCTGCGGCAGATGTCGAGGAGATCGCCGCCACGGCCGCGCGGCGCAGCACGTGGGGCGCCCAAGAACTCGTCACGGCCAACCTGCCCGCCTTCGAGGCTCTGCGCGCCACCGTCGGGGCTGCCCGACGTCGCCGTCGACTCTGGGCCGTCGGCGGGCTCACCGGATTCGCGGGCCTGGGTGTCGCAGCGTACGGGTTGCTCCCCCTGCTGCCCGCTGCCCTGCCGGGGCTGCTCCCCTGAGCTCCATTCCTTATCGGGACAGCGCCCTTGGGCTCGGTGCTCACGCGCAATGGCGCCCGGCACGCCGTCGCGCGGAACGCACCCAGAGCGCCCGATTCGCCCCTGAGCACCCCCGGTCGCCTAGACTGGTACCAGGTCAGACCCGCGCAGCGCAGAGCCGCGCCTCGCATGTCAGACCTTCGGGCCCTCTCTGAGCGCAATCAATGCCTCGGCCCCGGCGTCACGCGACGCCCATTCAGAATCGACAGCATCATCCCCCTCACTCTTCACTCCACACTCTGTTCTCCGCTGCTCTGGCGCCAATCCGATCACGACGTCCACGTCGCCACCCGCGACGGTGAGTTCGCCGGGTTCGTCGTCGATCTCGGCGGATCCTTCGAGCTCTACGACCACTACAGCGCCCGCCTGGGCGTGCACCCGACCCTCGATGCCGCGCAGTCCGCGCTGGTCGCGCCACCGGCATCCACCCCACTGTTCCCCGACACGCATGTCGTCGGGGACTCCGCTCCGCGGCGGCGCCGTCGCCGCGGACACCCGGACCACACGCGTGGTCCCAGAACAAGAAGGAATGACGTCATGGCCACCGGCATCGTCAAATGGTTCAACTCCGACAAGGGCTACGGGTTCATCGCACCCGACGACGGCTCAGCCGACGTGTTCGCGCACTTCAGCGCGATCGCCGGCTCGGGGCACCGCAACCTCGAAGAGAACCAGCGCGTCGAGTTCGACACCGAAGCAGGCCAGAAGGGCCCGCAGGCGACGAACATCCGCGCGCTCTGAGCGCCCCGTCGCGGGGAGGGCATCGCGTCCTCCCCGCGACACCGACGTCGCGGCGAGCGGATGCCGGGTATCTCGCCGTGCCGCACCGGTCAACCCCCTCGTGCGCCACCACCGCGGCGCGCAGTCTGGCAGAGCGCATCGATCGATGCCCCAGACGTGAGGACGAGCCATGACTTTTCCCGACACCCCCGCTCCGATGCCCGACGAGGTCCCGCCGACACCCGGCGAGGTACCGCCCGGCCCCGCCGAGCCTGCCACACCCGACGAGCCGAACCCGATGCCCGAGCCCCCGCTCGCGCCGGAAGAGCCGAACCCGCCCTACCCCGACGAGCCCCTGGTGCCCCA
The DNA here is from genome assembly GCA_023450335.1 of Actinomycetes bacterium. Taxonomy (GTDB): domain Bacteria; phylum Actinomycetota; class Actinomycetes; order Actinomycetales; family Microbacteriaceae; genus Microbacterium. Next base: position 35,369 of record JAEXHA010000015.1, on the reverse strand, counting down.
TCCGGAGGAACCGCTCGCACCGAGCCCCGTCGAGCCGACGCTTCCGCCCGACACGCCGCAGTGACGCCAGGCCGTCGCGCCGGCCACAGCCCGCGGGGGGCGGCCTCCGGCGCGGGACGCTAGATCAGCTCGCTCACGAGCTGCTCGATGCGCGCCCGGATGTCGTCGCGGATGGGGCGGACTGCATCGATTCCCTGACCGGCAGGGTCCTCCAGCGTCCAGTCCTCGTACCGCTTGCCCGGGAAGATCGGGCACGCGTCGCCGCAGCCCATCGTGATCACGACGTCCGAGTCCTGCACGGCATCGGTGGTGAGCACCTTGGGCTGTTCGGCGGTGATGTCGATGCCGACCTCGGCCATGGCCTGCACCGCCACCGGATTGATCCGGTCCGCGGGCATCGACCCCGCCGAGCGGACCTCGATGCGGTCGCCGGCGAGGTCGCGGAGGAATCCTGCGGCCATCTGCGAGCGGCCGGCGTTGTGAACGCAGACGAACAGGACGGCCGGCGTGCGAGTGTTCATGCGGTGTCTCCAGATCGGTGGGTGGGGAGTACGGACGCGAGGGGCGCGAACGAATCGAGCAGCATCGTGATGGCAGGGCGCCCTTCGGGCGTGAGGCGATACCAGACCCACGTGCCCCGCCGCTGCGCGGAAACCACGCCCACGTCGCGCAGGACCTTGAGGTGGTGCGACACGGTGGGCTGTGACAGCTCCGACAGCTCCATCAGGTCACACACGCACGTCTCCCCGCGCGAGTCGGAGGCGATGACCGACAGCATCCGCAGACGCAGCGGATCGGCGAGTGCCTTGAGCGTCGCCGCCAGGGCGGTGGCCGCTCCCTCGTCGATGGCGTCGGTGGATGCCGGGGCGCACACGACCTCGGCGGCAGCGGAATCGACGACCGTGGCCGTCACGACGTCCGCTCCTCGGCGATGCGGACACCCGTGGTGGGATCGGTACGGAACCACGCCCTCGCGGCCCAGAGCGAGACGTAGACGAGTCCGACGAGCACGGGCACTTCGATGAGCGGACCCACCACGCCCGCCAGCGCCTGCCCCGACGCGGCGCCGAAGGTTCCGATGGCGACGGCGATGGCCAATTCGAAGTTGTTGCCCGCCGCCGTGAACGCCAGCGTCGATGACCGCGCATATCCCAGGCCGAGCGCCTTGCCCGCGAACAGTCCCGCGAACCACATCACGGCGAAGTAGACCAGCAGCGGCAGTGCGATGCGCGCGACATCCCAGGGGCGGGAGGTGACCTGTTCGCCCTGCAGTGCGAACAGCAGCGTGATGGTGAACAGCAGCCCGTACAGCGCCCACGGTCCGACCTTCGGCAGGAAGGCCTGCTCGTACCAGTCGCGACCCCGGCGGCGCTCACCGATCAGGCGCGACGCGAAACCGGCCGCCAGCGGGATGCCGAGGAAGACGATCACGTTGAGCGCGATCTGACCGATCGAGATGTCGAGCCCTTGCGTGTCGAAGCCGAGCCACCCGGGCAGCACCGCGAGGTAGAACCAGCCCAGCAGCGCGAATGCGACGACCTGGAAAACGGAGTTGATCGCCACGAGGACGGCGGCGGCCTCGCGGTCGCCACAGGCCAGATCGTTCCAGATGATGACCATCGCGATGCACCGCGCGAGACCGACGATGATCAGGCCGGTGCGGTACTCCGGCAGATCGGGCAGGAACACCCAGGCCAGCACGAACATGAACGCCGGCCCGACCAGCCAGTTCAGCACGAGCGAGGAGATGAGCAGCCGCTTGTCGCCGGTGACGGCGGCCACTTTGTCGTAACGCACCTTCGCCAGCACGGGATACATCATCACCAGCAAGCCGAGCCCGATCGGCACCGAGATGCCACCCACCTCGATCTGCGCGAGAAGGTCGGAGACACCGGGCACGAACCGGCCCAGCAGCAGCCCGGCGATCATCGCCACGGCGATCCAGAGCGGAAGCCACCGGTCGATGGTCGAGAGCCTCGTCGCCACCGGCGCCGCCGGTGCACCCTCGGCGCGGGTCACGCGGGACTGTATAGACACACCTCTATATTGAGGGATATCGAATCAGGGCGCAACCGCGAACGACCGCGCGCGCCGTCGCCTCATGTCGAGGCGGCAAGCGTCCTCACGGATTCCCCCGTGACGAGGCGTCCGCGGATCCACACCTGCTCGCGCGCTCGCCCCGGATCATCCATCGTCGACATCAGCACCCGCGCGGTGCTCTGTGCGAGCTCAGCGACCGGCTGCACGATGGTCGTCAGACGCGGCACGTAGTATTCCGCGATGTCCAGGCCGTCGAAACCGACGAGCGAGATGTCGTCGGGCACCCGCAGCCCGGCCTCGCTGACGGCACGCGCGGCGCCGATCGCGGCGGCATCGCACACCGCGAACAGGGCCGTGGCCCCGGCATCCACCCCCACCGTCGCACCGCCGGAGAGCCAGCGCCGCGTCGACTCGTAGCCGTTGACCATCGTGTAGATCTGACCGGGCATCGCCGATGCGATCACCAGCTCCGGGTCGTAGGGGATGCCGGCGCCCTCGAGGCCCGACCGGTAGCCGGACAGGCGCAGCGCCCACGCGTGCTCGCGGTCGTGCTCGTCGCCGGCGCCGAGAAATGCGATGCGCCGATGGCCGCGCTCGATGAGGTGCGTCACCAGATCGCGCGCGCCGGAGTGGTCGTCGACCGAGATCGACGAGTGCAGCGCGACCGAGCCCGAGTAGTCCGGTGTCGTGCAGAACACCATCGGCACATCGATCTCGGCCAGGCGGCGACTCAGCGCCGCCGAGGCTTCGCGATCGGCCGAACCGTACCGCCCGAGGAAGACCACTCCCCCGTACTTGCCCTCGCGCACGATGCGCTCGACCGTCGCGGCGTGGGCGTGCTGGTCGGCGATGTGCGACATGGTCATGTCGTACCCGGCGTCGGCGAAGGCCTGCTCGAGATGCTCGAGCACCTCGATGAGCAGCTGCCCGAACTCACCCTGGATGATGACGGTGATCGTGCGCGTCGTGCCGATCTTCAGCCGCCGGGCACTCGCGTTGGGCACGTAACCGTACCGCTCGGCCGCGGCGCGGATGCGCGCCCGGGTGGTCGGATTCACATCGGAGCGGTCGTTCATGGCGCGCGACACCGTCGAGACGGCGACGCCGCAGATACGCGCCAGCTCTTTGATGGTCATCTCGGCCACGGCGCGGTGCTCCTTCTCGCGGTCAGCCCTTGACGGCGCCGGCGACGACGCCGCGGATGATGTGCTTCTGACTGAACAGATAGAACACGATCACGGGAATCATCGCGAGCACCAGCACGCCCATCATGGCACCCATGTCGACCGCGCCGTAGCCACCCTTGAGGTATTGCACCGAGATGGGGATGGTCATGTACTTCTTGAGGTCCAGCGTGAGATACGGCAGCAGGTAGTCATTCCACAGCCACATGACCTCGAGGATCGCGACGGTGATCACGGCGGGCTTCATGATCGGCAGCACCACGAGGAAGAACGTGCGCACCGGACCGCAGCCGTCGATGGTGGCGGCTTCTTCGATCTCGTACGGTATGCCCTTCACGAACCCGGTGAAGATGAACACCGCGAGCCCCGCGCCGAAGCCGAGGTAGATGATCCACAGCCCGAACGGGTTGCCCAGCCCCAGGTAGTCGGTCAGCCACGACAGGGTGAACATGACCATCTGGAACGGCACCACGAGGTTGAACAGGAATGACGTGTACAGCGTCTTGGCGTACCGGTTGTCCATGCGCACGATCCACCACGCAGTCATCGACGTGCACGCCAGGATCAGCAGCGCCGAGCCGACCGTGATGACCAGCGACCAGCCGAACGAGGCGAACAGGTCGGTCTTCTGAACGCCGTCGATGTAGTTCTGCCAGCCGACGAAGCTCTCCGCATTCGGCAGCGCGAACGGGTTGTCGGCGATGTGCACCTTACCCTTGAAGGAGTTGATGACAACGAGCGCGATCGGATACAGGTAGGCCAGCGCGATGACGGTGAACGTGACCGTCCACAGCCACGGGCGACGGGGCTTGTCGTTCACAGCGCGGCCTCCTTCGAGCGGGCGAAGCGGTTCTGCACCAGGGCGATGACCGCCACGATGATGAGGAAGATGACGGCCTTGGCCTGGCCGACGCCCTCGAATCCGGTGCGGCCGTAGAAGGTGTTGAAGATGTTGAGCGCCAGCAGCTCTGACAGCCGCGACGGGGCGCCGTTGGTCAGCGCGAGGTTCTGGTCGAACATCTTGAAGCCGTTGGTGATGGTCAAGAAGGTGCACACGGTGATCGAGGGCATCACGAGCGGGATGATGACGCTGCGCAGCGTGCGCCCGCGCGACGCGCCGTCCATCTCGGCCGCTTCGATCAGCTCGGTGGGCACCGACTGGAGACCGGCGATGTAGATCACCATCATGTAGCCGATCTGCTGCCAGCACATGAGGATGACCATGCCCCAGAACCCGTAGGTGGCGTCATACGTGATCGAACGGGCCCACAGCCCCAGCACACCGTTGAGCAGCAGCAGCCAGATGTAGCCGAGCACGATGCCGCCGATGAGGTTCGGCATGAAGAACACCGAGCGGAACACGTTCTTGCCGCGGAAGTTCTTCACGAGGAAGTACGCGATCGCGAACGCGAAGACGTTGATGAGCACGGTCGTGACCAGCGCGAACGCGGCGGTGTACCACAGCGAGTGCGCGAAGGTCTCGTCGCCCAGCAGCTTCGCGTAGTTGTCCAGCCCCACCCACGTGCTCTTGGTCACCGTGCGGAACTCGGTGAACGACAGGTACACGCCCAGGCCGAACGGGATGATGAACCCGATGATGAAGGCCGCCACCGTCGGTCCGGTGAACAGCCACCCCCAGCGGGCGAGGGACTTCTTCATGGTGCGTGCTCCTTGTGCGGACGCGGCACGCGGGGGTGCGTGCGTGGTGGTGCCGGCGGGGCGACCTCAGTCGCCGCCGCGGGCACACGAGTGGATGCCGGGGCATCCACATCAGGGATGGATCAGCCGTTGGCGAGCTGGTATTCGGCAGCCCAGCCGTCGACGAAGGCGGTCTCGACCGCGGCCCAGTCGCCGGTGCCCTGCGCGTACTGCAGCAGCGCCTGGCCGACGCCGTTCTTCCACTCTTCGGAGGGCATGACGGTGAAGTTCCAGGTGACGGCGGTCTTGCCGGCCTCGGTGTAGGCCGCGTCAGCCTGCACGAACGGGTTCGACGGCAGGTAGTCGGCGAACGTGTCGAACGGCGTCACGAAGCCCATGGTGTTGGCGAGGCTGTCACGGCCGGTTTCGGAGGTGATGACCCACTCGAGGAAGTCCTTGGTCGCCTTCTGATCGGCCTCGGACGCCTCGTTGTTGATGACCCAGTAGTTCTCCGAACCGGTCGCCAGGCCCGAGTTCTCCTCGCCGTCGGCGCCGATGTAGATCGGCAGCATGCCGAGGTCCTCATCGGCCACAGCCTGGCCCGAGACGTCGCCGTAGGCCCAGGTGCCGTTCTGGTAGAAGGCGGCCTTGCCCAGTGCGAACTCGCTGTTGGCGTCTTCGATCGTCTTGCCCGACAGGGTCGAGGGCTCGACCGTGGCGTTGTTGATGTACAGGTCGAAGATGCGCTGGTAGCCGTCGAGGAAGCTGTCGTTGATCTCGGCGGGCTGGCCGTCGACACCGTCAGCGGCGAACTGCCAGTACAGCGGCAGGTTGGCCAGGTGCGTCTTGAAGCGCCAGTCGCTGGACGAGTCGAAGCCCGACGACGTGAAGGCGCCCTCGATGCCCAGCTCGTCCTTGTGCTCCTGGATGCCCTCGACGACCGCGGAGAACGTGTCGAAGTCGGTGATCTCGTCGATGGATGCCACGGCCGCATCACCGAGGGCGATGTAGTCGCCCACGATCTTCTTGTTGTAGATGATGCCGTAGGTCTCCATGACGTACGGGACGGCCAGGACCGCGTCGTCTTCGCCGGTCAGGGCGACCGACTGGTCGTTGAGGTGCTCGTAGATCGCGGTGTCGGACAGGTCGGCGACGTAGTCCTTCCAGTTCGCGAGGCCCACGGGGCCGTTCACCTGGAAGAGGGTCGGCGCGTCGCTCTTGGCCATCTCGGACTTGAGGGTGGTCTCGTACGTGCCCGATGCTGCGGTCTGCACGTCGACGGCGACACCGGTCTCCTCGGTGTACGCCTCGGCCAGAGCCACCCAGTCTTCGGCCTGCTCGGGCTTGAAGTTGAGGTAGTAGACCTTGCCATCGGCGTCATTGCCGCCTTCGGCGCTGCTGCAGCCGGCGAGGGCGCCGGTGAGGGCCGCCACGGTCATCCCGGCGGCGATCGCGGTCGCCATTCTGCGCTTGTTCATTCGTCCTGGGCCTTCCTTCTTTGGATCAAGGACACTCACGCGATACCGCGCCACGCCGCATCGCGGAACCCCGTCCGTCTCGTCGGGTTTCGGAATCGGTTCCGGAGTTCGGACGAAACGATACGCATCGATCGACGCGGACGCAACACCGCGCCGGCCGTGACTAATCGCGCGGGCGCGCCCGGTCGCCGGCCGGTGGCCCCGCGACCGGCGGAGGGCGCGTCAGGCGTCGTCTGCGGCGGCCGGCTCGGCGGGCATGAGCACGGCGATGGTCCGCTGCAGCAAGGGGGTGGCCGCGAACACCGCGAGGGCATACCCCAGCAGCAGGAGGACCACCACGATCTGCGGCAGCACGATCCACGTCGCGACAGTGACCGCCGCGATCACCCCCTGGATCACGAGCACGCCCACCGCGTACGGCAGCCGGGCCACCGCGATGATCACGGCGTTGCGCAGCGTGCGGCCGACGGTGTTCTCGAAGCGCGCCTGCATCGTCCACACGAACGGGAAGATGAGCAGGTATACCCAGGTCACGAGCACTTTCAGAATCAGCAGCTCGTCGATCCGGACGAAGATCCAACTTGCGGCGATCAGCGCTCCGAGCGGCCCGATCACAGCCCACAGCGCACCGGCGGCGCGGAAGTTCGCGCGGAACGAGATCCAGAAGGTGCGCGCGGCGCCCTGGTCTTCGTCGGCCAGTACGCGACGCGCGGTGTCGTAGGCGGCGGTGAAGCCGGCGCCGGCGGTGACCACCGGCAGCAGGGTCAGCACCAACAGCACGTTGACGACGATGATGTCGCCGATGCTGTTCGCGGCCCGCCACAGCGGACCGGCACGGTCGAACATCCGCGAGAACACGGCTCCCCCTCTGACTGTCGGCGGCATCAACTCTACCGGCGACGCGCGGAGAACCGTCTGCGATGTGCGCGGCGCGCAGATCGGGGGTAACGTCTCTGCCCGGATACGTTTCCGGTGAATCCGATCATCTGGCGTGCCGTCGAGGGAGGATGTTCACCATGAGCGAGCGGGTGTTCACCGTCGAGCCGTATGCGATCTCGACAAGCGGGCTGGCAGACGCCGACGTGAGGTTGATCGAGGCGATGACCTCGACCGGCAACGGCCACATGGGCATGCGCGGCAATTTCGAAGAGGGCTACGGCGGCGACACCCATCAGGGCACCTACATCGCCGGCGTGTGGTTTCCCGACAAGACCCGCGTGGGCTGGTGGAAGAACGGCTACCCGGAGTACTTCGGCAAGGTCATCAACGCGACCAACCTGATCGCGATCGATGTGACCGTCGACGGCCAGCGGGTCGACCTGTTCGGCGAGGGCGCCGACGAGATCACGATCCGCCTCGATCTGCGCGACGGTCTGCTGACCCGCTCGTTCACCTACCGCGTGGGCGAGACCCGGGTGCGTATCGAGTTCGAGCGTTTCCTCTCGATCGCGACCCGCGAGCTCTGCCTGCAGCGTGTGCGCGTCACCGCATTGGCGGGCGCCCCCGAGATCACGCTGACGCCGCGCCTGGACGGCGACGTGCACAACCTCGACGCGAACTACGGCGAGCGGTTCTGGGAGGAGGCGACGCGCGATGCGGGCTCCGCCGATGCGACGCCCGGCCCGCAGGTGCTCTCGCTGCGCACCGCCCCGAACCCGTTCGGCACCCCGCGGTTCACCGTGACCGCCGCCATGAGCTCGACGGCTGCAGGCCTCGAGCGCGTGGGCATCGTCGATGCGCCGTGGCAGGTCGGCACGGCATACTCCGGCATCCTCTCCCCCGGCCAGACGGCCCTGCTCACCAAGACCACCGCGGTGGTCACCACCCGCGACGTCGCCGAGGATCAGCACGCGAGAGCAGCCGCGCGGCTGCTGACGGAGGCGCGCGACTTCGACGCCGAGCACGCCGCCCACGCCGCCCTGTGGGCGCAGCGCTGGGCACGCGCCGAGGTGATCATCGAGGGCGACGACGAAGCGCAGCAGGGCATCCAGTTCAACCTGTTCCAGCTGTTCTCGACGTACTACGGCGAGGACGAGCGGCTCAACATCGGCCCGAAGGGCTTCACCGGCGAGAAGTACGGCGGAGCCACCTACTGGGACACGGAGGCCTACCTCGTGCCGCTGTACCTGGCGGTCGCCTCGCCCGACGTGACCCGCGCTCTGCTGCAGTACCGGCATGACCAGCTGCCGCAGGCGCAGCACAACGCCCGGCAGCAGCACCTCGCGGGCGCGCTGTTCCCCATGGTGACGTTCACGGGCGTCGAGTGCCACAACGAGTGGGAGATCACGTTCGAGGAGATCCACCGCAACGGCGCGATCGCGCACGCCATCCACGACTACACGCGTTACACCGGCGACCGGACGTATCTCGAGGGGCCGGGCCTGGAGGTGCTCGTCGAGATCAGCCGGTTCTGGGCCGATCGGGTGCATTTCTCCGCGCGGCGCGGACGGTACATGCTGCACGGGGTCACCGGCCCCAACGAGTACGAGAACAACGTCAGCAACAACTGGTACACGAACTACCTCGCCGCATGGGTTCTGCGCTACACCGACGAGACGCTCGACACCGTCCCCGCACGCGCGGTCGAGCTCGGCGTGACCGACGACGAACGCGGTCGCTGGCGCGAGATCGCCGAGGGCATGTACCTGCCCGACGACGCGGATCTCGGCATCCACGTGCAGCACGACACGTTCCTCGACAAGGACCTCATGCCGGCTTCGGCGCTGCCGGCCGACCAGCGCCCCATCAACCAGAACTGGTCGTGGGACCGTATCCTGCGATCGTGCTTCATCAAGCAGGCCGACGTGCTGCAGGGCATGTACCTGTTCGAAGACGACTTCGACGCCGACGATCTGCGCCGCAACTTCGACTTCTACGAGCCGATGACGGTGCACGAGTCATCGCTGTCCGCGTCGATCCACTCGGTGCTGGCTGCGGCGATCGGCCGGACCGACAAGGCCATCGAGCTGTACCGGCGCACCGCACGGCTCGACCTCGACAACTACAACAACGACACCGAGGACGGCCTGCACATCACCTCGATGAGCGGCGCCTGGCTGTCGATCGTGCAGGGGTTCGCCGGCATGCGCGTCCGCGACGGGCAGGTGTCGTTCCGGCCGTTCTGCCCCGACGGGTGGGACGCGTTCTCGTTCACGATCGGCTTCCGCGGCCGCGTGCTGACCGTACGGGTCACCGCCGGCGAGGCCGTGTTCACCCTGCGCGAGGGCGAGCCGCTCACCATCGCGGTGCACGGCGAACCCGTGCACGTGGACGGCGTCACCCGCGCGGCGCTGCCCGTGCGCTGACCGCAGGCGCACCGCACCTGCTCTCCACGCGCCGCGGCGCCCATTCAGCGACGACCGCGAGCGCCCACCAGAGCCGACCTACACTGGAGGCAGGAGGTTCGCATGAGCAGCACGACGTGGACCGACCCGCGCGAGGACATCGAGTTCAGCGTTCTGATGGCCAACGGACGCCTCGCGGGCCGCAAGTTCGCCAGCCGCGCCGAAGCCGAGGCCTGGGCCCGCCCCGAAGAGGGTGATGAGGTCGTCTCGTACAACCTCATCTGCGAGTGCGACCAGTAGCGATTCAGCGCCCGTGGTCGCCGTCGTCGGCGCCGGGCACTTCGAGCGGCACCTCACGCTCGCGATCCCACGGCACCGTCCAGCCCAGCTGATCGAACAGGGCGTCCAGCAGCAACGCCGTGAAGCCCCACACGAGGTGGCGGCCCACCACGAACGCCGGCCCGCGGAACACCTCGCCCCCGCGTCGCAGCACCGTCACGCCACGATGGGCGGGATCGAGCAGATCCGCGACCGGCGCGCGGAACACGTCCGACGACTCGGCGACATCGACCACCCCGACCGGTGACGGCCGGCGCCACCACGCCAGCACCGGCGTGACCTGGTGCCGTGAGAACGCGAGCGACACGTCGCCCAGCGTGCCGAGCACCTCGACGCCGCCCGGGTCGAGGCCGGTCTCCTCCACGGCCTCGCGCAGTGCCGCGGCCACGGGGCTGGGGTCTCCGGCATCCACTCGCCCGCCGGGGAAGGCGACCTGGCCCGGGTGCGACCGCAGCGTCGTGGCGCGCGCCAGCAGCAGCACATCGAGATCGCGCGACACGGCAGCGTCGCTGCGGTCGGCGGGCACGCTGTCGAGCACGCCGAACAGGATCAGCACCGCAGCGGGGCGCGCCTCCCGCGACGGGGGCAGGCCCGTCCACGCTGCCATGCCGCCGGCCTCCGCGGCACCCGCGGCGAGAGCAGCCAGCTGGGCGCGCGCATCGGCGGCGGTGCGGTCGGACGAGACGGCAGACATATGCCTCAGGCTACGCGGCGCACCAGGAACGCGTTGCCGGCGCCGCACACGAGCACGAAGGCGGCCGCGACGGCGGGCAGGGCCATCGCCGCCGACACCGACACGGCGTCGGCGACGGCCCCGGTGACCGCCGAGGCGAGCGCCTGCGCGAGCGTGAGCGCCGAGGTCGCCAGGGTCATCGTCGTGGCCTCACGGCCCAGCGGCGCCCGGTCACCGGCAAGGCTGAACAGCGTCACCAGGGTCGGCCCGACGCCGAGGCCCATGACCATCAGCATGACGGTGACCATCCCCAGATCGGTGGATGCCGCATACCCGGCCGCTGCGGTCGTCAGCACCGCCGCGAACACGAGCCACCGCCACCGCAGCGCGAACCTGTCGGGCAGCAGCACGACCGCGAGCGCCAGGACGGCCGAGCCGATGCCCATGAGGCCGTAGAGGATGCCGGCCTGTGCCTCATCACCGGCGGCTGTGGCGTAGGCGGTGAGCGAGGTGAGCGTCGTGCCGAAGAACATGCCGACGCCGAACGCCGCGGCCACGAGGATCATGACGCGCAGCCGGAACACGTCGCGCAGCGGTGCCCGTTCCTGGTGGGCGCGGCTGCCGGCGGCGGTGATGCGGCCGGTGGGGTGCAGAGCGAACGCGGTGACGAACACGAGACTGAGACCTGCGGCGATCGCGATCGGCGCCCACGGCGAGATCCACGCTGCGAAGATGCCGACCAGGAACGGCCCGATCACGAACGCGGTCTCGTCGGCCGCCGACTCGTACGACATGACGTGGGACATGGTCGTCGGCTGACGCATCACGGGGATCCGGTCGCGCACGATCGCCATCAGCCGGCTGCGGGACATCGCCGCCGATTGCGGCGCGGACAGACCGATGAGCAGTCCCGTGGCGAGGATCATCCCGGCGCCGAGTTCGTTGAGCACGACCAGCGGGAACATCGCGAGCAGGGCGCCGTTGGCCAACCCCACCGGCACCAGCACCACCCGCTGTCCGTACCGGTCGACGGCGATGCCGATCGCCGGACCGGCGACCACGACCCCCACCCCGACGGCGGCCGAGGTGAGCCCGCCCAGGCTCACCGATCCGGTCGCCGAGACGACGAACGTGAGCACGCCCACGACCATCATCGCGAACGGCAGCCGCGCGATGAACGCGATCGGGAAGTAGCCCCAGCCGGTCTGCTGGAGGAGCGTGCGCTGCGGGTCTTTCTGAGCCATGTGACCTCCGGAACAGTCAGCTCGTTCTCACGTGCCGCCTTGCCCCGGAAGCAGGTAGTTGCACTCGTGCTGCGCACCAGCCGGTGCGCGCAACCACCCATCGTACCCAGGGCGCCTGAACGAAACCCCTTGCGGGGCCGGAACCGGCCGGGCTCCTCGCGGCGCGCCGGACACCGGAAGCGGGGTCAGTGCGTGAAGAACGCCTCGGCGACCCGCGCCAGATCGAACAGGTCGCTGACGCCGGCCAGTTCCCGCGCGGAATGCATCGACAGGATCGGGATGCCGACGTCGACGGTGCGGATGCCCAGCCGCGTCGCGGTGATCGGCCCGATCGTCGACCCGCACGGGATCGAGTTGTTCGAGACGAACTCCTGGCTGCGCACACCGGCATCCCCACACCAGCCGTGCCAGGCGGCGGCGCCGACCGCATCGGTCGCGTAGCGCTGGTTGGCGTTGATCTTCAGGATCGGGCCTGAGCCGAGCACCGGACGCACGACCGGATCGTGCTTGTCGGCGTAGTTCGGGTGCACCGAATGGCCGACGTCGCTGGACACGCACCACGAGTCGGCGAGCGCCCGCAGCTGCTGCTCACGACCGGCGCCGAGGGCCAGCTGAATGCGCTCGAGAACGTCGGCGAGGAAGGGCCCGGCCGCACCCGAGCGGGTGCCCGACCCGATCTCCTCATGGTCGAACACGGCGAGCATCGCGATGCGTGCGCCGTCGAAGCGGTCGGCGATGCCGGTCAGGGCCACGACCCCGGCGTGCACCGAGGCGAGATCGTCGAGCCGGCCGGCAGCGAAGAACGCGTCCCCCTTTCCGAACACGGCACCGCGGGCGGCGTCGGCGGTCACCAGGTCGTAGCCGCGGATGCGCGCCGCATCGACACCGGCGCGGCGCGCGAGCTCGGCGAGCAGGTCTTCGGAGTCGGCGTCGCCCAGCCCCCACACCGGCTGGGTCTGCGCCTGCTTGTTGAGCGCGAGGCCGTCATTGACCCCGCGGTCGAGGTGGATCGCCAGCTGCGGCAGCCGCAGCAGTGGGCCGGAGTCGGCGAGCACGGTCGTACCGTCATCGAGCACGAGGCGACCGGCAAGGGTCAGCTCGCGGTCGAGCCACGAGTTCAGCAACGGTCCGCCGTAGACCTCGACGCCGGCCTGCAACCAGCCCAGCGACCCCGTGGTCGGCTGCGGCTTGAGCTTGAAGCCCGGCGAGTCGCTGTGCGCCCCGAAGATGTGGATGCCGGTGTCGGCCGTCGCGCCGGCGGGCACCACCCAGGCGAGAACGGCGCCGTCACGCACCACGAAGAATCGGCCACCGGGCTGCTCGGGCCAGGCCTCGGACTCGGACAGGCCGGTGAAACCCGCATCGATCAGGCGGCGGGCCACATCGGCGACCGCGTGATAGCTCGAGGGCGAGGCAGCGACGAAATCAGCGAGATCGGCGGCGTGGGTCAGGGCGTCAGCGGGCACGAAGAACCTCCAGAGGGGACTCTTCGATCGTAGTTCGCGCCCGGATCACTCCCGGAAATCGTCAGGGTCGACGTGATCGAGGAAGTCCTTGAACTCGGCGAGGTTCTCCTCGGCGTCCTCCGCGGGCACGACGTCGGCCACGCCGGCGTCCGCGAACACCGCGTCGGCGACCCAGATCGGCGCGGCCGCGCGCGAGGCCAGCGCCACCGCATCGGAGGGGCGGGCATCGACGACACGGGTGCCCGACGGCGTGGCCAGGGTGATCTCGGCGTGGAACGTGCCGTCGTCGATGCGGGTCACCTCGACCTTCGCGACCGATGCCGCCAGACTCTCGAGCAGGGCGACCATGAGGTCGTGCGCGAGCGGCCGTGGTGTGATCGCGCCCTCCACGGCGATGAGGATCGAGGTGGCTTCTTGGGCGCCGATCCAGATCGGGACGACGAGCCCCTCTCCCGGCAGGGCCTCGAGGGGCTTGAGCAGGATGACGTGCTGCCCGGCGGCGTCGAGCGCGACGCCGGCCACGCGGACCTGGACCATGGGGTCTCCCTCCGACACAGGCGGATGTCTCCATCGTAGGCACGGCGGCCCGGCGCGGGGCGGCTCGTCGGTAGGGTCGGGGGTGCGGCGGCGATGACGCTGCCGCGGGGAGGACACCATGAACAACGACTTCGGCTGGGCCGCGGGAATCGGCGTCGGATTCTTCGTACTGATGCTGGCGATCTACCTCGGCCTGCTCGCGCTGTGCCTGTGGATCGGATACCTCATCATGCGCACGGCGGTCAAGAACGGCATCCTGCTGGCCGACGCCGAGCGCGCGAGCCGCGGCTACGGCGGTCCGGGTGGATACGGCCCGGGCGCCCCCGGCGTGCCACCGCAGGGCTACCGCCCACCGCCCGCTGCCCCCACGCAGCAGTAGGGCCGGCCCCGGCGTCGAGCCTGCATCGGGAACGCCCGCGACCTACGATCGAGGGGTGACCGATTCGACTCTCGTCCTCGTGGCCAATGCCGGTGACGGCACCCTCAGCACCTTCCGGCTCGCCGGCGGCCGGCTCGACCGCCTCGCCGTGACCGATGGCGTGACGGGGTGCTCGAACTTCGCGATCGACCCCGCACGCAACCTCGTCCACGCGGCGGTGAAGGGCACAGCCGACGGCGAGCCGGCCGGTATCCTCACCCTCGCGTTGGACCGCGACTCGGGTCGACTGACCCCGCTGCGCCGACGCGACCTGCCGCGCGGCGGCATGAACTACCTCGCACTCACGCGAGACGGGACCGGTCTTCTCGGCGCGTCGTATGGGGGCGGCTACGGCATCACCGCGCCGGTGATCGACGGCGTCGTCGGCGAGCCGGTATCGACCATCGCCTACCCCAACCTGCACGCGGTGCTGCCCAGCGCGGACGGTCGCTTCGCCTACTTCGTCTCGCTGGGTGACGACCTCGTCGCCCAGTACGCACTCGACGACGACCTGCGCCTGATGCCGCTGACCCCCGAGACGGTCGCCGCGCCCGCCGGCAGTGGCCCGCGCCACCTCGTCCTGAACGAGACGCAGGATGCCGTCTACGTGCTGACGGAGTTCTCCGGCGAGGTGCTGCACTTCGTGCGCGACACCGCCGCCGGTACGCTCACGCTCGCCGGCTCGGCCCCCGCACACGACCCGGCCGCGCAGCTCGGGCACAGCGAGTTCGGCGCCGATCCGATGGCCCATCACTACATCTGGGGCGCGGACCTGCACTTCGGTGACGACGGGCGACGCCTGTGGGCGTCGGAGCGCACCGAGAGCACGCTGGGTGCGGTCGCCGTCGCCGCCGACGGCACGCTCACGGCGCCCGAGCGCTTCACCGTCACCGAATCGCAGCCTCGCGGGTTCGCGCTGAGCCCCGACGGCGCCTACCTGGTCGCGGCGGGCGAGAGGTCGACGACCGTCTCGCTCTATGCCGTCGACGGCGACCGGCTCGACCTGCGGCAGCAGGCCGAGACCGGCCGGGGCGCGAACTGGGTGCGTTTCGTCTGACCGCGCGTCAGTTCAGCGCGCGGGTGCTCTCGGGGATGGCGCCGTCGGCATACAGGCTCGCGGCGACATCCTGCAGTGCCGTCAGCGCCACACGCTGCGTGGTCGGTCCGTACGAGATGCGTGCGACGCCGAGCGCCTCGTACTCGGCGGCCGTGAGCGCCCCGGGCAGACCGATGACACTGACCTTGCGCTCGCCGATGCCCTCGACCAGCTGCCGCGTGACGTCGGCGCCCAGCACACCGGGCACGAAGACGAGGTCCGCTCCGGCCGCCAGGTAGGCGCGGCCGCGCTCGATGGCGTCGGCCACCGACTCTTCGACCGGCCGTCCGCCGGCGCGCACGAACGCGTCGGTGCGGGCATTGAGCGCAAAGGGCACCCCCTCGCTCTCCCCCGCGCGCACGATGGCCTCAACGCCGGCCACCGCCTCGTCGAGCGGCTTCAGCCGGTCTTCGACATTGGCGCCCACCGCACCCACGCCGATCGCGCGACGCACCGTCTCACCGGGGTCGCCGAACCCGGCATCCAGATCAGCGGAGACCGGGACGTCGCCGGCGACCTCGACGATGCGGCCGACCATGTCGAGCACGAGCTCGAGCGGGATGTTCTCGCCGTCGGCGTACCCGAACGTCGCCGCGATCGAGTGCCCGGCCGTGGCGAGGGCCTTCGTCTCGGGGAGGGCCAGGATCGTCTTGGCCGATACGACATCCCACACGTTGACGACGCGAAGGATCTCGGGGGCGGCATGGAGGGCGGACAGGGTCTGGGCACGCTGAGCCTGGGTAGTCATGATCCCACCGTAGCCATGGGCGGCGCCGCCGGGGCGGCCTGAGCAGGGATGCCTGAGCCGGAGTGCGGATCACCCGCGCGAGCGCCGCCTGTCGCGGCCACGCCTCACCGCGAGCGCGATCAGCCGCCATCCCACCAGGGCTGCGCCCAGCACGAGCGTGGCGACGATGACGAACGGCAACGCGGTGCCCTGACCCGACAGTGCGCGCAGCAGCATCCCGCCGACGAGCGTCACGCCCCACACGCCCAGCCCGGTGCGCAGCGGTGCCGCCGGCGCGCGCCAGGCGAACGTGACCAGCCAGCCGACGGCAAGCGCGGTCAGAAACGGCCAGGCCGTACCCCACAGGCCGCTGAGAACCTCGGAGTCGTGACTCGCGCGACCCGTCGCCGCAAACGCGGTCACCAGCACCGCGTCAAGTGCGAGAGAGCCGAGGACGGATGCCGGAGTCGCACGCGAGGTCATGCCTCCATTCTCGCCCGCGCCGCCGGGGCCGCCCGTCAGAGGTCTTCGGGCGCGAGGTCTCCCTCGCCGTCTTCACCGAGGTCGGCGACCACCGGGTCCTCCCCCTGTGTCTCCGGCTGCGCCGCCTCACGGGGAAGGTCAGCGGCCGGGATGTCATCGCCGTCGGCGGGGATCTCGGCGGGATCGGCGCCTGTGGCCGTCTCGACGTCGAGCTCGATGCCGTCTTCCTCCGCGACGGTGCGATCCCACTCCGCTTGGGCCGGGTCCTGCGCCGGATCGGGTTCGATCGTCGTGTCGCGGCCCTGGAGGGGCTGGATGCCGGGGTCACTGTCGCCGGACTGCTGCGGATCGTTGTCTGTTGTCATGACGACAGGCTCGGCGAGCGGACCGAATCCGACGACCCCCTTGCGCTCACCGGTGGCGGCGAGTACCGCTCACGCGACGCGCTCAGCCGCCGACGAATCCAGGTCTCGGACGATGGCGGCGACGGCCGCCCGCCCCGCACGGTTGGCGCCCACCGTGGACGCCGACGGCCCGTAGCCGACGAGGAACAGCCGCGGCTCATCGGGCGCCCGCGAGTCCGCGACGCGGATTCCCCCGCCGGGCAGCCGCAGCCGCAGCGGGCCCAGGTGTTCGAGCGCGGCGCGGAACCCGGTCGCCCACACGATGACGTCGGCGCGCTCGAAGGTGCCGTCCGGCATCCATACCCCGTCTTCATCGATCGACGTGAACATCGGGTGGCGCACGAGCACGCCGCGCGCCTGGGCTGCCCGGGCCCACGGCGTCCAGTGCATGCCGGTGACCGAGATGACACTGCCCGGCGGCAGGCCCTGCCGCACGCGCTCGTCGATGCCGGCGATCGCGGCGACGCGTGCCGGGATGTCGAAGTCGTCGTCGATCCATTCGGGCTCGCGCCGCGTCATCCAGACCGTGTCGGTCACACGTGAGATCTCGTCGAGCAGCTGCACCCCCGAGACCCCGGCGCCGACGATGATCACGCGCTTCCCGGCGAACTCGTCGGCCGAGACGTAGTCGGCCACGTGCAGCTGCCGCCCGCGGAACCGTTCCTGCCCCGGATACCGCGGCCAGAACGGCCGCGTCCACGTTCCGGTCGCGTTGATCACGAACCGTGCGCGCCACGTGCCCCGATCGGTGTCGATCTGCAGGCGCCCGTCGGGGTCGTCGTCTTCGCGGCGGATGGCGGCGACGGTGACAGGCCGCTCGACGCGCAGCTCGAAGCGCTGTTCATACTGCGAGAAGTAGGCCGGCAGTACATCCTTCGCGGCGGCGCTGGGGTCGGCCGGCGGCACCGGGTGCCCGGGCAGCTCGTGGATGCCGTTGACCGTCGCCATGCGCAGCGAGTCCCACCGGTGCTGCCACGCTCCTCCGGCGGCGGCGTTCTGGTCGAGGACGACGAAGCTGCGAGAACGGTCGTCGGCGAGGGATGCCGGCGCGAAGCCCCGCCGCCTCAGGTGGTACGCCGCCGAGAGCCCGGCCTGCCCCGCGCCGATGACGACGACGTCGACGGTGCGCGTACATGGGCTCATGCTGTGAAGAACGTCGTGACGCGCCGCACCATTCCGGGAACGCGTTAGCGTGGGATCAGCACCGACGACCGTTCAGGAGCGCGCACCATGACCGACACCGGAACCATCACCCAGACCCCCGGCACCGAGACCGCCGTCCTCGCCGGCGGCTGCTTCTGGGGCATGGAGGATCTCATCCGCCGGCAGCCCGGCATCCTCCGCACCCGAGTCGGCTATACCGGCGGCGAGAACGCGCACGCGACCTACCGCAATCACCCCGGCCATGCCGAGGCCGTGGAGATCGTGTTCGACCCGACGCAGACCACCTACCGCGACGTGCTCGCCTTCTTCTTCCAGATCCACGACCCGTCGACGCTGAACCGGCAGGGCAACGACATCGGCACCAGCTACCGCTCGGCGATCTTCCCCCTCACCGCCGAGCAGGAGCGCATCGCGCGCGACACGATCGCCGACGTCGACGCCTCCGGACTGTGGCCGGGCACGGCCGTCACCACGATCGAGCCCGCCGGTCCGTTCTGGGAGGCCGAGCCCGAGCATCAGGACTATCTGATCAAGTTCCCGAACGGCTACACCTGCCACTTCCCGCGCGCGGGATGGGTGCTGCCGCAGCGCGCCGAGACGGCCTGACGCACCGGGCCCACCGGGCCCGATCGCCACGCTCTCAGGCCGCGACGGCGCTGTCCCAGCGGTTGAGTGCCCGCTGCGCCAGGAAGGTGAGCCACTTCGACGGCTCGCCCGGTTCGACATCCAGCGGGAACCACACCCGGCCGGCGGCCTTGTGCGTCTGCATCCAGCGCCCGTCGTCTCGCCGCGCGGCACGCGCCCGCTCGACGGCGTCACCGATGCGCGCATCGGGCACCGTGCCGTCGTGCGCCGCCGCCTCGGTGAAGTAGTCGATCGCCTTCAGCGCCGTGAACCGCCAGCGGTACGGGTACATGATGCCGTCGGTCCACGGACCCACCTGTTCACCGGTCGACAGGCGGTAACGCAGCCGGCGCTTCAGCAGATACTCCTCGGCGCGATGCCGTGCCGCCCGCAACTGGTCGGTGCCGCCGGTGAGCTTCTCGTAGGCGAGGAGGTCACGCAGCGCGTTGATCGTCGAATGGAACGACGACCGCGTCGAACCCGTCTCCCACTCGCAGTTCCATCCGCCGTCCTCGAGCTGATGTTCGGGGAACCACGCCGCGATCTGCGACACGTCGGCGCCCAGCCACGCGCCGTTGGCGAGCGTCATCGCGTTGATGCACACGTCGACCTCACCGCCCCAGTACGGCAGGTCGTCGTACTCCCAACGGCTGTTCGCGGCGAGCTTCTCCGCGGTGCCGGCCAGCGCCGAGGCGTCCAGCCCCCACTCGCGCAACGTCGTGAGGGTCCACGTCGTCGCCGTCCACGGCTGCCCCGGCTCGTCGCGGGACGCGTCGGACGGGAAGTACGCGCCGCCGGCCCATTGGCCGTCGGGGTCTTGGTGCGAGAGCAGCCGCGCCCCGTTGCCCTCGGTGGCGATGCGGGCGCGCGTATCCCCCCAGACCGCTTCGGGCTCGCCCGCCAGGTCACGCTGCACCTGCCAGCGCAGCGTGGGGTCGGAGTCGAGCAGCCAGTCCCGGACGTCGTTGTTGCTCATGCCCGGGACGGTACTCCGCGCCACCGACACGGCATAGGAGGGATGTGTAGTATCTGCGTATGCATGCGGATAACGAATGTTCGCTCGGGCCGGACAGCACCTACGTCGAGCTGGCGGTGGAGGTGTTCTCGATGCTCGCGGACGCGACCCGCGTGCGGATCATTCTCGCCCTGCGCGACGCGGAATTGCCGGTGAACGCCCTCGCGGAGCACGTCGGAAAGTCGCCCGCGGCGGTCTCCCAGCACCTGGCGAAGCTGCGCCTCGCGCGGATCGTGCTCACCCGTCATGAGGGCACGAAGGTGTACTACCGGCTCGCGAACGAGCACGCCCGTCAGCTGGTCGCCGACGCGATCTTCCAAGCCGAGCACTCCCTCAGCACCGACCCCGCTCACCACCGCCACCCCCACCCCGCCCCCGCACGGACGCCGTGATGCTGCGGGTCCTGCGCAACCGCACCTATGCGAAGCTCTTCTGCGCGCAGGTGATCGCGCTGCTCGGCACCGGTCTGCTCACCGTTGCGCTGGGCCTCCTCGCGTTCGACATCGCCGGCGCCGCCGCCGGCTCCGTGCTGGGCACCGCGTTGACGATCAAGATGATCGCCTATCCTATGTCGGTGTCGCCCCACCGGTGGCCGCGATCGTCGACCGCCTGCCGAAGAAGGCGGTGCTCGTCACCGCGGACCTCGTGCGGTTGGTCATCGCCGGCAGCCTGCCACTGGTCACCGAGGCGTGGCAGATCTACGTCCTGGTGTTCGTGCTGCAGTCCGCATCGGCCACCTTCACGCCGGCGTTCCAGTCGCTGATCCCCGCTGTCCTCCCCGAGCCGCGGGAGTACACGCGCGCCCTCTCCTTGTCACGGCTCGCCTACGATCTCGAGTCGCTGCTGAGCCCGACGATCGCCGCGGCGCTGCTGACACTGGTCAGCTACAACAACCTGTTCGTCGGCACCGCGATCGGCTTCGCCCTGTCGGCGGCCCTCGTGCTGACCGCGGGCCTGCCCACACACCCGGACGACGAGAACGCGCTGACGTTCTGGCAGCGACTGCCGCTGGGCGCCCAGGTGTTCCTCCGCACCAGGACTCTGCGGTTCCTGCTGCTGACCAACGTGGTCGTCGCCGCCGGCACGGCGCTCGTGCTGGTCAACTCCGTCGTCTACACCAAGGGACAGTTCGCGCTCGACGACGCGGCACTGGCGATCACTCTGGCCTGCTACGGCGTCGGGTCACTGCTGGTCGCGCTCAACATCCCCTGGCTCGTGGCGCGCCTCGGAGTCGTGCACACCATGGCGGCCGGCGCCGTCACGATCACCGTCGGGTTGGCCGCCGCCGTGACGGTGACCGCGACCGGTGCCGATTGGGGGTGGCTGCTGGCGACCTGGGTGGTCTTGGGCATGGGCACGTCCCTCGCGAACACGCCGTCTGCGCGGCTGCTCGCCGACGCGTCGACCCCCGCCAACCGGAACCTCGTCTACACCGCACAGTTCACGCTCTCGCACGCGTGTTTCCTGATCACCTACCCGATCGCCGGCTGGATCGGCGCGGTCAGCCTCACCGCGGCAGCGGGTGTCCTGCTGGCGCTCGCCGCCGCCGCGGCCGTCGTGGCGATCAGCTATGTCGCCGCGACGCGGCTGCGGACGAGCAGCGATGAGCGGGACGCCCCGGCATCCCCTCCGCTCTCGGCCCACGGCAGCGCACGGGGCGCTGCCCACGCGGCGAATGATCCGTGACGACACCCGCCGCGTTCACCCGAGACCGGTGACCTCGACGCCGAGCCATTCGCCGAGGTCGCGGATCTCGGCGTGCACCATCTCGCGCTCATCGCCGTCGAACCCGATCATCTCGTGGATCGCGGCGACCACGAGGGTCTCCTTCTTCTTGTCCAGCGCGGCATCGAGCTGTCCGACGAAACGATCGCCGATGAGGATGGGGTGTGCGAAGTAGCCGTAGACGCGCTGCGCCTTCGGGGTGAACTGCTCGGACCTGAAGTCGAACTCGAACAGCTCACTGAGCCGCGTGCGGTCGGAGAGCATGCTGTCGTACGGGTTGAGGATCGCGACGCGGCCGCCCGGGTCATTGTCAAGCGCCGCGATCGCGTCGGGATCGACGCGCCACGCACGGTTGCTGCCCTCGACCTCGGCGGCCTCGCCGGCCGCCCCCACGCCCACCGCCGCGGTGCCGGCACGCGCGATACCGGAGGCCTGCAGGCGGCGCAGCTGCAGCATCCGTTGCGCCTGGTCGGACTCGAGCGCGGGCACATCGCCGTGCACGCGCTCAGCAAGATCCCACCGTCGCATGCGGCCGACCCGGCCGACGACGGCGACCTCGCCGAGCCGCTCGAGCACGTCGAGCATGCGCGGCACCTGGTTCGGCCCGTACCAGCCGCCCTCGCTTTTGGCCGCCACCTGGGCGGTGTCATCGATCGCGGCGGCCAGCAGAGGGCCGTCTGCCCGCAGGCGGGTGAGAACATCGGCGCGGAACCGCGCGTTGGCCTCCAGCCACGCGGCGGTCGCGCCGTACAGGCGATCGGGGCCCTGGCGTGCACGCACGAGCGGTCGCCACGTGCCGGGGTAGAAATGGCCGGCGTACTCGAACAGCAGCCCGTCCTCCTCGACCGCCTTCGTCAGCTGCGGCGGCTCGAACGACCAGCCGATGCGCGTCCAGGGCACCGTCAGCTGGGAGGGCGCGATGACGGCCGTGGGGTCGATCTTGATCGGCCCGATCTGCTCGGCGACCTCGACGACGTCGCCGGGGCGCTCGGCGTCGAGCAGCTGGGCGCGCACGGCGATGCGCCGCGCCTGATCCCGTGTCAGCCGATGCATGCCATGAGACTAGCGATCCCCGCCGACGTGCTCCCCACCGGCCAGGCGCCGCAGCGCCTCCCCCGTCACGCGCTGGGTGGTCCACTCGTCCATGCCCTCTGCACCGATCGACCGATAGAAGGCGATCGACGGCGCGTTCCAGTCCAGCACCGTCCATTCGAACCGGCCGTAGCCGCGCTCGACGCAGACTTCGGCCAGCGACACCATGAGCGCCTTGCCGTAACCGCGTCCCCGCTGCGCATCGTCGACGTAGAGGTCTTCGAGCCAGACGCCGTGGGTTCCCAGCCACGTGGAATACGTGAGGAACCAGATGGCGATGCCGACGATGTCTCCGTCGCGTTCGACCACGTGCGCGAACACGCGCGGCTCGCCGCCGAACAGCGACGCGGTGAGCATCTCGGTCGTGTTCGCCACGGCATCGGGCTCGCGCTCGTACACCGCGAGGCCATGGATGAGGGCGAGGATGCCGGGCTCGTCGCCCGGACGGGCGTCGCGCACGATCGCGTCGTCGGCCAGAGTGCGGGTGTTCACCCTCCGAGCTTAGGGGGCATGCGAGGGCACGCCGAGAGCGGGCTCAGCCGCGCACGGCCTCGGCGATCGGCACCTGGCCGGAGTTGAACCGGATGGTACGGGCGATCGTCGACGGATCGGCCAGCACGGCGTCGATGACGGCCGCGACATCGGCACGCGACACCGAGCCGGATTCCGCGGCAGCGGTGTCGATGCGGCCGGTGGGCGCGTCGAGGGTCAGCCCGCTGGGGCCGAGGATCGTGTAATCCAGACCGCTCGCGCGGAGGTGCTCGTCGGCGGCGGCCTTGGCCTCGGCGTACGGGTAGAAGGAGCTGTCGGGAGTCACGCCGTGATCGGTGCGCGCCCCGAAGTACGACACCATGACATAGCGACGCACCTCGGCCGCGACCGCGGCATCCATCGACCTGATCGCCGCATCGCGATCGACCGCGTAGGTGCGCTCGGGATCGCCGCCACCTGCCCCGGCCGAC
This sequence comes from Actinomycetes bacterium, assembly GCA_023450335.1. GTDB lineage: Bacteria > Actinomycetota > Actinomycetes > Actinomycetales > Microbacteriaceae > Microbacterium. The sequence goes on along the minus strand of JAEXHA010000015.1, from coordinate 11,776 downwards.
CAGACGATCGCGTCATTGGCACTGACGAGGTTCGTGAGCTGTTCGGTATCGAAGGCCTCGACGTCGGCGACCAGCGGCACCGCACCGGTGGCGGCGACGTCTGCCTCGTGGTCGGAGTTGCGGATCACGCTGGTCACGTGGAGTCCACGCTGCACCAGCAGCGGAGCGAGCTGGAGGGCGACCTTGCCGTGTCCTCCGAAGATCAGAATGCGGGCCATGGGAGAGTCCTTCCGGTCGTGCTCCGAGCCTACGCACGGCCGCCCATGTTGCGAAAACGGGGCACCCAGGCGGGGGGTGCCGGGTGCCCCGCCTGGGGTCGGTCGCGTTACTGGACCGACCAGCCCCCGTCGCTGGGGAGGATGGCGCCGTTGATGTTGACGCCGTCATCCGACAGCAGGAACGTGATCGAGGCGGCCAACTGCTCGGCGGTTGCCAGCGTCGGGATCGCAGACTGGAACGGCTGCAGCCGCGCCGAGCCCGCCTCAGACACGTTCGGAGGGAAGGGGATGCCGGTGGCGACACCGCCGGGAGCGACGGCGTTGACGCGGATGCCGGCCGGACCGTACATGAACGCCGCACTGCGGGTCATCCCGACCATGGCGTGCTTGCTCGTCGTGTACGCGTTGCCCGACGCGTTGCCGCGCAGGCCCGCCTCGCTGGTGACATTGACGACCGAGCCGAGGCCGGCGGCGATCATGGCCGGGAGGACGGCGCGGGTGAGCTTGAACGCCCCGGTGACGTTGACGGCCATGACGCGGTCCCACATGGCGTCACTGGTCTCCCCCAGCGGCGAGAAGTCGTCGTTGATGCCGGCGACATTGGCCAGCCCGTCGATCTTCTCGCCGGCGGCCGCGACGATGGCATCCGCCGAGTCCTGCGAGGTGATGTCGCCGACGACCGTGATGACACCCGGTACCTCAGCCTGCAGCTGCTCGAGCCGCTCGGCCGACACATCGACGGCCACGACCCGGCCGCCCTCGCGGGCGATGCGCGACGCGGTCGCCTTGCCGATGCCCGATGCGGCGCCGGTCACGATGACCGTCTTGCCGTCGAAGCGGCCCGGGGCGATCTTCTCGGCCCAGCCGGACGCCTGCGCTTGGGGCATCACCCCGCCGTTGGCCTTCAGCACGAGGCCGTCGATGACCTCCTGCGGCATCTTGCCCTGGCTCAGAGCGACCATCTGCTGCAGCGGCAGGCCGCGCACCGGGGCGAGCGACTCGGCGGTCGCGCCCGACGCCGCGAGCAGTTCGAGGATGATGGGGCCGCCGGTCTCGCTCTCGAGCCATTCGCCGATCGTGCTCTGTGCGGTGAGTGCCTTCTCTGCCATGAGTCCCTCCTTTGTCGCCGGGCCGAGCCCGGAAGCCTGCTTCGGGTCTGAGTTCCCGTGCGGGATTTCTTTCCCGTACGGGAAATACTAGGCTTCGGGATGCCGGCGCTCAAGCGATCAGGGCCGTGAATACCCAGGGAGGCAGCGTTGAGTGACCCGCACTCTCCGACCCGCCGCGGACGCGGCACCCGCGCGGGATTGGACGTGGAACAGATCGTCGCCGCCGCCCGCGGCTTGGACCCCGACACTCTGACGCTGCAGTCGCTCGCTCATGCACTCGGAGTCGATCGCAAAGCGCTCCACCACCATGTGCGCGGCCGTGAGCACCTGTTCGAACTGCTCGCCCTCGACGCGTTCCGGCGCAGATTCGAGCAGGCCGAGGTCGCACTCGGCACGACGTGGCAGGATGCGTGCCGCGCCTATGCCCACGGGATGGTCGAGAGCCTGATCGACATCGGGGAATGGGCCGACCACTTCCGGCTCACCAGCCAGCGCGACCTCGCACTGGTGGGGCCCGCCGACGCGATCGCCGAGCGCATGCTCGACGCCGGGTACGACCCGGTGACGGTGAGCCGATCGATGCACCTGCTGGCCACGATCTGCACGGGATTCGCCCGCGACGCGCTCATCGGGCGGCGCGCCGACGGGCATCCGCAGATCGAAGATCTCCGCCGGGCGCTCGATGACGCCCACGGCAAGTACGCGTCGCTGCGGCAACTCGTCGACGAGCGGGTCGACAACTACGGCCAGGCTCAACTCGCGTTCGACCTCGACGCGTTCATCACCGCGATCGAGCGCCTCGCCCCCTGACGGCGCCGGGCCGGCCGCGCCGCGGGGGCGGCTCGGACGGGCGCTGCGCCGGCCCGCTTCCGGCGAGAGAACAACGGGGCGCCGAGAATGCGGGTTAAACCCGTTCTCGCGTCCACCCGTTGTTCTCTCGCGGCTGAGGCGAACCGCGGGGGCGGCGAGGGCACGCGGCGGAGGCGAACCGCGGGGCGGCGAGGGCGCATGCGGCGGAATGGATCGGGCGGCGCGGCGGTTGCACCGGGCATGCAACGTTTCGGAACGCTCTCGTTCGGTCATTACGGCCCGCTCGGCGGCGGGCGCGAGCTCACCGCCGGCGATTCGCTGAAGCAGGCCATCGACCTCGCGCAAGGCATGGACGACCTCGGAGTCAACGGCGTCTACTTCCGGGTACATCACTTCGCTCGGCAGCAAGCGTCGCCGATGCCGCTGCTGTCGGCGATCGCCGCGACGACGAAGCGCATCGAGATGGGCACCGGCGTCATCGACATGCGCTACGAGAACCCGCTGTACTTCGCCGAAGAGGCCGCGGCACTCGACCTGATCTCCGACCAGCGCGTCGCGCTGGGCATCAGCCGCGGGTCACCCGAGACCGTCGTGCGCGGCTACGAGGCGTTCGGATACACCGGCGCGACCGACCCGCGCGGCGCGGACATCGCCCGTGAGCACACCGAGCTGTTCCTGCGCGCGATCGACGGCGAGGGCCTGGCCGAGCGCGACCCGCAGAGTCCGTTCGGCGGGGGCACGGGCATGCAGCGCATCGAGCCGCATTCCCCCGGCCTGCGCTCGCGCATCTGGTGGGGGTCGGGTTCACGCGAGACGGCCGAATGGGCGGGCCGCCAGGGCCTGAACCTCATGTCGTCGACGCTCGTGACCGAGGCCGACGGGCGGCCGTTCGACGTGCTGCAGGCCGAGCAGATCGACCTGTTCCGCGCCGCGTGGCGCGAGGCCGGGCACGCGGGCACGCCGCGCGTGTCGGTCAGCCGATCGGTGTTCCCGATCACGACCGCCGAGGATGAGCTGTACTTCGGGCACAGCCAGGAGGGCGACGGGATCGGCTACATCGACGGCTTCCGCTCGACCTTCGGCAAGACCTACGCCGCCGCTCCCGACGTTCTCGTCGAGCAGCTGCGACAGGATGCCGCGGTCATGTCGGCCGACACGCTCATGCTGACGATCCCCTCGCAGCTGGGTGTGGAGTTCAACCTGCGGGTCGTGGAGTCGTTCGCGAAGCACGTCGCCCCGGCGCTGGGGTGGCAGAGCACGCGGAGCTGAGTCGGCGCGGCTGGCGCCCGTGACGGTGTACCGCCGTCGAAGCGAGAAGTCCCGCCGGCCCGCCCTACAGTGGACCGGGTGACCATCGTCTTCACCCGCCTCGATCCGACCGGCTCCGACCACGACGCGCTCATCGCGTTCATGACGCGCAACGAGTTCCCCTTCCACGTCGTGCGGCATCCCCAGCCCGCACAGGTCGAGAAGTTGATCGCCGACGGGGCCTTCCGCGACGACGACAACGATGCGTACTGGATCGACCACGTCGAGCACGGCCGCGTCGGCTTCTTCCGGTTCGAGGATCTCAGCGAAGACACGCCGCTGTTCGATCTGCGGCTGGACGCACCGTGGCGCGGGCGCGGCCTGGGCGCCGCAATCCTGCAGGCCGCCACCGACCGCGTGTTCCAGACGATGCCCGAGGCCCGCCGGTTCGAGGGGCAGACGCGTGAGGACAACATCGCGATGCGCCGCACGTTCCGCCGCTGCGGCTGGGTGCAGGAGGCGTACTACCGCGAGGGCTGGCCGGTCGAGGACCGTGAGCCCCTGGCATCCGTCGCCTACAGCATGCTGCGCCGCGATTGGGAGACCGGCACGACCACCGCGATCACCTGGGAGCAGCCCGCGTAGCCCACGGTGGCGGGTACCGCAGACCGGCCGGTCTCACTGTGTGGGAGTCGCCGGCCGACGGCGCGCGAGTCACCGCTGGCGGTGCCGTGAAAAACGTGAATAATGTGAGGTATGACCACAGCTCAGGCCACCGGCTACAGTGCGATCTCCAGCTATTCGCGGGTGGAGTTGATGCACGTGTTGCAGCAGCAGTCCCCCCGCACGATCGCTGACCTGACCGCCGCCAGCGGGTTGCACGCCAACACCGTGCGCGAGCACCTGCAGCGCCTCATCGACGACGGCTATGTCGTCGCCGAGACCGAACGCCGCACCACCCGCGGCCGGCCCCGCGTCCTCTACAGCGCGGCCGACGGCGCATCGGCCTCGAGCCCCGTGCAGCGTCGCCGCGTGCGCGCCGCCGCCGAGCGCGGCGACCTCATGCGACGTGTCATGCCGGCATCCACCCCCGAATCCCTCGACACCGAGGCGCTGCACCAGCTCGACGCGATCGTCGACGACCTGGTGGATGCCGGATTCGACCCGATCGTCGACGAGGCCGACCTGTCGATCGAACTGACCCCCTGCCACCAGGCGCAGGCGCAGGCCGAGCACCTGGAGGTGCTGTGCCAGGTGCACCTGAGCATCATGCAGGGCGTGCTCGCCGAAGCGGGCGGTCCACTCCAGGTTGCCGGCATCCGCCCCTCGTGCGACCCGACCGAGTGCGTCGTGCTGCTGCGTCACACCGGTCGCGACCGGGCACCCGCCGCCTGACCGCGCAGTCAGCTCACACGCGGATGCGGTCGGCGCCCGCGTAGACGTTCATCGTGTCACCGCGGAGGAATCCGACCAGCGTCAGCCCGGCGCTGGAGGCCAGCTCGACCGCGAGCGACGACGGTGCCGACACGGCGGTGAGCATCGGGATGCCGGCCATGACGGCCTTCTGCGCGAGCTCGAAACTGGCCCGGCCCGACACCATGAGCGCCGTGCCGCGCAGTGGCAGCCGGTCGCCGAGCACCGCCCAGCCGATGACCTTGTCGACGGCGTTGTGCCGGCCGACGTCTTCGCGGACCACCAGCAGCTCACCTGTTTCGAGATCGAACAGCCCGGCCGCGTGCAGCCCGCCGGTCTTGTCGAAGACGACCTGTTGGGACCGCAGCCGCTCGGGCAGGTCGACCAGCAGCCCCGGATCGACGGTGGTGTGGTCGGTGGTCAGATCGAACATCGACACCGTCGCGACCGCCTCGATCGACGCCTTGCCGCACACGCCGCAGGAGCTGGTCGTGTAGAAATTGCGCGCCAGATCGGACGCCGGAAGCGCCACGCCGGGGGCGAGGGTGACATCGAGCACGTTGTAGGTGTTGCCCTCGCCGGTGGCGGTGCCGAGCACCTGCAGGCTCGCCGAGCCCGGCGCCGCGGCACCGGCATCCGCACCGCCTGACATCGGCACAGCACCCGTGCCTGGTCCGCCGCAGTGGATCGCGGAGGCGAACTGGCCGGCGTGCGTGAGCACCCCTTCGGAGACGAGGAATCCGGCCGCCAGTTCGACGTCGTGGCCGGGGGTGCGCATCGTCACCGTGAGCGGCACGCCGCCCACCCGGATCTCAAGGGGCTCTTCGACGGCGAGCGTGTCGGCGCGACGGCGACTGGCCCCGCCCGTGGAGATCTTCACGACGGGTGCGCGCGCGGTGATGCGCCCCATCTCAGCCGCCGATCGCGTTCATTCCGCGCGCCGGCTGCAGGAACGAGGGGTCGTTGATCGCATGCCCGGGCAACTTGCCGCGCACGCACGCACGCAGCACCCGATCGACGTCGGCGTCGTCGCCGTCGCCGCGCAGCACCGGCAGCAGGTCGTATTCAGTGGTGGAGAAAAGGCAGTTACGCAGTTGTCCGTCGGCCGTCAGCCGCATGCGGTCGCAGTTGCCGCAGAACGGCGCGGTCACCGATGCGATGACGCCCACCGCCGCCGGACCCCCGTCGAGCAGGAACAGCTCGGCCGGCGCGCCGCCGCGACCGGGCACGTCGGTCAGCTCCCACCGCGTGCCGAGTGTGGCGAGCATCTCCTCGCGCGTGACCATCGACGACCGGTCCCACGTGTGGCCGGCATCGAGCGGCATCTGCTCGATGAACCGCAGCTGGGCGTCGTGCGCGAGTGCGAACTCGACGAGGTCGATCAGCTCGGTGTCGTTGACGCCGCGCATCGCGACGGTGTTGAGCTTGAGGGGGCGCAGTCCGCTCGCGGCCGCCGCGGCGATGCCCTCGAGCACGTCCTCCAGCCGGTCACGGCGGGTCAAGTCGCGGAATTTGTCGCGGTCGAGCGTGTCGATCGAGATGTTCAGCCGCTTGAGCCCCGCCTCGACCAGCGCGGGCAGCAGTTCGGGCAGGCGGATGCCATTGGTCGTCATCGCGATGTCGACCGGCCCGTCGGGGCCCTCGACCTGTGCGAGGCGCGCGACCACGTCGACGATGTCGCGGCGCAGCAGCGGCTCACCGCCGGTCAGCCGGAAGGTCGTGATACCGGCGTCGGCCGCCACCTGCGCGACGCGCACGATCTCATCGGTGGTCAGGATGCTCTCGCGCGCGAGCCACTCGTTGCCCTGCTCGGGCATGCAGTACGTGCAGCGCAGCGAGCACCGGTCGGTGAGCGAGATACGCAGGTCGCGGTGCACGCGGCCGAACGTGTCGACCAGAGCCGTGCCTCCGGAATCGGCCGGCTCCGTCCCCACCACCGAGCGGCGGGTCAGGGTGAGAGGTACCGCGGTCATGTCTCGAGGCTACCCGCGGATCGCGGTTCACAGGGCGTCTGAGGGCCGGGTATCTCACCCGGTGATTAAGCACGGCCGGGTGGTCGCCCGCGGAAGGCGAGACGCGCGTACCCTCACCTTCAGGCACTCGAAAGGAGCGTGCGGTGGAATTCCTCGACCCGCTGCTGCTGGCACGGTGGCAATTCGGTCTGACGACCCTGTACCACTATCTGTTCGTTCCGCTGACGCTGGGCATGGCGCTGACGGTCGCCGTCTTCCAGACGGTGTGGCATCGCACCGGTGACGTCAAATGGCTGCATCTGACGCAGCTGTTCGGGAAGATCTTCCTCATCAACTTCGCGATGGGTGTGGTCACCGGCATCGTGCAGGAGTTCCAGTTCGGGATGAACTGGTCCTCGTACTCCCGATTCGTCGGCGACATCTTCGGCGCCCCGCTGGCGTTCGAGGGGCTGCTCGCCTTCTTCTTCGAGGCGACCTTCATCGGCCTGTGGATCTTCGGGTGGGATCGCCTGCCGCGGGGCCTGCACCTGGCATCCATCTGGGCGGTCGCGTTCGGGTCGACCCTGTCGGCCTACTTCATCCTCGCCGCCAACGCGTTCATGCAGAATCCGGTCGGCTACACACTGAACGCCGAAGCCGGTCGCGTGGAGCTGACCGACTTCGTCGCGGTGCTCACCAACCCGGTCGTCGTCGCCGCGTTCCCGCATACGCTGTTCGCCGCGTTCATGTTCGCCGGGTCGGTCGTGATCGCCGTATCGGCGTGGCACCTCTCGCGGGGACAGCACCTGGAGACGATGCGCGCCTCGCTGAAGTACGGACTGTGGTTCACGATCGTGACGTTCGGGTTCACCGCACTCAGCGGCGACCAGCTGAGTCTGGTCATGGTCGACACCCAGCCGATGAAGATGGCCGCGGCCGAAGCGCTGTGGCATACCGCGTGCGGGGCGGACGCCTCGTTCTCGCTCTTCTCGATCGGCACGCCCGACGGCACAGCCGAGGTGTGGTCGCTGCGTGTGCCCTACCTGCTGTCGTTCCTGTCGACGCACTCGTTCGACGGCTGCGTCGAGGGGCTGCACGATCTGCAGGCGCTGTACGAGCAGCAGTTCGGCGCCGGCATCGACTACATGCCCATCATCTGGGTGACGTACTGGTCGTTCCGCTGGATGATCGGGCTGGGCGCCGCGTCGACCCTCGTCGCCGTCGCCGGCCTGTGGGTGACACGCAAGAAGGCGAAGCGGCCCGTCGCGAACTGGATGTGGAAGGTCGCGATCTGGTCGGCCCCGCTGCCCCTGCTGGGCAGCCTCGTCGGCTGGGTGTTCACCGAGATGGGCCGCCAGCCGTGGATCGTGTTCAGTCTGATGCTCACCGAGGACGGCGTCTCGCCGAACGTGCCCGGCTGGACGGTGCTCGTCTCGCTGATCGCGTTCACCGCGATCTACGCCGCCCTGGCGGTGGTCGAGTTCGGGCTGATCCGCAAGGCCGCACAGAAGGGCCCCGCGCCCCTGCCCGAGCCCGGCTCCCCGGAGGCGGATGCCTCCGCCCCCACCGCGACCACGGTCTATTAGGAGGACGTCATGGATCTCGCCTACCTGTGGTTCTTCATCGTCGGATTCCTGTTCGTCGGCTACTTCGTGCTCGACGGGTTCGACTTCGGCGTGGGCATGTCGCTGCCCTTCCTCGGCAAGGACGAAGTGTCCCGCCGTCAGGTCATCAACACCATCGGGCCGGTCTGGGACCTCAACGAGACCTGGGTCATCGTCGCCGGCGCGTGCCTTTTCGCCGCCTTCCCCGAGTGGTACGCGACACTGTTCAGCGGGTTCTATCTGGCGCTGCTCGTGATCCTGCTGGCGCTCATCGCCCGCGGCGTCTCGTTCGAGTACCGCCACCAGCGTGACTCGTTGCGGTGGAAGCGCGGCTTCGACCGCATGATCTTCTGGGGGTCGGTGCTGCCGGCGCTGCTGTGGGGCGTGGCCGTGGGCAACATCGTGCAGGGTGTCCCGCTGGATGCCGATCACGAGTTCACCGGCTCGCTGCTGACCCTGTTCAACCCGTACGGGCTTTGGGTCGGCATGACCACGCTGCTGCTGTTCTGGCTGCACGGTGTGCACTTCGTCGGCCTGAAGACCGACGGGCCGGTGCACCGCGACGCCCAGGCACTGGGAAAGAAGCTCGCACTGCCGACGATCGTGTTCGCCGCGGGCACCGTCGTCTGGACCGCGGTCATCGCCGCCGAGCGGGAAGCTCCGCTGCTGTGGGCGGTCGTGGCGTGCGGCGTGGTCGCCGCGCTCGCCCTGCTGGCTTCGGTGGCGTCGAACTGGGCCGACCGCGACGGCGTCGCCTTCGCCGCCGGTGCGGTCACCGTGGTCTTCGCCGTTCTCACCCTGTGGCTGGCGCTGTTCCCCTACGTCATGCCGTCCTCGCCCGACCTCGCCCACAGCCTGACGATCGAGAACGCCTCGAGCACCGATTACACGCTGCAGATCATGAGCTGGACGGTGCTGATCTTCCTGCCGCTGGTGCTGCTCTACCAGGGCTGGACATACTGGGTGTTCCGCAAGCGCGTCACCCGGGCCCGCATCGAAGAGGTCGAGGCCGCCCCCGCCCACTGACCGGGGCGGCACCCGCAACCGGAGGGCACGGAGAACAGGCAGGATCGAGTCATGGCATCGTCGGGAGACACGGCCGCGCGCCGGCGCGGCGCGCCGGTCGACCCCCGGCTGCTCCGATACGGCCGCGCGTCGCGGGGGTTCTTCGTCGCGATCGCCGCGATCAGCCTCGCGCAGACCCTCACGATCATCGCCTTCGCCTGGCTGCTCGCCACCGGCGTCACCACGGTGATCGCCGGCGGCGATCTCAGCACCACGCTGGGGGCCTTCGTCGCCGTGATAACCGTGCGGGCGATGGTGGTGTGGCTGCGCGAGCAGGTCGCCGCGCGGGCGGCGGCCAGCGTGCAGGGCCAACTGCGCACCGCGCTGATCGACGCCGTGGGCGTGCTCGGGCCCGGTTGGCTCGCCACCCACAACACCACCCGCCTCGCGGTCGTCGCCGGCCGGGGTCTCGAGGCCCTCGATGCGTACTTCGGCCGCTATCTGCCGCAGCTGGTGCAGACCGCGATCGCCACTCCGATCCTCGTGGCCGTGATGTGGGCACACGACTGGATCTCGGGCCTGACCGTGGTGATCACGATCCCGCTGATCCCGTTGTTCATGGCCCTCATCGGCGTCGCCACCCGTGCGGTGCAGCAGCGCCAGTGGCGCACGCTCGGCCAGTTGGCCTCCCGCTTCGCCGACACCGTCCGGGGATTGTCGACGCTCAAGGTGTTCGGCCGTCAGCACCGGGCCGTGCGCACGATCGGGAACGTGACCGACCAGTACCGCCGTGAGACGATGCGCGTCCTGCGGGTCTCCTTCCTCTCCGGGTTCGCATTGGAGTTCCTGGCGTCGATCTCGGTCGCCATCATCGCCGTGTCGATCGGCTTCCGTCTCCTGGGCGGCGAACTGGCCCTCTTCGTCGGCTTGTTCGTGCTGCTGCTGGCCCCGGAGGCCTATCTGCCGCTGCGTCAGGTGGGCGTGCAGTTCCACGCCGCTGCCGAGGGGGTGGCGGCCACCGGCGACGTGTTCGCGGTGCTCGACGCTGCCGCCGCCGTGATTCCGGCGCCGGCGGTCGCGCCGTCCACGACCGCGACCGGCGCGGGGCTGCTCATCCTCGACGATGTGCACGTGCGTCGAGGCGACCGCACGCTTCCCGCCGTCTCCCTCACGGCCGCTCCCGGCACGGTCACTGTCCTCGAGGGCCCGAGCGGAGCCGGCAAATCCAGCCTGTTCTCCGCGCTGATGGGCAGTGCCTCCTTCGACGGCGCGGCCACGTATGGCGCGAGAGATGTCCGAGGGCTGACCCCCGCGACGTGGATGGCGTGGGCGGGCCAGCAGCCGGGACTGGTGGCCGGCAGCGTCGGAGACAACATCGCCCTCGGCGACACGAATCCCGACGACGCGCTCGTCGCGCGGGCGCGTGCCCTCGCGTTCCTGGACGACGTGCCCGCCGAGAAGAGCCTCGGCGTGCAGGGCGCCGGCCTGTCAGGCGGACAGGCCCAGCGAGTGGCGGTCGCCCGTGCGTTCTACCGGCACCTGCGCGGCCTCGGCCCGGTGCTGGCGCTCGACGAGCCCAGTGCCGCCCTCGACCCGGACACCGAGGCCGCATTGTGGGCGTCGGTGCGCACGTTGGCCGACGGCGGCGCCATCGTGCTGCTCGTGTCGCACCGCGCGAGCGCCCGCACGATCGCCGACGCGGTCGTGTCGCTCACCGCGGAGGTGCCGGCATGACCCCCGCCGACGTGCTCCGCCGCGCTATGCCGCCCGCCCGGAGCTTCTGGCCCGGTGCCGCCTCCGGATTCCTGTCGGAGGCCTCCGCGGTGGCGCTTCTGGCCGTCAGCGCGTGGCTCATCGTGCGGGCGAGTGAGCAGCCGCTGGTGATGTACATCACCGCCGCCGTCGTGGGCGTCCGGGCGTTCGCGCTCGCGCGCGCCGTCTTCCGATACACCGAGCGGGTGGCCGGGCACGATGCGGCGCTGCGCCAACTGGCATCCACTCGCAGCGATCTCGTCCGTCGCCTCGTGCCTCTGGCGCCAGACGGCCTCAGCCGCACGCGGCGGGGGTCGATGCTGGCGGCCCTCGTCGACGACGTCGATGAGCTGCAGAACCTGCCGCTGCGGGTCGTGCTGCCGCTGATCTCGTCGGCGGCTGTCGCCGTCGGCGCCGTCGTGCTGGTCGCCTTCGTCTGGTGGCCGGCCGCGCTGACTCTGCTGGCCTGCCTCCTGGCCGCGGGTGTGGTCGCCACCGGGTGGGGGTGGCTGGCGGGGTCCCGTGCCGAGCGGGCGATAGCCCCGCTGCGTGGCCGGCTGACCGATGCGGTGGTCGATCATCTGGGCAGCCTCGATGTACTGATCGCATGCGGTGCCGTCGACGCCGGCCGGGAGCGGATCGCGCACGCCGACGCCGCGCTGCGC
>JAEXHA010000164.1 GCA_023450335.1 Actinomycetes bacterium | reverse complement strand
TGGCACAAGACGTGCTCACGGACCTGAGCAAGGTCCGCAACATCGGCATCATGGCGCACATCGATGCCGGCAAGACCACGACGACCGAGCGCATCCTGTTCTACACGGGCGTCAACCACAAGCTCGGCGAGACGCACGACGGCGCCTCGACGACCGACTGGATGGAGCAGGAGAAGGAGCGCGGCATCACGATCACGTCTGCCGCCGTGACCTGCTTCTGGAACAAGAACCAGATCAACATCATCGACACCCCCGGTCACGTCGACTTCACCGTCGAGGTGGAGCGCTCGCTCCGCGTCCTCGACGGCGCCGTCGCCGTCTTCGACGGCAAGGAGGGCGTCGAGCCCCAGTCCGAGACCGTGTGGCGTCAGGCCGACAAGTACAACGTCCCGCGCATCTGCTTCGTCAACAAGATGGACAAGCTCGGTGCGGACTTCTACTTCACCGTCGACACCATCGTCAGCCGCCTGGGCGCCAAGCCGCTCGTGCTGCAGCTGCCCATCGGCGCCGAGAGCGACTTCGTCGGCGTGGTCGACCTCGTCGAGATGCGTGCGCTCGTCTGGGAGGGTGACTCCAAGGGTGACGTGACCATGGGCGCCAAGTACGAGGTCCAGGAGATCCCGGCGCACCTGGCCGACAAGGCCGCGGAGTACCGCGAGAAGCTGCTCGAGACGGTCGCCGAGAGCGACGATGCGCTGCTGGAGAAGTACTTCGGCGGCGAGGAGCTCACGCTCACCGAGATCAAGGGTGCGATCCGCAAGCTCACCGTCGCCAGCGAGGTCTACCCCGTGCTGTGCGGCTCGGCGTTCAAGAACCGCGGTGTGCAGCCCATGCTGGACGCCGTCGTTGACTTCCTGCCGAACCCCCTCGACGTCGGCGCCATCGAGGCGCACGACCCGAAGGACTACGACACGATCATCGAGCGTCACCCCGACGCCAACGACCCGTTCTCGGCGCTGGCCTTCAAGGTCGCCGTGCACCCGTTCTTCGGTCGGCTGACCTACATCCGCGTGTACTCGGGTCACCTCGACTCCGGCTCGGCGGTCACCAACTCGACCAAGGGCAAGAAGGAGCGCATCGGGAAGATCTTCCAGATGCACGCCAACAAGGAGAACCCGGTCGACGGCGTCACCGCCGGCAACATCTACGCCGTCATCGGCCTGAAGGACACCACCACCGGTGACACCCTGGCCGACCCGGCAGCGCCGGTCGTGCTCGAGTCGATGACCTTCCCCGAGCCCGTCATCGAGGTCGCCATCGAGCCGAAGACCAAGGCCGACCAGGAGAAGCTGGGTGTCGCCATCCAGAAGCTCGCTGAGGAGGACCCCACCTTCCGCACCGAGCTGAACCCCGAGACCGGTCAGACGACCATCAAGGGCATGGGCGAGCTGCACCTCGACATCCTCGTCGACCGCATGAAGCGCGAGTTCAACGTCGAGGCCAACGTCGGCAAGCCGCAGGTGGCGTACCGCGAGACGATCCGCCGGACCGTCGACCGTCACGACTACACCCACAAGAAGCAGACCGGTGGTTCGGGTCAGTTCGCGAAGATCCAGTTCGCGATCGAGCCGCTCGAGGTCACGGCCGACAAGACGTACGAGTTCGAGAACAAGGTCACCGGTGGCCGGATCCCGCGCGAGTACATCGAGCCCACCAACCAGGGCTTCCAGGACGCGATGAACGTCGGCGTGCTGGCGGGCTACCCGGTCGTGGGTGTCAAGGCCACCCTGATGGACGGCCAGTCGCACGACGTCGACTCTTCGGAGATGGCGTTCAAGATCGCCGGCTCCATGGGCTTCAAGGAGGCGCTCCGCAAGGCGGACCCCGCCATCCTCGAGCCGCTCATGAGCGTCGAGGTCCGTACTCCCGAGGAGTACATGGGCGACGTCATCGGCGACCTGAACTCGCGCCGTGGACAGATCCAGACCATGGAGGATGCGGCCGGCGTCAAGGTCGTCCGTGCCCTCGTGCCGCTCTCGGAGATGTTCGGCTACATCGGTGACCTGCGCTCGAAGACTTCGGGTCGCGCGGTCTACTCGATGGAGTTCGACTCGTACGCCGAGGTCCCCCGGGCCGTCGCGGACGAGATCATCCAGAAGACCAAGGGCGAGTGACCCTCTCCTGACTCGGATGCCGGGGGTTCGCGCCTCCGGCATCCACCCAAACTGAATACAGACACGTCAACTACACTGACAGCAACCCCGTAGAAGACCGGTCGCAATCCAGTGCCCGGAAACCCCTACATGACGTCCTGAGGAGGACCCAGTGGCTAAGGCCAAGTTCGAGCGGACCAAGCCGCACGTGAACATCGGAACGATCGGTCACGTCGACCACGGTAAGACGACGCTGAGCGCCGCGATCTCGAAGGTGCTCGCTGACAAGTACCCGTCGGCCACCAACGTGCAGCGCGACTTCGCGACCATCGACTCCGCTCCCGAAGAGCGTCAGCGCGGTATCACGATCAACATCTCGCACATCGAGTACGAGACCCCGAAGCGTCACTACGCGCACGTCGACGCTCCCGGCCACGCTGACTACATCAAGAACATGATCACCGGTGCCGCTCAGATGGACGGCGCGATCCTCGTGGTCGCCGCCACCGACGGCCCGATGGCTCAGACCCGTGAGCACGTTCTGCTCGCCAAGCAGGTCGGCGTCCCCTACCTGCTGGTCGCGCTGAACAAGTCGGACGCGGTCGACGACGAGGAGATCCTGGAGCTCGTCGAGCTCGAGGTCCGTGAGCTGCTCAGCTCGCAGGACTTCGACGGCGAGAACGCTCCGGTCATCCGCGTCTCGGCGCTGAAGGCGCTCGAGGGCGACGACAAGTGGGTCCAGTCGATCCTCGACCTCATGGAGGCCGTCGACGAGAACGTTCCCGACCCGGTGCGTGACCGCGACAAGCCCTTCCTCATGCCGATCGAGGACGTCTTCACGATCACCGGTCGTGGCACCGTCGTCACCGGCCGCGCCGAGCGTGGCACCCTGGCCATCAACTCGGAGGTCGAGATCGTGGGTCTGCGCCCGACGCAGAAGACGATCGTCACCGGTATCGAGATGTTCCACAAGCAGCTCGACGAGGCCTGGGCCGGCGAGAACTGTGGTCTGCTCCTGCGCGGCACCAAGCGTGACGACGTCGAGCGTGGCCAGGTCGTCGTGAAGCCGGGTTCGGTTACCCCTCACACCAACTTCGAGGGCACCGCGTACATCCTGTCGAAGGACGAGGGTGGCCGTCACAACCCCTTCTACACGAACTACCGCCCGCAGTTCTACTTCCGCACCACGGACGTCACCGGCGTCATCTCGCTGCCCGAGGGCACCGAGATGGTCATGCCCGGCGACACCACGGACATGACCGTTGAGCTGATCCAGCCCATCGCCATGGAAGAGGGCCTCGGCTTCGCGATCCGTGAGGGTGGCCGCACCGTCGGCGCCGGCACGGTGACCAAGATCATCAAGTAAGTCTTCGGACTTTCGGGCCCCCGGGATTCGTCCCGGGGGCCTTTCTTGTGCCCGCGCGGGAGGACTGCGCGGTGCGTGGGACAATCGCAGGGGCGTGCAACCGCGGAATGAGGAGGTGCAGACGGTGTCAGGCATCCTGATCCATGAATGGCTTGCTCGGCACGGCGGTTCAGAGAACGTCTTCGAGGCGCTGTCGGCCGCCTTTCCTGACGCTGAGCGCTTCTGCCTCTGGAATGACAGCGCGGGCCGGTTCGAGGGCGTGCACGAGACGATGCTGGCCCGTACGCCGTTGCGCCGGAGCAAGGCGGCGGCGTTGCCGTTCATGCCGCCGGTGTGGCGGTACCTGCCGCAGCGCGATGCCGACTGGGTGCTGGCCAGCAGTCACCTGTTCGCCCATCACGCGCGGTTCGACGGGCCCGCGCGCGACGCGCCCAAGCTCGTCTACGCGCACACGCCAGCGCGCTACATCTGGACGCCGGAGCTGGACGGTCGCGGCAGCGGGCCCTTCGCGCGTGCCGTGTCGGGCATGCTCAAGCCGATCGACCGGCGGCGTGCGCAGGAGCCGGTCGCGATCGCCGCGAACAGCGCTTTCGTCGCCCAGCGCATTGCCGATACCTGGCAGCGCGAAGCGAGTGTCATCCACCCGCCCGTCGACGTCGCGGCCTTCGCGGCCGAGCCGCGCGACATAGGGCCGCTGAGTGCGCAGGAGAGGGCCACGCTGGCCGTGCTGCCGTCCGAGTTTCTGCTCGGCGTCTCCCGCTTCGTCCCCTACAAGATGCTCGACCGCGTGATCGATGCGGGAGTGGCGGCGGGGCTGCCCGTCGTGCTGGCGGGGAGCGGTCCGGACGAGGATCGTCTGCGCGCGATCGCCGCGCGTGAGCACGAGCGGGTCGTGTTCGTGCACGACCCGTCGATCGCGCTGTTGGCTGAGCTGTACCGCCGGGCGCTCGCGCTGGTCTTTCCCGCGATCGAGGACTTCGGCATCATGCCCGTCGAGGCGATGGCCACCGGCACACCCGTCGTGGCCAGCGCCGTCGGCGGCACTGCCGAGACCGTGATCGACGGGGTGACCGGCGCTCTCGTTCACGACTGGACGGGCGGCGGGCTCAGGACCGCCGTCGAACGAGCGATCAACGCGGACGCCGCCGCCTGCGTGACGCGCGCAAAAGAGTTCGACACCCCGGTGTTCTTCGAGCGCATCACCGCCTGGGTGGCGGCCGCGACCGGTACAGCGGCCGGCGATCGGGCTGCCTCGTCGTCGGGCGGGACGCACCCGTGACCGGGCTGTTCGTCGATGATCGCTATCGCGGCGCACACGGCATCGGCCGATATGCGTGGGAGGTGCTCACGCGCCTGCGTCCGTCGTGGCAGTCCCTCGAGCTCGATGGGAGCCCGTACTCACCCACCGACGCCTTCCGCGCCCTTCGGTCGCTCGATCGCGACGCTCTCGTCTACTCGCCCGGATACGGCGCTCTCACGCGTGCTCCGCGCCACATCTTGACGATCCACGACCTCATCCAGCTGCGTGCTCCCTGGCCCGGCCGGCTGAAATTCGCCGCCTATTACGCCGGTCCGGTGCGCCGCACCGTGCGCAAGGCGGGGCTCGTGCTCACCGTGTCCGAGACATCGGCACGCGACATCCGCGAATGGGTGCGGGACGACGCGGTGCGCGTGGTGAATGCGGGCAACGGATGCTCGGCGGCATTCCGCCCCGACGGTCCCGCCGCGGCAACCACCGACCCGTACGTCGTGTTCGTCGGGAACACTCGGCACCACAAGAACCTCGACGTGGTCCTGCGCGCGCTCGCGCTGACGCCGGACATCCGCCTTCGCGGCGTGCTGCCGCAGCGTGAGATCGCCGGCGCGGACGCCCACGCGGGCGAACTCGGTGTGGCAAACCGCGTGGACTGGGTGCACGATGTCGACGATGAGCGCCTCGCGGCGCTGTACCGCGGCGCCGCGGCGACGGTCATGCCCTCGACGCTCGAGGGCTTCGGCCTGCCCGCCCTCGAGTCGATCGCCTGCGGCGTGCCCGTGGTCTTCTGGCGCGGCTGCGAAGCGGTTGCCGAGATCGTCGGTGATCGCGGGTGGTCGCTCGATTCGGCCGTGGACGCCGAGGAGTGGGCGGCCGCTCTGCGCGCAGCCGCGAGTGCACGGCGCCGAGTGGACTCGCCTGGGGCCGTTCACGACTGGAACCACACCGCCAGCCGGATCTCGGACACTCTCGAGCGCGCATCGGGCTGAGGATCAGAGGCCATCGGCGAGGTGGTGCCCCAGCAGCCGGGGGACGACGTCGCCCGGCGGAGGCCCGTGTCATTCCGGTGGGGAGTTCGAAGATAAACTGGGTCGATCATGCGACTTATCGAGTACAGTGCCGTAGATCTTGCGCCAGTGGAGTGGCAGGGCGTGGCGACTCGGGCGTTCAACGCCGCCATCACCGAAGTGGACGGCGGTTACGCCATTGCGTACCGCGTCGTGCATGTCGATGCCGAACACCGCCGCATCGCGACGGCGCGGCTGGATGAGCAGCTTGCTCTGGTGCCGGGCAGCGTGGTCGCACTCTCGGACGAGGTCGAATATGCCGACGACGCACTGCCTGAACGCGCGCGGACGTGGCACGCGGACCCCGTGTACGCACGCCTCAAGGGGCGGCTGTACCTCATCTGGAACGACGGCGGTGCTCGCCCCGCAAACCATCAGTTCATCGCTCCCATGACCGACGACGGTCAGCACTTCGCCGGCCCGGCGAAGGAGCTCACGACGCTCGACAGGCGTGACATCGAGAAGAACTGGACCCTCTTCGAAGTCGACGGTGAGGTGTATGCGACCTACTCGTTCCGCCCGCACCGTGTCCTCCGGGTCGATCTCGACACTGCGGGTCCGACAGTGGTGGGGCATCCGATCTACGCGAGCGAGTTCGACTCCACATATGAGCGGATCTTCGGAGTGATCCGGG
Organism: Actinomycetes bacterium; assembly: GCA_023450335.1. Taxonomy (GTDB): domain Bacteria; phylum Actinomycetota; class Actinomycetes; order Actinomycetales; family Microbacteriaceae; genus Microbacterium. The sequence continues at coordinate 30,891 of JAEXHA010000164.1, read as the reverse complement.
GTGGTACTCAACCGGTTCGGGTGGGCGATTCTTTCCTCGCCTTGGCCCACTCCAGCTACAAGCTGCCCGAGGGCAGGGTGTACCGGGGTGCCTTGGTCGAGTTCGAGGCCAAGCCGCCGTTTCGCATCACGCACCTCGCGAAGGCACCCTTCGACCTGCCCAGCCACGTCGGCACCCATTTTCAGCATGAGAAGCTGAATCCCGATGTCCACGAGGTCATCTACCCGCGAGGGCTCGCGCGCGGGCGCGACGGCGAGTGGATCGTATCCTACGGGCTCAACGACGAAGCGTGCGCCATCGCGGTGATGTCAGCGGACGAATTCGGGGCAGGGCTCGGCGCCGAGGTGCGAACCGTGTACTCCCAGCGTCCGGGTGGACGTCCGTTGCCGCCGTTGCGCCACGAGCTGCGTCCTGACGCCGCAGCCAAACCTGAACTGCCCGTGTTCTGGTTCGATGCCAAGCTCAAGCTGTTCGATGGCTTCGAGGGCGGCAGACGGTTCGTGACCGGCAACTTCGGCGACATCGCATCTGCGTGGGCGGCGCGCCAGCTGTCCGGAGTGTCAACACGAACGGCCATGCCCGGCGAACCGAGATTGCTCGCCATCGGATCGGTGCTCCAGCGTGCACAGGACGGCGACGTGGTCTGGGGCTCTGGGGTCAAGGGCGGCTCGCAGCCGCTCCGACCCGGCATCGATCTGGACGTCCGGGCGGTGCGCGGCCCGCTCTCGGTCGAATACCTCCAGGAAGCGGGCGTCTCGACCGATCGGATCTCGCACCTCTTCGACCCGGGGGCGCTGTTCCCGCACCTGTACGCGGACCAACTGGAGGCCGCAGAAGGACGCGGTGGCGATCGGATCGTCCCGCATTACCATGACGATCTCATGATGCGCCGGCGTCATTACGAGCATCTCGACGCGTTCGTGTCCGTCGATACGACACCACTGGGAATGATGCAGGCGTTGAAGGGCGCCGATCGAGTCTTCTCGAGCTCTCTCCACGGCATCATCTTCGCCGAAGCGATGGGCATCCCCGCGTACTGGCTCGCGCCCATCGGCGGCGAGGACGAACTCAAGTACTACGACTACTACTACGGCACGGGTCGAACCGTGGTGAAGCGCTTCGAGTCGCTCGACGAGGCGATGCGCTCGGACCCGATGGAGTTGCCCGAGTTCGACATCGAAGGCTACCTTCAGACATTCCCGCACGACACGGTCGAGCGCCTGTCCGCCGTCGGCATCAGACCCGGGCAGCGCTTCGAGTTCAAAGACTGGAAGACGCGGCGCCTGCAGCGCTACTTCGCGCTGTCAGGATTCCGCCCCTCCGACCGCGGGGGCGTATGGATGACCTCACCGAGAGGGGCGATCGGGGCCAACGTCCTCGCTCAGCCCGGTGAAGCCCTCGAAGTGACCGTCACCTTCACTCGCGTCCACCCCCACAAGTCGACGGCCGCGCGGCACCTTAGGGCGCAGGCCAATGGCGGACCGCTCCAGCTCGTCAGCTGGCGACGCGTGGGAGGCGACCGGGTCGAGGTCTCGCTCGCGTTCACGGCGCAGTCCCACGAGACCGCGCTGCAGATCGACCTCGGAGTGGACTACCCCGACCGCGATGTCCACGTCAGCCTGCCGACGCTCGACGGGACCTCCCGGGCGCTGGATCGGTTGCGCCGCCTGGGTGTGAGTTTTGCGGGTAAGGCGCCGGCCATGCCCGCTCCCGGACCGACACGCCATGGACAGCTGACCGCTCTGCGGGTTTCCGCGCTGTCCTAGCCGTCGCGCAGGCGTCAGCCGTCGTGACTGGGTGCCTCGGCGTCCTCCACACCTGGAGGCGTCGGGGCGGGGAACAGTCCACGGAGCGACCGCACTTCCTTGTGATACGTGAGCGCGTCGCTCAGCTCCCATTTGCGGGCAAACTCGAGTGCCTGTCGCCCCTTGTCGCTCCCCGTGAAATGCACGACGAAGTGCTCGAACGGGCCCGCAACGAAATCCGTCGGCCGCGAATTGAACCCGTGCGAATCCAAGCGGCTGAAGAAGCCCGGCTGTTGAAAGTCGGGATTGGTCAGCAGTTGGTAGACCATTGCATCCTGATCTCCGCCCGTCCACATGCCGAGCCGCTCAGGATCCCACCACTCCTTGACCACCTGCAGGTCTGTTCCTCGTGCCGCGGCGATGAAGCTGCGCCCGAGCTCACTGTTTCGGATCAGCATGGTGCCCGAGCTCATCCACGTCCAGTTGCCGTTGGCCTTCGGACTCTTGCAGAAGATGATCGTGGCATCCGGATTCCGCTCGACGAATGAGGTGATCCGGGTCTTGCGCCCCATGAAGAAGGCGTCGTCGTCGATCCAGAAAAGCCAGTCGAACAGCGGGAGGAACTTCTCGATCTTCTCTAGTTTCAGGAAGAACTTCTTGTGCTGCGGAGGTTCGCTCGTCGGAGCGATGTCAAAGATATAGGTGTAGCCGTGGCGACGGGCGTAGAGCTCGTGATTCACGTGGGCATTCGTGCGCAGACGGTCGCAATAGCTGATGATCCCGAGTCGGGGTTCGGAAGTTGCGCTCACCGCCCCAGTGTAGACGCGACGGTCGCCCGAGAGGTGCTGAGGTAGACTGGGCGACCGTGCCCGCCGTCATGGACGGCTCTCAGCTTCGGCAAGATTGGTCAAGAGTGTCTAGTGTCCGCGGCGACGTCGTCATCTGCTCCTTCTACACCGACGACGAGTATTACCGCGGATGGGCGAATAAACTTCGGCAGAATCTCGACGATCTGGGCATCGCATACGTCCTGAGAGAAGTGCACAAGGCCGAGGGGCTCGATTGGGCTGATATTTGCAGGCAGAAGGTCGGTTTCCTCGAGCAGGTCTGTGAAGAGCATCCCGACAAACGAGTTTTCTGGACCGACGTCGACTGCCAACTGCTTGACTTCCCCGAATATCTTCACTCGTTCACGGCCGATGTGATCGGATTCCAACACGGCTTTGCCGGGCCGATGGAGATCGGTTACTCGGCGCACACTCGCTTCTGGGCACCGAGTTTCATCGGGGTGAACACCACGCCCGCTGCTCGGAAGTTCGTCGCTGACGCGGCACGGTTCGAGCGGGAGTCGGCGATCAAGGCGACTGACGACTACTTTTTCGAGGAATCGTGGCGCGCCAACGCGGACGCGATGAGCTTTCAGGTCATACCCGCAGGCGCCGTGCTCGGGCGTGGGAATGGCGAAGTCCCGGCCTTCTACAAGTTCGGTTCGAGCGGCAACGTGCCGGAGTTCAGGGGCCGCGTCGTGCAGCACGCTTCCCCGGGGGCGAAGTCGGTCGATGGTCGGTCGTCGGCAGCGCCATCTGGCGGGCCGCATACTCGGAGTTCGTTCGCGGGCGGGGCGCGGTCGCGCGTGTACAGGTCGCTGAAATCTGTTGACGACCTTCTCCTGCGCGTGGCACCCGTGACAGGTGATCGTATTCACGAGTGGGCGAAACTGCAGCCGTTCATCCAGCGGATAAAGCCCTCGACGCCCCCGCAGGCACACCACACACGTGCGAAGCTCCTGGCCCGAGCGGTGTCATTGGGGCAACGTGGGGCGAGCTCCGAGCTTGAGCGCATCGCGACCCAGCTCCACGATGAGGGCATATTGAGCGCCGCCGAAGAAGGCGCTTTGCATGCCGCAGCCTCCTTCGCTGCGTACGCGGCCGGCCTCGAGGATAAGTCCCTTCCTCGCGTGCCGTTGATGTGGTGGCCGCGTCCCTTCCCCGGCAACTTCGGCGACTGGGCGAGCCCGTTGATCGTGAGCCGGACATCGGGGCACGGCGTCACCTTCGTTCCTCCGACAGCAAAGACCCGTCAGCCCCACCTGGTGGCGGTCGGATCGATCGCGCGCTTTGTCAACGAGCATTCCGTCGTGGTAGGGACCGGTGCATCGGCAGATACGGCTGACCTCGATCCGCGGGCTGACTACCATTCGCTGCGAGGGCCGTTGACAGCGGCATTGCTGCGCAGTCACGGGGGACCGACGGTGGAGAGCTTTGGGGATCCGGCAGTGCTGCTGCGTCGTCTGATGCCTCTGGAGCGCACAGAGACCAACGGTCGCCTCCTCCTCGTGCGTCATTTCACGCACGCGAACCTCCCGGTAACGCTGGCGGAGGACATGGACGAGTTGAGCGTTCTCAGTTCAAGTCCGGAGGATCACCTCGCACTTCTGCAGCACATGCATCAGTACGACGGTGTGATCACGAGCGCGATGCACGTGATGATTGCGTGCCACAGTTACGGGATTCCCGTCGCGCTGGTCACGTTCCGCGGGTTCGAAGACTCGGTGGCCGGGTCCGGGATGAAGTACCGCGACTATTCCCTGGGCGCGGCGCTTGACCATGTGTGGGAACCGTCGACCATCGGTATGGACATGACTCGCGACAATCTGCGGGCCCGCCTCGAACGCGCATTGGTCTCCGACGAGAAACTCGACGAGGTCCAGACCGCGCTGGCATCCGCCGTTGCGAGCTGGCGCGATATCGTGGCGTGAATGTTCAGAGACGTCTTCGCCACCTTCGGACGCCAGTTTCCGGACCGGCGCATCCGGGCGTTGATGATCGCCGTCATTGCATTGATGGCAGCGGTTCCCGTCGGCGAGCTGCTGGTGTTGCAGATCTTCTCGACGCTTCTGGTCGACGGACCGACAGAACTCGCTGATCAGGGCGGGACGGTCCTAGGGCTGCTGGCGATCTTCTTCGTCGGATTCGCGATCACGCGTGGTCTGCACCATATGACCAAGTTCTGGCGGGTTCAACTGTTTCGCCGCGCCTTCAACGCGGAACGGGATCGGACCGGCGTCGAGACCATCGGCTGGGCGTGGTCGGTCGCGTTCAGCGTGTCGTCCCTGATCTCCGAGCTTGTGCAGGTGGTCGCGCTCGTCGGTCTGCTGCTCGTCCTGGACCTCTTCGTGGGGGCCGTATGCGCAGTCCTGCTTGCCGCCGTCCTGATCCAGCTCTCGATCTTGTATCAGCGACAGATCCGTGTGCAACGTGACCTGATGGAGAGCTCGATCAAGGATGTCGAAGCTCCCATCCGTGCGCGAGTATTCTCCGCGGAGTTCTCGGCCGTGGCGACCTCCATTGCGACCGGTCTGGCCCTCGCGCTGGTCGTCTGGCGTACCTTCACCGGCGCCCTCCTTCTGGCTACGGCCATCGTCCTGGCCCTTGCCCTGCGGATCTTCTTCAGCCGCGTCTCCGGGCTGGGGTCGCCCCTGATGAGGTTTGTTCGGGACTCGCTGCGTCTCGAACGCGATGCCAGTAGGTTGGCTGCCCGGACAGCGGCCGCCCGGGAGATCGCCGACGCGCGGGCACACAACGCCCAGGACGCCGGAACGACCGACGCCGCCGGACAGATCTCGCGCGCCAAGTCCAGAGTGCGCGCTGTCCTCATCGACCGAGTGTTGATCGAGGGCCAGCGTGGTGAGAGCGCCGCCTACCATCAAGCGCTGTCGCGCCTGTGGTCGGAAGGCGAGCTCACGACGCGGGAACGAGACGCGATCCGCGGCGCCGAGGCCTTCCTCGGCTATTCGACGCCGCCGGTGCTCCCCGGGCGCAACTCAGACCCCGTCTACGCGTCGTGGTGGCCCAAGCCCATGCCCGGCTCATTCGACGAGTGGCTCAACCCTTACATCCTCCACGCAGTCTCCCGTCGCGCTGTGCGTTTCGTATCGCTGACCGCCGCGGTCGACGGCCCGCCGCACATCGTCCTCGGGGGGTCATTGGTCTCTCACCTCCGTCCGAACTCCGTCGCCGTCGGTACAGGTATCTCCAAGCTGGAAGCGCGGGTCAATCCCGACGCGCACATTGTCTCCCTGCGCGGTCCGCTCTCGAGTCGGGCCGTGCGCCGGGACGGCGGACCGGACGTCGACACTTTCGGCGACCCGAGGTTGCTCATCCGTCGGGTGCTGCGCCTCAGCACGGCCGCATCGAACGGCCGTTTGGCATTCATACGGAACCATTCTGATGCCGAGATCCCCTTCCAGCTCTCGCCTGAGATGGATGAGTATCCGATCGGCGGGGGCAAGCCCGATCAGATCGTGGCTTCCATAAATGCGATGGCCGGTTACGACGGCGTCGTCACGACGAGCCTCGGCGTCGCCATGATCTGCCACAGCTACGGCATCCCGTGTGCGATCACGGTTCTCGAGGGAAGCCCGCGCGCGAAGCGGATTGACATGGAATGCCGAGACCACGTGCTCGGCGCGGAGCTCGAAGGCGACTGGCGGACGCACCCGACCGGTGTCGAGCTGGACCGCATGGACTGGCGAGGCCTGTTGCTCGCAGAACGGGTGTCGTCTGCCAAACTGACGGAGATCGGCGGCGCGATCGACCTGGCTCTCCACCATCAGGCGGAGCTCATGGCAGACGAGTTGGAGCGGGGCCTCGAGGATCTCGATGACGAAGAGGACTGATCGTCGGCGTGACGCCATCCGCGTCGTTCACATGCTTGCCGATCCGAGTGCACGCACCGGCCGCGCCGTCGATAATCCGTACGCCGTGTTGTTGGTCGATTCGCTTCCCGCCGCCCGGATCCGAAGCCGCTACTTCCGGTGGCGCGGCCTTCTGGTCGATGGGTTCGATGTGCTCCACGTCCATTGGCCGGAGGTGTCGCTCCATCACCCGACGCGAGGGGGGCGGGCGGTCAAAGCAATTCTGTTCGCCGCGTTCCTGACCCGCGTGCGCCTGCAGCGGAAGGCTGTCGTACGGACCGTGCACAATCTGCAGCCACATGAGCCGACCGGGCAGATCCAGGCACGATTGATCGGACACCTCGACCGGCTCACGACGCTGTGGATCGTCCTCAACCCCGCAACGCCGACACCCGACCAGACGCGCACCGTGCTGATACCGCACGGTCATTACCGAACGTGGTACCGCGAGCGCAGTGACGTCCCGACAGTGGCGGGTCGTCTGCTCAGCTTCGGGATGATCCGTCCGTACAAGGGCATCGAGGAGTTGATCGTGGCTTTCCGCGGTGTTCCCACGGAAGCCTTCGGTCTTCGCGTGGTCGGTGAGCCGAGGGACACCGCCACCGCCGAGCGTCTCGCAGAGCTTGCCGGCGCCGACACCCGGATCGGGCTGGAGCTCCGTTTCGTCGACGACGACGCGCTGATCGCGGAGATCATGGCGGCCGAGATCGTCGTCCTGCCCTACCGGGCTCTGCACAACTCGGGTGCGGCCCTGCTTGCGCTGTCGTATGGAAAGCCCGTCATCGTGCCTTCGAATGACGCCACCGAGCAGCTGGCGCAGGAGTTCGGAAGGGAGTGGGTGGCGACGTATCCGGACGAGCTCGATGCCGCGCGTTTGGATGGCATGATCGCCTCCGTCCGGTCATCGCGACGGGATGCCGCCGGTCCGGACATGTCACGACGCGAATGGGGTCCGATCGGTCTTCTGCACGCGGACGCGTACGAGGCGGCCTGCCAGCTGACAGGTGGCAGGCGCCGGACTGAGCCGGTCAGCTGACGGGAACCGAGCGGGCGAACTCCACGAGGGCGCGAGCTTTGATCTTCCACGACTGTGACGCGGCGTGGGTGGCGCCCGCGATGTTGGGAGTGGGCGCGTCCATCGACGCGCGGAGTGCTTCGCTGGCACTGACCGGGTCGGTGTACGTGTGTATTCCGACGTCGAGAGCGGTGCGGATCCCCGCAGTCTCACGGGAGACGACCTGAAGCCCACTCGACAGGTACTCGTAGAGCTTCATCGGGCTGCGGCCCCGGTTCAGCGCATCCGAGGACAGTGGCAGGAGCCCGATTCTCGCGTCTGCGAGCAGCCGGGGGAGGTCATCGTAGTCGGCGGGACCGAAGAGCTCGATGTTGTCGGGCAGTGCGGTGGGGGAAGCTCCGAGCGGTCCGATCATCCGGAATCGCCATGCTGGGGACTCCTCCGCCCATCTGCGCACTTGGTCCCAGTCGAATCTGCTGTCGAACGCTCCGACGTACACGCAGGTCGCGGGCCGGGGGGACTCGCTGCGGGGTGGGAAGTGCTCCACATCGACACCGTTCTCGATCACGAGCGCGGGAAGTCCCGTATCGCCCAGCGCCTCGAGGACCCTGTGCGAGGTGGCGACGACGGCATCCGCCACCTGGAGGATGGCGGCCTGGCGACGGGCCTTGATCCCCGAGGGATACTCATCGGTCGGGCGGTAGATGAACGTCTGCGCGATCGTGGCGGCCGAGCGCGACCACAGCAGCGGCTGATCGATGAGGGCCAGGTCGATGTCCGTCAATCCACGCCGGCGCAATTCTCGGGAGACGCTGAACGCTCCGAGGCCGGCCGGAAGAAGCGTTCTCGGCACGATCATCCTGACGCCGTCGACGAAGGAATGCGGAGGAGTCTGCGCGAGCCTCGCCCATCGCACACGGCCCGTGACCAGATGCGCGAGCGACACCGGCGTCGATAGGTGCACGACCTCGTGGCCCAGGCGGGCCAACTCGCGGGAGAGATGATGACTGCCGACGCGAAACGGTCCGAACGGGTCGGTGTGGCTGAGAAAGACGATGCGCACGAGGTGTCTCCTAGTCCGCCGCCGAGCGCGCCGCCCACAGATCGGACGGAAAGGCCGCAAGCAGGGACTCTGCGCGCCAGTGCGAGATCGGCGGTGCCGGAGAGGCGGTAGTCGCCTCGCGCCATGTGCGTGCGGCCGGGGGCAGTTGACGGCCGGTGCCGAGGTAGTAGTCCTCGTACTTGAACGCGGGCTCACGCCGTGAAGCCACGAGCACTGCAGGTACTCCGTAGGCCTCGGCCACGGCGATGCCATGCAGCGAACTCGAGACGACGAGATCAGCCGACGCGATCGCCCGGATGCATGAGGTCAGATCGGAACGGGGGTCCAGTGCCTCGGACGGGAAATCCTCTCGGTCGTGGAGATTGGGCACCAGAACCGTGCCGCCCGTCCCCCGACGAATACCCCATTCGGTGTCATCCCAGAGGAGTGGCAAGAGCAACGCCGGGTCTCCGAAGACCCCCGGAGTGTCAACGCCTGCGCGTTGCAGTTGCTCCGCCGACAACGGGCCGCGGACGGCTCGGATGTCGAGGTCCGGGTAATGGTCTCGCGGAACCTTTCCGTTGACCCCCGTCCCCCACACAACGTCGCCGTCGCGGCCGAAATGCATGATCGACCCGACGGTGAGCAGGCGTTGCCGCCGTGATCGTTCGCGACCCAGACCGAGATGCTGACGGACCCGCTCAACGATGAGCGGCCCGAGCAGGTCGCCGAAATTGTTGATGCGGCGGCCCACCTTCACCCGTGTCGACAGCCGACCTGTACCGAGTGCGGTACGCGGGTTCCAATGCACGATATGGGGCATGATTCCTCACGACACGGGCCTGGGCGAAAGCCTAGTCGGCCGACACGCGGCCTACCGGGCGGGACACGAGTTCGCGCCCTGGACGCACGCCTTCAGCTCACGGGCGAGCCAGGGGCCGAGCGTGCGCGAGTACGTGCCGCTGAGGTGAAGCCCATCGAAATACACCGATACCCCTCCGACGGCCGAGTAGCACCGATCGTCATCACAGAACCGGGGTGCGGGATCGATCGTGAGCAGATCCGGAACGCGATCGGCGACCTGATCGGTGACATCGCTCGCCAGGAGTGCCCTGCTCACCGGGTTGGAACACTGTCCGTTCAGCTCGAGGCATTCCGGGCCGTCCCGACGAGTCTTGACGCCGTCGGTCAATGGCACGTCGCCGAGCCAGATCACCTCGGCTCCCGTGGCACGAACTCTTTCAATCGCCGCGACGAACCCGTCGACGCTTCGCGCACCGTCCGCGTAACCGGCCCGCATGTCCGACATCACCACCACATCGGCCTGCGGTGCGAGGGTCGAGACGACCCATTCGTTGCGCTGAGCACAGCCGTCCCGATCCTCCTCGGAAGTCTTGCGCATCTCGTTGTCGGGGTCCGCGGAGAGGGTCGCCGGGCAGCCCGAGCGTGACGCCACGATGACATTCCATTTGAGGCGTTCCGCGGCAACAGCGAACGCGTCGCTCCATGCTGAAGCATGCGAGTTGCCCCACAGCAGCACGGTGCGCGGGCCGTCCGGGTCTCCGTACTGGCAGATCGTCTCGGTGAAGGGGCCATTCGAGTCGGAGCAGCGTGGCTTGCGGGATGCGATGGGCAGGTCGTTGTTGCCTGCCAGCGCCGCTGCTGCACTGACTGGGGCGAAGGGGTCCTCGCAGTCGTTGTCGAGGGCTGCGGCACCGAAGCACTCGTCCGCGGCCACGACCTCGCTCTGGAACTCGGCGGCTGCGGCCTCGATCCTCGCGTCGCCGGCCGCGTCGAACCTGACCGCGCCCGCGACGATGATCAGGATCGCCACCAGGCCGAGGGTCAGGCCGCGACCCGAGCTTCGCAGCAGCCACCCGCGCCGGAACGGCTGCTCGATCAAGTGGTAGCTCAACTCCGAGAGCACGAGGGTGATCGCCATCAGCCCGAGAGCCTCCAGGACACTCAACGGGTGGCCCAGGGCGATGGGGGCCAGGACGATGAGCGGCCAGTGCCACAGGTAGACCGAGTAGGAAATGTCACCGATGTGCTGGATGGGGCCGGCGCTGACGACGCGGTCGAACGAGAATCGTCCGTCCGGCGCACCCAGCAACACCAGACAGGTGCCGAGCGTGGGCAAGGCGGCAGCGATCCCCGGGTAGGGCATTTCGACATCGAGGAAGATGAATCCGATGCCGATGAGGCCCACGCCGATCCACGGGGCCACCCGGATGCCGCGGATCGCGATGAGCGCCAGCAGGCCACCGGCGGCCAGTTGCCACATCCGAGTGGGAGTGACGAAGTAGGCGGCACCCGGGCTGCTCGAGGTGAAGGCGATCGAGAACCAGAGGCTCGCCACGAACACCACGCCCATGACGACGCCGACCAAGCCGCGCCGGCTCAGACGTCCGAGGTGCCCGAAGCGCTTCGCCAGCAGGGTCGCCGCCAGCAGGAGGATCGGCCAGACGACGTAGAACTGCTCTTCGACCGACAGTGACCAGTAATGCTGGACCGGGCTCGGCGCCGCACCCTCCGCGCCGTAGTCCACTGCGTCGAAGGAGAGCTGCCAGTTCTCGACCGACAAGGCCGAGGCCAGCACATGCTGGCCGATCTCAGGCCACTGGGAGGCCGGCAGGATCAACCACGACGCGACCAGGACCACACCGAGCACGAACAGGGCGGCGGGCATGATGCGGCGGACGCGCGCGGCCCAGAACCGCGCCGCGAACGTCATCGGTCGATAACGGTCGACATCACGCAGAATCTGGCCCGTGATGAGGAAGCCGGAGACCACGAAGAAGATGTCCACCCCGATGAATCCACCCGGCAGCAGCGATGGCCAGAAGTGGAACACGACCACTGAGGCGACGGCGATCGCGCGCAGGCCCTGGACGTCGGCGCGGACCGGGTGGCGCGGGGCGACCGACGGCGCGACGGATGGCGTGCGGGCGGAGTCGCCTTTGGCGCCGGTGAGCTCGATCACCACGCGAGTCTACGGCGCCAGCCATCGGTGTGCTGACCACGCGGTGTACCGCCCCACGGCGCTGCCGTGGTCTCTGCCGACCAGGTTGGTCTGCAAGGATGTAGCGGACTTCGAGGACAACAGGGGGCCGACGTGCGCATTCGGAAGTGGCAATGGATGACGGCGGGCGCCGCCGTCGTGGTTGCGGCGGCGGTGACCATCGCGCTGGTGGTCACGAGCACACCCGCGACGCAGCCGACCACCGAGGCCCACGTCGGTGCCACGCCGACGCCCACGCCGGTCCCGGTCGACATGCCCGTCTCTGTCCCGGCTTTCGGTGACATCGCGCATTGGGCTCAGGCGCCGACCACAACGGTCGCCCGCGTGCTGCCTCAGGTCGGCGACGCGGCGACGGGGTCTGTCGCCGCGTACATCGACGCGCCGGTCGTCGACGGACAGACCATCGCGCTCGAGACGAAGGCGCCGGTCGAAGCGGGTGAGGCGTACGACTTCACCGTTCAGCTGCGGGCGCTTTCCGCGCTCCCGGCCGAGGTGACGGCAACCGTGATGGTGGGAGACACCCCGGTCGACGTCCCCGAGCTCAGTGCCGCCTGGGCGGAGGTGAGCGCCACCGTCGTGGCGCCGGCCGATGCGTCTGAAGTTTCCGTGCGGATCGTGCTGGATGGCCCGGTTTCAGGCTTGGGCGTGGACGATGTCTCGCTCGTTCCCGCCGGCGGCGGCGACAACCTGGTCCCCAATCCGTCATTCGAAACGGTCGACGCCGACGACGTCATCCTGAACCGGTCACTGATCCTGCCGGCGGACAATCCGGTGCTTGCTGTTCGCCTACCCAAGGGCACGGCAACCTGGGAGGCGTCGAACGACGGCGGTGACGTCGTCGCCGAGGGGTCCGCTGACGTCCTACATGACATCGACGCGATTCCCTTGACAGGACTCGATCAGGGCTACTACACGATCACGTTGGGCGATTCGGCCGGAAAATCCGTCTCGGCCAAGGTAGGGCTCATCGACTTCGATGGCGTCTCAATCGCCCCGGACGGCCGCTTCGGTGTGGGTCTGCACGTCGAGGGACCCGTCTACGACGACTCCGCCGACCTCGCGTCGTCGCTGGGGCTGGGGCTTGCCCGCAACGACATCCTGTGGAAGAACAACGAGACCACACGCGGTCAGTACAAGTTCGACAGCCGTTACGTCAACGGGTTCGCCCGTCTGCACGCGCACGGGATCAAGCTGCTGGGGATCGTCAACTACGGGAACTGGCTGTACGGCAGCGTGCTGGCGCCCGAGACGCCCACGGCCGTGGCTGCCTATGGGAAGTACGCGGCTGCCGTGGCTGAGCGATTCGATCTCGTGGGTCTGGAAGTGTTCAACGAGTTCAACCAGGAACGATTCAACGACACTGCGTGCGGGACCCACCCGAGGTGTTACCTGCCTCTGTTGAGCGTCGTCGAGAAGGAAGTGCGAAAAGTCGATGCGGACGTGCCGCTCATCGCAGGCTCCACCGCTCGCTACGATGCCGATTGGTTCGACGGACTGTGGCAGGGCGGCGGCCTCCAGTACGCCGACGCGATCAGTTTCCACCCCTACGAAGTCAGCTCCAACCCCGAATCGCTGGCCGGCGTCATCGATCGAGCCGTGACCAGCATGCAGGAGCATGCCGGTGACGTCCGTCCGATCTGGATCACTGAACTCGGCACTTCATCGAAGACGGGCGGACGCTCGTTCACCGCACAGGCGGACTACCTCGTGCGGACGTCCATCACCTCCTTCGGCAAGGGTGTGGAGAAGTTCTTCTGGTATGACCTCATCAATGACAGCCCCGACCCGGCCGAGCACGAGGGCAACTTCGGCATGTACGACCAGAAGAAGCCCGGCGTGGCAGCGCTCCAGCCGAAGCCGGTGGGCTATGCCCAGGCGCTGATGATCGCGCAACTGGACGGTCGCGCGTACCTCGACAGCGAGTCCGTCGCCGAGGGGGTCCTCTCGTACCGGTTCGGAACCGAGGAGGAGTCGACCCGAGTGGTGTGGGCACCCAAGGGGCCGGCGGAGGCCGTCATCCCCAGCTCCGTCCCGGTCACGGTGGTCGCCATGAACGGAGCGACCACGACCGTCGCGCCCACGGAGGGCGTCGTCCGGGTCTCGGTGAGCGCGCGGCCCGTCTTCATCCGACAGGCCGACGACGCGGAGGGGGCAACGCCGTCGGCACCAGCGGATTCACAGCGCACAGCCCCCTAAAATCGAGAGCATGCCACCCGAGACTCGCCGCGCGGCGCGCGCGGCAGCCGAGCGCGCCGCGCTGGAACAGCAGCAGACCGCGAAACGGCCGAACCGGCCGGCTGAGAAGACCAAGAGGACCAACTCCGACGACCGCCGTCGCCGTGCGCGCAAGGTGTGGATGGTCGTCGGCATCGTCGCAGTCGTGGTGCTCGCTCTGGCCGTATGGCTCGCCTTCCGAGTTCTCACCGTCAAGAATGACCTGACCGACGCGCGGGCCGCGCTGTCCACAGCCTCCGACGGCGGCGACATCACGGCGACTTTCGAGACCATCGCTGCCAAGTCGGAATCGGCGGCGGGGGCGGCGGCCGATCCGATCTGGCGGATGGCCGAGTTCGTCCCCGCGGCAGGGGAGAACCTTCGAGCCGTTCGGCTTGCGGCCGAGGCGCTGGATGTCATCGCCAACGACATCGGGATGCCGGTGCTGGAGATGCAGGGTGACGGTCAGGGCGAGATCCTCAAGCGCGCGCTGCCGGTGATCGAGGCCGGCGCGACCGAACTCAAGCCCGTCACCGATGAGCTCGTCGACATCGCCGATTCCCCGGGGCTGATCGGGATGGTCCGCGACGGGGTCCAGGAGATAGCGACGGTTCTCACGCCCACACAGCCGCTGCTGGAGACTCTGCCGACGCTGCTGGGGGCGGATTCGCCCAAGAACTACCTGCTGGTGTTCCAGAACAACGCCGAGTCGTTGCCGCTGGGCGGCAGTGCGGCCTCGCAGACGCTGCTCAGTGCCGACGCCGGTGACCTGGAGATCGTGACGCAAGCCAGCAGCGGCTCGTTCGAGGAGAAGGTCCCGGTCGACTTCGAGGTGTCCGACGGCGCCGCCGCCCTGTACGGATCGACCCTGGGCAAGCGCATCAACATGTCGACGACTCAGCCGGACTGGCCGACCGCGGCCCAGATGATCGTGAAGTTCTGGCACCGCGACATCGATGACACGCAGATCGACGGCGTCATCTCCATCGACCCTGTGGCGCTGTCCCGCATACTCGTGGCCACCGGGCCCATCACGGTCGATGACGTGACGATCGACGACTCGAATGCCGTGGACATCCTTCTCAGCGACGTCTATGAATGGTGGGACGCCTACACCCCTCACGGCGCCGAGGCCACGGATGAGTTCTTCGCCGCGACTGCTGCACAGGTTTTCGAGACCGTGGCATCCGGAGACTTCGACCTGAAGGACATGGCCTGGGCTCTGAACGAGAGCGTTCAGCATGGCAGCGTGATGGCCTGGATGGCTGACGACCGCCTGCAGACGGTCCTGGAGAGCAGCGGGCGCATCGCTGGCACTCTGCCGACGACGAATGACGACGCCACCACGCTGGGTGTGTTCTTCCGTGACGTATCGGCATCGAAGATCGACTACTACATGAACACCGCGGTGGACACCACCATGACGTGCTCAGCCGGTGCCGCCACCTTGACCGCGACGGCCACGTTGAAGCTGGACATCACGCAAAAAGAGGCGGATGCGCTGCCGAGATATGTTCAGAGCTTCCGCAACGGCAGCCGCTTCTTCAGCACGCAGGTCTTCATGTACGCCCCGCCCGGCTTCGAGGTGGCGAGTGTGGAAGCCGACGGTGAATGGGTAGAGCCTTTCCGTCAGGGCAATGTCGATCTCGGACGGGTGGTCGCTCCGTTCCAGATGCGCATCACCCCCGGCGAGACGGTGACGGTCACGGCCACCTTCACGGCCGCGCAGGCGTCCGCACCGCTCGAGGTGCGCACCACCCCGATGGTGCGTGCGACGAAGGTGACCGTCTCCGATACCTGCGCTCAGAATCCGGCGGACGGATGACACAGAAATCCGCCGGGACCGGCATTACCCTGTAACCTGTGCGCGCCGAGCGCGTGCGGGGAGCGAAAGGACGGTTGTGCTGGACAGTGTCGCGGGGCGTAGGCGCGCGGTGGACCACGGGGGTGGACGAAAGGCCGACAAGCGCGCGCGGCGCGCGGCCGCCGTCGTCCCCGCCCGGCGCACCTCTCGCG
Organism: Actinomycetes bacterium; assembly: GCA_023450335.1. Lineage (GTDB taxonomy): Bacteria > Actinomycetota > Actinomycetes > Actinomycetales > Microbacteriaceae > Microbacterium. The sequence goes on along the minus strand of JAEXHA010000164.1, from coordinate 15,141 downwards.
ATTGGCCGGCCCGCTATGCCGGCTGGCTCGTCTATGGCGACACTGTCGTCATCATCGCGACGATGGCCGCCTTCCGACTGCTGGTGCTCCCACCCGGCACGGTCGAGGTGTCGTGGCCGGGCGGTTTCCATGTGCCGTACTGGGTGGCGCTCCTGTTCGTCGCCGTCGTCTGGCTGGTAGGCCTGAGCGTCGCCGACACTCGTGAGCGACACATCGTGGGCAACGGCATCCATGAGTACCGTCGGATCGTCAACGCGACCATCGGCGTGTTCGCCTTCTGTGTCTCACTCGCGTTCTTCCTCCGCATGGATGTCGCGCGGACGCTCTTCCTGGTGGCGATGCCACTGGGCATGGTGGCGCTCGTGTTCACGCGCTGGGTATGGCGGCAGTGGCTGCGCGGCCAGCAGCGCAACGCGAAGTATGTCTACCGCGCCCTGGTACTCGGTGAGCCGCTGAAGGCCGCCCACGTGATCAACTCGATCCGCCGCGAACCCGGATCGGGCTTCGACATCGTCGGCGTGATCAGCACCGGCAAAGTCGGGACGATGATCAAGAGCGTTCCCGTCGTAGGCGGGTTCGCGCATGTCGTCCACGCGATGGACGCGGCCGATGCCGACACGATCATCATCGCCGGCGCCGACGACCTCGGCCCCGAAGCAACCCGCCGTCTCGGTTGGGACGTCGCCGACCGAGACGGCAACCTGGTGGTCGCGCCGGCGCTCACCGATGTGGCCGGTCCGCGCATCCACACCCGCCCGGCCGCGGGACTGCCGCTCGTGCACGTGGAGTTTCCACGCCTCGAAGGAGCCAAGCGCTTCGGAAAGCGCGCGTTCGACATCTTTTGTTCGACCCTGCTGATCGTCATGCTGTCGCCGGTCATGCTCGCGACGGCGCTCGCGATCCGAATCGAATCGGAGGGCCCCGTGATCTACCGGCAGGTGCGCATCGGTCGCCGGGGGCGTGAGTTCGGCATGCTCAAGTTCCGGTCCATGGTCGCTGACGCCGATGATCAACTTGCCAGCCTTCTCGACCTGCAGGGCACGAGTGATCGTCCACTGTTCAAGGTCAACGACGATCCGCGCATCACCACCGTCGGCAGGTTCATCCGCAAACACTCGATCGACGAGCTTCCGCAGTTGCTCAACGTCTTCACGGGACGCATGAGCCTGGTGGGTCCGCGTCCCCAGCGCGAAGCCGAGGTCGCCCTGTACGACGAGGCAGCGCGCCGGCGGATGCTCGTCAAGCCCGGCATGAGTGGGCTATGGCAGGTCAGCGGGCGATCCGCGCTCTCGTGGGAGGACGCGTTGCGGCTCGACCTGTACTACGTCGAGAACTGGTCCTTCACCCAGGACATCCAGATCCTGTTCCGCACGCTGCGGGCTGTGCTGGCCCCCGGTGCCGGGGCGCATTGACGGGAACGGCGCATGCGTTCCGTAGGATCGACGGATGCCAGCACAGCGCCCGCCCCGCACCAGCGGACCCCGTCATTTCCTCGTCTGGCTGCTCGCCGTCGGCTACGGCGGCTTCGTCGCGTTCGTGGTCTTCTGGCCCAGTCCGATCGACCGTCCGGTGGCGGGCCTGCTCGACCGGGTCATCGCCGAGTTGCATGAGCGCGGGGTTCCCGGGTTCATCGACTACGCCTTCATCGAGTTCAGCGCGAACGTCGCGCTGTTCGTCCCCCTCGGCATCCTGTTCGGGCTCGCGCTTCCGATGACGTGGTGGGCGGTCATGGTCCTGCTCGGGCCCGCGCTGTCGGGGCTCATCGAACTGGTCCAGTCGGTCGTCCTCGCCGAGCGTTACGCGTCGGTGCATGACGTGATCGCCAACTCGGTCGGCGCCACCATCGGGGTCCTGCTCGCGCTGGTGCTGCGGGCCCTCGTCGCACAGCGCGACGATCGCGTGATCGAACGTCACGAGTTCGCCCGCACCGAGGTCTGACCGCCTGACTCTCCGCCGGCGCGGCGAGCCGCCTTCGGCTCTTGTGAGCGGACCGCGGCGCGCGCCACAATGACACCGACGCCCACCGGGCGAGTCAGGAGTGCAGGCATGGGTATCGACGACATCGTGAACCAGGGCAAAGAGTTCCTCGAACAGAACAAGGACAAGATCGACGACGCTCTCAAGTCCGAGCAGGCCGAGGGCATCAGCGACAACGTGCTCGACACCGCCGCGGACTTCGTCAAGAAGGTCGCACCCGACAGCGTCGACGAGCACGTCGACGGTGTCCGCGACAAGATCGACGGGGCCATCGGCAACGAGTGATCGCGGCGCTGCGCGCGCCCAAGGGGTGGATGCCACGGCATCCACCCCTTCGCGCGTCTCACGGCGGCTGAGGATACGCCGAATGCGACACGCCCGGGTTTGCGACACGCCCGGGCGACACGTAGACTATTCAGGTTCCACATTTTCGGCAGCGCATGCGCGTGCGCCGGAATCACTGCCAGGGCAGTGCATAGGCGGCGCCCCTCCTCACGGAGCCGGGTGCAGGGTCCTAGGCCGCGGGCAGCAGAACGCCACATCCACCCCACACCTCTCGGGAAACCGGGTCCGCGCGCGTGCGTGCGACAGGGGAGTGGATGCCGCGGGCAGGCCCCGCGGATTGACATCAGAACAGCGGTGCAGCATCCGTCACTCCGGTGATGAACAAGTGCCCGGCGCGCAAGCGCCCCGTGCGTCCAATGCCCGTGAGGTAAGACGCGAGAAAGAGAGTGAGCAGACAATGGCGGGACAGAAGATCCGCATTCGCCTGAAGTCGTATGACCACGAGGTCATCGACACGTCGGCGCGCAAAATCGTCGACACCGTGACCCGTGCCGGTGCCACGGTTGTGGGCCCCGTGCCCCTTCCGACCGAGAAGAACGTCGTGTGCGTCATCCGGTCGCCCCACAAGTACAAGGACAGCCGCGAGCACTTCGAGATGCGCACCCACAAGCGCCTGATCGACATCATCGACCCGACCCCCAAGGCGGTCGACTCGCTCATGCGCCTGGACCTGCCGGCCGACGTCAACATCGAGATCAAGCTCTGAGGTTCGACATGGCTGACATCAACTCCAAGGTTTCCAAGGGCCTGCTGGGTACCAAGCTCGGCATGACCCAGGTCTGGGACGAGAACGGCAAGCTCGTTCCCGTCACCGTCATCGAGGTCGCGCCGAACGTGGTCACCCAGGTTCGCACGCCCGAGAAGGACGGCTACAACGCGGTCCAGATCGCCTACGGGCAGATCGATCCCCGCAAGGTCAACAAGCCGGCCACGGCCCACTTCGAGGCCGCCGGTGTGACCCCGCGTCGCCACCTCACCGAGATCCGCACGGCGGACGCTGCTGACTACTCACTCGGTCAGGAGCTCACCGCTGAGGGCACGTTCGAGGCAGGCCAGCTGGTCGACGTCGTCGGCACCAGCAAGGGCAAGGGCACCGCGGGTGTCATGAAGCGCCACAACTTCCAGGGCGTTTCGGCTTCGCACGGTGCACACCGCAACCACCGCAAGCCCGGCTCGATCGGCGCCTCGGCGACCCCGGGCCGCGTCTTCAAGGGCATGCGCATGGCCGGCCGTATGGGTGGCGAGCGCGTGACCGTCCTCAACCTCACGGTGCACGCCGTCGACGCCGAGAAGGGTCTGCTGCTCGTCAAGGGCGCCGTCCCCGGTGCGCGCGGCCGCATCGTCTACGTCCGCAACGCAGTGAAGGGTGCCTGATCATGGCTGACTCGACTCTCGCGCTCGACGTCGTGAAGGCCGACGGCAAGAAGGCCGGCTCTGTGGAGCTGCCCGCCGCCATCTTCGACGTCAAGACGAACATTCCGCTGATCCACCAGGTCGTCGTCGCGCAGCTCGCGGCGGCTCGCCAGGGCACCCACTCGACCAAGCGTCGCGGTGAGGTCTCGGGCGCCGGCCGCAAGCCCTTCAAGCAGAAGGGCACCGGTAACGCCCGTCAGGGTTCGATCCGGGCGCCGCAGATGACCGGCGGTGGCATCGTCCACGGCCCGAAGCCGCGTGACTACGCGCAGCGCACCCCCAAGAAGATGGTCGCCGCCGCCCTGCTGGGCGCGCTCAGTGACCGCGCTCGCGGTGGCCGCCTGCACATCGTCGACTCGTTCGGCATCGAGGGTGCTCCGTCGACCAAGGCCGCCGCTGCGGTCCTGGCCACGCTCGCCCCGACGCAGAAGAACGTCCTCGTCGTCATCGAGCGTGGCGACGAGCTCACGGTCAAGTCCGTCCGCAACCTCGCCTACGTGCACGTGCTGACGTTCGACCAGCTCAACGCCTACGACGTTCTCGTCTCGGACGACATCGTCTTCACCAAGGCCGCCTACGACGCCTTCGTGGCGGCGAAGGCCGGCAAGACCGAGGAGGTCTCGGCATGACCGCCGTGAACAAGGACCCGCGCGACATCATCCTCAAGCCGGTCGTCTCCGAGAAGAGCTACGGGCTCATCGACGAGGGCAAGTACACGTTCCTCGTGGACCCCCGCGCGACCAAGACCGAGATCAAGCTCGCCATCGAGAAGATCTTCGGCGTCAAGGTCGCCGCGGTGAACACGCTCAACCGCCCGGGCAAGGCCCGCCGCACCCGCTTCGGCACCGGCAAGCGCAAGGACACCAAGCGCGCCATCGTGACCCTGAAGTCGGGCACCATCGACATCTTCACGGCCGTCGGCTGACAGCTGGGATAGAGGACTAGAACATGGCTATTCGCAAGTACAAGCCCACGACCCCGGGTCGCCGCGGTTCGTCGGTGGCCGACTTCGCCGAGATCACCCGATCGACGCCGGAGAAGTCGCTGCTGCGCCCGCTCAGCAAGAGCGGCGGTCGCAACAACCAGGGCCGCATCACGACCCGTCACATCGGTGGTGGCCACAAGCGCCAGTACCGCGTCATCGACTTCCGTCGCAATGACAAGGACGGCGTCAACGCCAAGGTCGCTCACATCGAGTACGACCCCAACCGCACCGCGCGCATCGCGCTGCTGCACTACTTCGACGGTGAGAAGCGGTACATCCTCGCCCCGAACAAGCTGAAGCAGGGCGACATCGTCGAGTCGGGTCCCGGCGCCGACATCAAGCCCGGCAACAACCTGCCGCTGCGCAACATCCCCACCGGTACCGTGATCCACGCGATCGAGCTCCGCCCCGGCGGCGGCGCGAAGCTGGCTCGCTCGGCGGGTGCCTCGGTGCGCCTGGTCGCCAAGGACGGCCCCTACGCGCAGCTGCGTCTGCCCTCGGGTGAGATCCGCAACGTCGACGCACGCTGCCGCGCCACCATCGGCGAGGTCGGCAACGCCGAGCAGTCGAACATCAACTGGGGCAAGGCCGGCCGCAAGCGCTGGAAGGGCGTCCGCCCGACCGTCCGTGGTGTCGCCATGAACCCGGTCGACCACCCGCACGGTGGTGGTGAGGGTAAGACCTCCGGTGGTCGTCACCCCGTCAGCCCGTGGGGTCAGGCCGAAGGCCGGACCCGTCGCCCCAACCTGGAAAGCGACAAGTACATCGTTCGCCGTCGCACAACCGGCAAGAAGCGGAAGTAGGTAGGAGAGGAAGATGCCTCGCAGCCTTAAGAAGGGCCCCTTCGTCGACGAGCACCTGCTTCGCAAGGTGGTCGCCCAGAACGAAGCCGGCACCAAGAACGTCATCAAGACCTGGTCCCGTCGCTCGATGATCATCCCGGCCATGCTGGGTCACACGATCGCCGTGCACGACGGACGCAAGCACATCCCCGTGTTCGTGTCCGAGACCATGGTCGGTCACAAGCTGGGCGAGTTCGCGCCCACCCGCACCTTCCGCGGCCATGAGAAGGACGACAAGAAGGGCCGCCGCCGCTGACGCGGGGGCGCTCAGAAGCAGAGAAGGAGGAGGAGCACACATGGTCGAATCCATCGCACGCGTGAAGCACATTCGCGTGACCCCTCAGAAGGCTCGTCGTGTCGTCGCGCTCATCAAGGGCAAGCAGGCTCAGGAGGCCCTGGCCATCCTGAAGTTCGCGCCCCAGGGTGCCAGCGAGCCGATCTACAAGCTCGTCGCGTCGGCTGTCGCCAACGCCCGCGTCACCGCGGACAAGGACGGCGAGTACCTGGACGAGGCGGACCTGTACGTGAAGAACGCGTACGTGGACGAGGGCACGACGCTCAAGCGTTTCCAGCCCCGTGCCCAGGGTCGCGCGTTCCAGATCAAGAAGCGCACGAGCCACATCACGGTTCAGCTCGCGACCCCCGAGGTCGCCGAGGCTGCCACGAGCAACAAGAAGGCGAGCAAGTAATGGGACAGAAAGTCAGCCCCTACGGCTTCCGCCTCGGCATCACCACGGACCACGTGTCGCGTTGGTTCTCGGACTCCACCAAGCCCGGCCAGCGTTACGCCGACTACGTGGCCGAGGACATCAAGATCCGCAACATGCTGCGGTCGAACCTCGACCGCGCCGGCGTGAGCCGCATCGAGATCGAGCGCACGCGTGACCGCGTCCGCGTCGACATCCACACCGCCCGTCCGGGCATCGTCATCGGTCGCCGCGGCGCCGAGGCCGAGCGTATCCGCGCCGACCTCGAGAAGCTGACCGGCAAGCAGATCCAGCTGAACATCCTCGAGGTCAAGAACCCCGAGGCCGACGCTCAGCTGGTCGCGCAGGGCATCGCCGAGCAGCTCGCTGCTCGTGTGGCGTTCCGCCGCGCGATGCGCAAGGGTCTGCAGGGCGCGCAGCGCGCCGGCGCCAAGGGTGTCCGCATCCAGGTGTCGGGCCGTCTCGGCGGCGCCGAGATGAGCCGGTCGGAGTTCTACCGCGAGGGTCGTGTGCCGCTGCACACGCTGCGCGCGAACATCGACTACGGCTTCTACGAGGCCAAGACCACCTTCGGCCGCATCGGCGTGAAGGTCTGGATCTACAAGGGCGACCTCACCAACAAGGAGCTCGCGCGCGAGCAGGCCAACCAGAAGCCTTCCCGCGACCGCGGCGACCGTCGTCGTGGCCCCCGCAGCGAGGCCCCCGTCGCAGAAGGAGCGTCTGCCTGATGCTTATTCCCCGCAAGGTCAAGTACCGCAAGCAGCACCACCCGGGTCGCTCGGGTCAGGCCACCGGCGGCACGAAGGTCTCCTTCGGCGAGTTCGGCATCCAGGCCCTGACGCCCGCTTATGTGACGAACCGTCAGATCGAGTCCGCTCGTATCGCGATGACCCGTCACATCAAGCGTGGCGGCAAGGTGTGGATCAACATCTACCCCGACCGTCCGCTCACCAAGAAGCCGGCCGAAACCCGCATGGGTTCCGGTAAGGGTTCGCCGGAGTGGTGGGTCGCCAACGTCAAGCCGGGCCGGGTCCTCTTCGAGGTCGCGGGTGTCGATGAGACCCTCGCGCGCGAAGCGCTGACCCGTGCCATTCACAAGCTGCCCCTGAAGGCACGCATCATCAAGCGCGAGGAGGGCGACGCGTAATGGCTGTCGGCACCAAGACGCTCGCCCCGAGCGAGCTGGACACGTTCGAGGACCAGCGCCTCGTCGAGGAGCTGCGCAAGGCCAAGGAAGAGCTGTTCAACCTGCGCTTCCAGTCGGCCACCGGCCAGCTCGAGAGCCACGGCCGCATCCGTGCGGTCAAGCGCGACATCGCGCGGCTCTACACCGTCATCCGTGAGCGCGAGCTCGGCATCCGTGCCACGCCCGCGCCCGCCGAAGTGGCGACGAAGGCGAAGAAGAAGGCCAAGAAGGCGGATGCCGCTGACGAGGCCGTGAAGGAAGAGGCCGAGTAATGGCTGACACGACCGAGAAGAAGGCGCCCGCCAAGAAGGCGGCCGCCGCCAAGGCCGAGGCTGTCGTCGAGGCTCCCGCACAGGCTGCCGGCCACGAGTCGGCCGAGCACGACGTGCGCGACGCCGACGCCCGTGGCTACCGCAAGGCGCGCCGCGGCTATGTCGTCAGCGACAAGATGGACAAGACGATCGTCGTCGAGGTCGAGGACCGCGTGAAGCACCCCCTCTACGGCAAGGTCATCCGTCGCACCTCCAAGGTGAAGGCGCACGATGAGGGCAACACCGCCGGCATCGGCGACCTTGTCGTCATCAACGAGACCCGCCCGCTGAGCGCCACCAAGCGCTGGCGTCTGGTGGAGATTCTGGAGAAGGCCAAGTGATTCAGAACGAGTCCCGCCTCAAGGTCGCCGACAACACCGGCGCCAAGGAGCTGCTCACCATCCGCGTGCTCGGCGGCTCCGCCCGCCGCTACGCGGGTCTGGGTGACATCATCGTGGCCACCGTCAAGGACGCGATCCCGGGCGGCAACGTCAAGAAGGGCGATGTGGTCAAGGCCGTCATCGTCCGCACCAAGAAGCAGACCCGTCGTGCCGACGGTTCGTACATCAAGTTCGACGAGAACGCCGCCGTCATCCTGAAGAACGACGGGGAGCCCCGTGGCACCCGTATCTTCGGACCGGTCGGTCGTGAGCTGCGCGACAAGCGGTTCATGAAGATCGTCTCGCTCGCCCCGGAGGTCATCTGATCATGGCGAAGATCAAGAAGGGCGACCTGGTTCAGGTCATCTCGGGCCCCAAGCCCGAGCGCGGCGGCGACCGCGGTAAGCAGGGCAAGGTCCTCGAGATCCTTGTCGAGCAGAACCGCGTCATCGTCGAAGGCGTGAACTACGTCACCAAGCACAACCGCGTGGGCCAGTCCCAGCGCGGTGCGAAGACGGGCGGCATCGAAACGATGGAAGCCCCCATCCACATCTCCAACGTCGCACTGGTCGACCCCGAGACGAAGAAGCCGACCCGCGTCGGCCACCGCGTCGAGGAGCAGACCAAGGACGGCGTCAAGCGCACCGTCCGCGTGCGCTTCGCGAAGAAGAGCGGCAAGGACCTCTGAACATGAGCACCACCACTGCCGCGGCGGCTGGCAAGATCCAGCCCCGCCTGAAGCAGAAGTACCAGAGCGAGATCAAGAAGGCTCTGCAGGACGAGTTCGGCTACCCGAACGTCATGCAGATCCCCGGTCTCGTGAAGGTCGTCGTCAACACCGGTGTCGGTGAGGCCGCGCGCGACAGCAAGGTCATCGAAGGCGCGGTCGCCGACCTCGTCAAGATCACCGGCCAGAAGCCGGTCGTCACCAAGGCCCGCAAGTCCATCGCGCAGTTCAAGCTGCGTGAGGGCCAGGCCATCGGCGCGCACGTCACCCTCCGCGGCGACCGTGCGTGGGAGTTCATCGACCGCCTGGTCAACCTCTCGCTGCCCCGCATCCGCGACTTCCGCGGCCTGTCGCCCAAGCAGTTCGACGGCCACGGCAACTACACGTTCGGTCTGCAGGAGCAGTCGGTCTTCCACGAGATCGACCAGGACAAGATCGATCGCGTCCGCGGCTTCGACATCACGATCGTGACCACGGCGAACACCGACGACGAGGGCCGCTCGCTGCTGCGTCAGCTCGGCTTCCCGTTCAAGGCCGACGACGCTCAGTAATCACATCACGAAGGTCGGCTGTCGTGTAACGGCATCCGAAACCACTGAACAAAGGAACCACACATGGTAATGACAGACCCGGTCGCAGATATGCTGACCCGTCTGCGTAACGCGAACTCGGCGCACCACGACACCGTGGCGCTGCCCAGCTCGAAGCTCAAGACCACGATCGCCGAGATCCTCCAGCAGGAGGGCTACATCGCCGGCTACGAGGTCTCCGACGCCCGCGTCGGCCAGACTCTCACCCTCACGCTGAAGTACGGCCCGAACCGCGAGCGGTCGATCGCCGGCATCAAGCGCGTCTCGAAGCCCGGTCTGCGCGTGTACGCACGCTCGACCGAGCTGCCCAAGGTCCTCGGTGGCCTGGGCGTGGCGATCCTGTCCACCTCCTCCGGTCTTCTCACCGACCGTCAGGCCGAGCAGAAGGGCGTCGGCGGGGAAGTCCTCGCCTACGTGTGGTGATCTGACATGTCGCGTATTGGACGTCTTCCCATCGACATCCCCGCCGGTGTGACCATCTCGGTCAACGGCCAGGACGTCGTCGTCAAGGGCCCGAAGGGTGAGCTCTCGCTCGCCGTCGCCAAGCCCATCGAGGTCAAGGTCGAGGAGAACCAGGTCGTGGTCTCCCGTCCCGACGACGAGCGCGAGTCGCGTTCGCTGCACGGACTGACCCGCACCCTCATCAACAACAACATCATCGGCGTCACCCAGGGCTACACCAAGGGCCTGGAGGTCGTCGGCACGGGCTACCGCGTGCAGCAGAAGGGCACGGCGATCGAGTTCGCCCTCGGCTTCTCGCACCCGGTCCTGGTCGAGGCCCCCACCGGCATTACCCTGACCGTCGAAGGCAACAACAAGGTCACGGTCAGCGGTATCGACAAGCAGGCCGTCGGCGAGGCCGCGGCCAACATCCGCAAGATCCGCAAGCCCGAGCCGTACAAGGGCAAGGGTGTGCGGTACGCGGGCGAGGTCGTCCGCCGCAAGGCCGGAAAGGCTGGTAAGTAATCATGGCTGTGAAGTCGAAGACCGACGCCCGCGCGCGTCGTCACGCCCGCCTTCGCAAGAAGGTCGTCGGCACCGAGGTGCGGCCGCGCCTGGTCGTGACCCGTTCGGCCCGCCACGTGTTCGTGCAGGTCGTGGACGACAGCAAGGGCTACACCGTGGCATCCGCTTCCACGCTCGAGAACGACCTGCGTGCGTTCGAGGGTGACAAGACCGCCAAGGCCCGCAAGGTCGGCGAGCTCGTCGCCGAGCGCGCCAAGGCCGCCGGCATCGCCGACGTCGTGTTCGACCGTGGCGGCAACCGCTACGCCGGTCGCGTCGCCGCGATCGCCGAGGGCGCCCGCGAAGGAGGGCTGAACCTGTGAGTGACAACAAGGAGACCGAAGTGACCGCCACTGAGCAGGCCGCGCCCGAGCAGGCTGCGACCGAGCAGGCGACGACCGAGCGCGAGGGCCGCGAGCCCCGCCGCGGCGGCCGCGACCGCAACCAGGGCCGCGACAGCCGTAACTCGCGTGACCGTGGTGACAACCAGTTCCTCGAGCGCGTCGTGACGATCAACCGCGTGTCGAAGGTCGTCAAGGGCGGTCGCCGCTTCAGCTTCACGGCCCTCGTGGTCGTGGGCGACGGCAACGGCCTCGTCGGCGTCGGCTACGGCAAGGCCCGCGAGGTGCCCCTGGCCATCTCGAAGGGTGTCGAAGAGGCCAAGCGCAACTTCTTCCGCGTGCCCCGCGTCGCCTCGACCATCCCGCACCCCGTGCAGGGTGAGGCCGCTGCCGGTGTCGTGCTGCTGCGTCCGGCCGCTGCCGGTACCGGTGTCATCGCCGGTGGTCCGGTGCGTGCCGTGCTCGAGTGCGCCGGCATCCACGACGTCCTTTCGAAGTCGCTCGGCTCGTCGAACACGATCAACATCGTGCACGCGACCGTCGAGGCGCTGAAGGGTCTCGAGGAGCCCCGCGCCGTGGCCGCGCGTCGTGGTCTGGACTACGACGCCGTCGTGCCCGAGATCATCATCCGCAACGAGGCCAAGGCCGCCGCTGCGCAGAAGGCAGGTGTGTGATGGCGAGCCGCCTGAAGGTGACCCAGATCAAGTCCAAGGTGAGCGAGAAGCAGAACCAGCGTGACACGCTGCGCTCGCTCGGTCTCAAGCGGATCGGCGACTCGGTCGTCCGTCCCGACGACGCGCAAACGCGCGGCTACGTCAAGACCGTCGCTCACCTCGTGAAGGTTGAGGAGATCGACTGATGGCCGAGAAGGCTGAGAAGAAGGCGACGGCCACCAAGGCTGCGCCCAAGAAGGATGCCGGCAAGACCACCGAGACGACCCGTCCCGGCGTGCTGAAGGTCCACCACCTGCGTCCGGTCCCCGGCGCCAACACCGCCAAGACCCGCGTGGGTCGCGGTGAGGGCTCGAAGGGCAAGACCGCCGGCCGCGGCACCAAGGGCACCAAGGCCCGCTACCAGGTGAAGGTCGGCTTCGAGGGTGGGCAGATGCCCCTCCACATGCGTACGCCGAAGCTGCGCGGGTTCAAGAACCCGTTCCGCGTCGAGTACCAGGTGGTCAACCTCGACAAGCTCGCCGAGCTGTACCCCAACGGCGGCGACGTGACCGTGAGCGACCTGGTCGCCAAGGGCGCGGTGCGCAAGAACGAGAAGGTCAAGGTCCTCGGCAACGGTGACATCACCGTCGCGCTGAACGTGGACGTCGACAAGGTCTCGGGTACCGCCGAGCAGAAGATCGTCGCCGCGGGCGGTTCGATCAAGTAGTCCTGTGACAGGGGCCGGAGCCAGCCTCCGGCCCCTGTTGCCGTACTCTGGTAGACGGCGTCCCCCGAGGCGCCGTCCATTCCACTGGAGGAAATGCCCTTGTTCAGCGCCATCGCGCGGGTCTTCCGCACTCCGGATCTGCGGCGGAAGATCGCCTTCACCCTGGGTGTCATCGCTCTGTACCGGCTGGGTGCCCACGTCCCCACGCCGTTCGTCGACTTCCCGAACGTCAAGCAGTGTCTGGCCAATGCCGGCTCGACCGAAGGCGTGCTCGGGCTCGTCAACCTGTTCTCCGGCGGTGCCCTGCTGCAGCTGTCGATCTTCGCGCTGGGCGTCATGCCCTACATCACCGCGACGATCATCGTGCAGCTGCTGCGTGTGGTCATCCCGCACTTCGAGACGCTGTACAAGGAGGGCCAGGCCGGCCAGTCCAAGCTCACCCAGTACACGCGGTACCTGACGATCGCGTTGGCGCTGCTGCAGTCGACGACGCTGATCACGGTCGCGCGCTCGGGCCAGCTGTTCGGCATCACCGGCATCCCCGAATGTGAAGAGCTGCTGACCAACCAGGCCTGGTGGGCCCAGCTGCTCATGATCCTCACGATGACCGCCGGCACCGGCCTGATCATGTGGTTCGCCGAGCTGGTCACCGAGCGCGGCATCGGCAACGGCATGTCGCTGCTGATCTTCGTCTCGATCGCCGCGACCTTCCCGTCGGCGATGGGCGCCATCTGGGCCGCCCGCGGCTTCGAGGTGTTCCTGCTCGTCCTCGCGATCGGCATCGTGGTGATGGCGCTGGTCGTGTTCGTCGAGCAGTCGCAACGTCGCGTGCCCGTGCAGTATGCCAAGCGCATGGTCGGCCGGCGCACCGTCGGCGGCACCAACACCTACATCCCGATCAAGGTGAACATGGCGGGCGTGATCCCGGTCATCTTCGCCTCGTCGCTGCTGTACATCCCCGCGCTGATCTCGCAGTTCAACGCCACCCCCGACGCAGACGGCAACGTGCCCGGCTGGGTCGCGTGGATCCAGGCGAACTTCACGACCGGCGACTCGCCGATCTACATGCTCGTCTACTTCCTGCTGATCATCGGGTTCACCTACTTCTACGTCGCGATCACGTTCAACCCGGTCGAGGTCGCCGACAACATGAAGAAGTACGGCGGGTTCATCCCCGGCATCCGCGCCGGCCGGCCCACCGCCGAGTACCTCGACTACGTGCTGACCCGCATCACGCTGCCGGGCTCGATCTACCTGGGTCTGATCGCGCTGATCCCGCTGGTGGCCCTGGCCACCGTCGGTGCCAACCAGAACTTCCCGTTCGGCGGCGCCTCGATCCTGATCATCGTCGGTGTGGGTCTGGACACGGTCAAGCAGATCGACGCGCAGCTCCAGCAGCGACACTACGAAGGGCTTCTCCGCTGATGACGACCACTCCCGCACGCCTGCTCATCATCGGCCCGCAGGGGTCGGGCAAGGGCACACAGGGTGCCCGCATCGCAGAGGCGCTCGGGATCCCGGCCGTCTCGACCGGCGACGTGTTCCGCGCGAACGTCAAGGAGCAGACCGAGCTGGGCGTGAAGATCAAGGCGATCATCGACGCCGGTGACCTGGTGTCCGACGAGCTGACCGGCGCCATCGTGCGCGACCGCCTCGAGCAGCCCGACGCCGCAGGCGGGTTCCTGCTCGACGGGTACCCCCGCAACGTCGCCCAGGTGCACGACCTCGACGCGTTCCTCGGCGGACGCGGCGAAGAGCTCACGGCCGTCATCGAGTTGTCGGTGCCGCGTGAGGAGTCGATCAGCCGGCTGAAGCTGCGTGCCACCGAGCAGGGCCGCGACGACGACAACGAGGAGTCGATCGCCAAGCGTCTGAAGATCTACGAGAACGAGACCGCGCCCATCCTCGACGTGTACCGCGAGCGCGGCGTCGTCGACGCGGTCGACGGCGTGGGCTCGCTCGACGAGGTGTTCGCGCGCATCGTCGCCGCCCTCGGCGCCCGCGGCATCACCGCCGGCGTCTCGGCCTGACACCTCCCGTGCTGCGCCGCTCGCTGTACAAGACGCCCGCCCAGCTGCGGGCGATGGTCGAGCCCGGCCTGATCACCGCGGCGGCGCTCGATGCCGTGCGGTCGTTCGTGGCCGCCGGCGTGACGACGGCCGAAGTGGATGCCGTGGCCTCAGACCTCATCGTCTCGCGCGGCGCCGAATCGAACTTCCAGCTGGTGCGCGGCTATCGCCACACCACCTGCATCTCGGTCAACGATGAGGTCGTGCACGGCATCCCGGGCTCGCGCGTGCTTGAGCCGGGCGACATCGTGTCGATCGACTGCGGTGCGCAATACCAAGGGTGGAACGGCGATTCGGCCCTCACGATCGTGGTGCCCGACCAGGCGCGGCCCGACGTGGTCGCGGCGCGGCAGCGGCTGTCCGAGGTGACCGAGGGGTCGCTGTGGGCCGGAATCGCGGCGCTCGCGTCGGCATCCCGTGTGGGCGAGATCGGCGACGCCGTGCAGACGTACATCGAGTCCTCCGGTGAGGACTACGGCATCCTGCGCGACTACGTCGGCCACGGCATCGGCCGCAAGATGCACGAGGCGCCCACGGTGTTCAACTACCGGGTGGCCGACCTGGGCGCCGAGGTACGGCCCGGGCTGTGCCTGGCGATCGAGCCGATGATCACGGCCGGATCGGATGCCACGTTCGTCCAGGACGACGACTGGACCGTGTCGACGGTCGACGGCAGCGACGGCTCGCACTGGGAGCACTCCGTGGCCGTGCACGACGGCGGCATCTGGGTGCTCACCGCGCCCGACGGCGGCGCTGCCGCCCTCGCGCCCTTCAACGTCACCCCCACCCCCATCCCCTAGCCGCGCCCCCGCGCCCGCGCCCGCGAGCCGCGCCCGGGCCCCACCCCTCACGCGAGCCGCGCCCGGGAGCCGCTCCCGTTACG
>JAEXHA010000117.1 GCA_023450335.1 Actinomycetes bacterium | reverse complement strand
GGCCGTGGCGCGCTCGGCGTCGGCTGCCTCGGCGTCGCCGTCCTCGACATCGGCGGCTTCCACGTCGCCGTCCTCGACATCGGCGGCTTCGGCGTCGCCGTCCTCCGCCCCGGCGTCGCCCACGCCGTCGCCGGCCTCCGTCGCGTCGACGTCGTCGAGCTCGGGCCCGCGGGCGGCGAGCTCAGCGCGGGCAGCGGCGGCCTCGTCCTCGAGCTCGGTACGCACCGCGGCGGCCTCATCGCTCTTTTCGGCCGGCTCGGCCGCCGAGTCGGGGCGCATGAGCTCCTTCACCTCGGACATGAAGCTCGTGAGCTGATGCTGCTGCCAGCGCAGCTGGCGCGTGCGGTCCTCGGCATCGCGCAGCACCGACTGCGAGTGCTCGGTGACGGCGTCGATGATCTTCTGCGCCTTGACCCGCGCGCGCTCGAGCGTCTCGCGGGCGCGCGATGCGGCATCCGCTTCGATCTGCTGCGCCTGCGCGCGCATGAGCCGGTCGAAGTCATCGGCCTTCGCCGAGACGCGCTGCGCGTGCTCGAGCGACGCGGCCACCTGGTCGTTGGCGTCCTGCGTGATGCGCTCGGCGTGGGCGACGGCCTGGTTGTGCAGCATGAGGAACTCCTGCTGCGCGTCGTTCTGGCGACGGGTGAGCGACTCTTCGAACTCGAGGGCGCGCACCCGTGCCTGCCGTACCGACTCCTCGGCCTCGGCGCGGGCATGCTCGGTCTCACGCGCCGTCATCGACCGCAGGGCCGCCGCGCCCTTCTCGGCCTCGGTGCGGATCGCCGACGCCTCCTGCTCGGCCTGAGTCACCTTCTCGGCGGCGTGGGCGCGCTCGCGTTCGAGCTGAGCCTCGTGAGCGGTCAGCTCGGTGTCGATGCGCAGCCGCGCCTGCTGCGCGTCGTGTTCGGCACGCGCGGCGACGGCGTCGGCCTCGGCCTGGGCGTCGGCGCGCTGACTCTGGATCTCCTGGTGCGTGGCCGCCAGCAGCCGGTCGGCCTGGATGCTCGCGTTCTTGATGAGGACGCTGGCCTGCTCCTCGGCCACGCGCAGCACCTCTTCGAACCGCTGGCGGCTCACCGACTCGCCACCGGCGCCGACCAGCTCGTCGGTGAGGGTCTGCACCTTGTCTTCGGCGGTGGCCAGCTGCGCGGTCAGCAGTGCGACCTGCTCCTCGAGGTCGGCGGCCTTGCGGGTGTCGGCGCGGGCGCTGGTGGTGGCGCGGTGGTGCTGGTCTTTGAGCTGGGCGATCTCGTCGGCCTGGGCGGACTGCCGGGCCTTCAGATCGGTGATCGCGGCATCCACCTCTTCTTTGTCGTACCCGCGGAACGCAGTCGTGAAGGCGGTGCCGGCGGCGGCGGGCGCTCCGCTGATCAGCTGGTCGAACGGCGAGGGGCCATCGGTGTGCTCGTGCTGGTCGGACACGCGTCTCTCCGCTTCATCGCATGGTCGCCGCTGTCGACGGAGCGGCGAGGCCCCTGTGAGCGGCGAGGGATGGATGCCGGGACGGGAACCCCCGGCACGACGAGCGTACCGGCTGGGGCGGGGCCTCAACCACCCCGAACGGGCCCGAAACGGCGTGATCTCAGCGCAGCGCGCCCACCGAAGCCAGCGCCATGCGGATGAGCGTGGCCCGGCCGCCCTCCATCTCGACCGCCAGATTGTCGGAGGCGGCTTCCTCGGGCGTGAGCCAGGTGACCTCGAGCGCGTCCTGACGCGGCTCGCACGTGCCGGTGACGGGAACGACGAAGGCCAGCGAGACCGCGTGCTGCCGATCGTCGTGGAACGCGCTCACACCGGGGAGGGGGAAGTACTCGGCGACGGTGAACGGCGTGGGCGCGGCAGGCAGCAGCGGGAAGGCCATGGGCCCCAGATCGTTCTCGAGGTGGCGGAACAGGGCATCGCGCACCGTTTCGCCGTACCGGACCCGGCCCGACACGATCGAGCGGACCATCTCCCCCACGGGCGTGGCCCGCAGCAGGATGCCCACCTCGGTGACCTGGCCGAGACCGTCGGTGCGCACCGGAACCGCTTCGACGTACAGCATGGGCAGTCGTCGCCGCGCCTCGGCCAGTTCGATGTCGCTGAGCCATGCCGGCCCCGGAGCGCTGCCGCCGTATCCAGCGCCCATCGACGCGAGCGGGTCACGCGGCGTCTCGTCGTCGCGGTCGTTCGGATCGGGGTCGGGAGTGCGGACGGCCATGTTCCATGTATACCGCGCACCGCACGGCGCGGCATGCGCCCGGTAGCCGCGGTGGGCCGGTGCCCGTCGGTGGTGGATGCCAGGATGGGACCATGGCATCCGATCCGGCCCTCGACGCGACGGCCGTGCTGTGGTCGTCTCCGGCGGCCGAGCGCGCCGGTCGACCGTTGCTTGTCCTCCTGCACGGCTATGGCGCCGACGAGCGCGATCTGTTCGGCCTCGTCCCGTATCTGCCCGAGGAGTTCCTCATCGCGGCGGTGCGCGCACCACTTGCTCCGCCCTTCCCCTCCCCGGGCTACTCGTGGTACCCGATCGAGGGACTGGCCGGGCGTGATCCGGCGCACGTCACGGCCGCGGCGCACAGCTTTCTGCAGTGGCTCGATGCCGAGGCCGGCGAGGGGCCGGTCGGCCTGCTGGGGTTCTCACAGGGGGCGGCGATCGCAGTGCAGGCGCTGCGCCTGCGTCCGGACGGCCTCGCGTTCGTGGTGAACCTGTCCGGCTACGCGGCACCGGGGGCCCTCCCCACCGACGCCGCCCTGGCCGAACGTCGTCCGCCGGTGTTCTGGGGGCGCGGTGCGCGCGACGAGGTGATCCCGCAGCCGTTGGTCGAACACACCGTGCAGTGGCTGCCGGCGCACGTCGAGCTGAGCGGGCGCGTGTACCCGGGCCTGACCCACAGCGTCTCCGAAGACGAGTTGAGCGACGTGCGGGTCTTCCTCGACAAGCAGCTCGACGCACTCACCGCCGAATGACCGACGCAGGGTACCCGGCCCCGTCGCGCCCACGACCGCGAGCACCCGTGCGCGAGTGGCCGTCGAGGCGTGCGGACGACCGCTGAGGATCCGATACGCTTAGTTTTATCGTTACACAAGGAGTCTCGCGGATGCGACTCGTCAGCACGGGCCGCCCCTTCTCAGAAAGCGTCCCCTCATGAAAGAAGCGCTCGTCGTCCGTGGCGGGTGGGACGGGCATCACCCCGTCGCCGCGACGGACCTGTTCCTCCCCTACCTGCGCGCGCAGGGCTACCGTGTCGAGGTCACCGACTCGAACGAGGTGTACGCCGACGGCGAGCGCATGGCGCGCACCGACCTCATCGTGCAGTGCGTCACCATGTCATCCATCAGCCGCGAAGCATCCCACGGTCTGCGCGACGCCGTCGCCGCCGGCACCGGACTGGTCGGCTGGCACGGCGGCATCGCCGATGCGTACCGCAACGACGCGGACTACCTGCAGCTCATCGGCGGACAGTTCGCCACCCACCCGGGCAAGGAGCCGTCGCTGCGGCACGGCGACGAGACCGACAACTACCTCACGCACACGATCGAGTTCACCGACGCCGCGCGCAGCCACCCGATCACGACCGGTCTCGACGACTTCGAACTGCACACCGAGCAGTACTGGGTCCTGCACGACTCGCTGATCGACGTGCTGGCCACCACGACCCATCCCACCCAGCCGTGGCACCCGTGGCACCGGCCCATCGTGTCGCCGGCCGTGTGGACCCGGCTGTGGGGCGCGGGGCGCATCGTGGCCGCCACACCCGGGCACTCGGTCGACGTGCTCGAACACCCGACGGTGCGCACCATCGTGGAGCGCGCGATGCTGTGGGCCACGCGCGCATGAGCGGGGCATCGACCGCCCGGCACACTGTGGGCATCATCGGCGTCGGCGTGATCTCGGGCATCTACCTGCGCACACTGGCCGCCCACCCGCGCATCGAGCTGGTCGCCGTCGCCGACCTCGACATCGAGCGCGCCGCCGCTGTGGCCCACGCGCACCCCGGCACGCACGCTCTCACCGTCGACGAGCTGCTGGCCCACGACGGCATCGGCACCGTCCTGAATCTCACGGTGCCGCAGGCGCACGAAGACATCGGCCGACGCGCCATCGCGCACGGCAAGAACACCTACGTCGAGAAGCCGCTGACGACGACCCTGTCCGGTGCCGACACACTGCTGGCCGAGGCGGCCGCGCGCGGCGTCGCGGTCGGCTGCGCCCCCGACACGGTGCTGGGCACCGGCATCCAGACCGCGCGGCAGGCTGTGGCGGCCGGCCTCATCGGTCGGCCCACGGCGGCCGTTGCGACGTGGATCTCACCCGGACACGAGTTCTGGCACCCCCACCCCGATTTCTACTACCGGCCCGGCGGCGGGCCGCTGCTGGACATGGGGCCCTACTACATCACCGCGCTCGTGCAGTTGCTCGGTCCCGTCGTCGCCGTCTCGGGCGTCGCCAGCCGGTCACGACAGGAGCGGGTCATCGGGTCGGGTCCGCGCGCGGGCGAACGCGTGCCGGTCGAGGTCGCCACGCACGTGTCGGGGCTGCTCGAGCACGCCGATGGCGCCGTGTCGACGGTCACGGTGAGCTTCGACGGTTTCCGCTCCACCGCGCGCCCGATCGAGGTGCACGGCGAAGACGGCACGCTGCTGGTGCCTGATCCCAATGCGTTCAGCGGCCCCGTCGAGCACACCGCCCGCGACGTGGACGGCTGGCAGACGCTTGCCGCGTCGGGCGGGTACGTGGGCGCCGACCGCGGCATCGGACTGCTCGACATGCTGGGCGCGGCCGGTGACGGGGTGCCGGCGGGCCGGGCCAGCGGTCAGCTGGCCGCACATGTGCTCGAGGTCATGATGACGCTGCTGACGGCGGCCGACGAAGGCCGGCGGCATACGATCACCTCGCGACCGGCGTTGCCGGATCTCGTGCCGCTGACCGCGGAGGAAGTCTGGCGGGGCACCGCATGAGCGGTGCCGATCCCTTCGCCCACCGCCGCGGCCACGCGGTGGTGGAGCTCACCGACCGGACCGGAGCGCCGCTGACCGGCGCCGACGTCACGGTGCGCCAGGTGGACCACGCGTTCTCGTTCGGCTGCACCGCCGTCGACCTGAGCGCCGACCAGGCCCTGCGCGACCTGTGGCTGGACCTGTTCGACACCGCGACCCTCGCGCGCTTCTACTGGGGCCGGTACGAGCCCGAGCCCGGCCGCACCGACCGCGTCCGGGTCGAGGAACTCGCCCGCTGGTACGCCGACCGCGGCATCCGGCTGAAGGGGCACCCGCTGGTGTGGCACACCGTCAAGCCGCGCTGGCTCGACGCCCTGCCGCTGCCGGAGGCCGCCGCGGCACTGCGCACGCGCATCCGGCGCGAAGTGGGCGACTTCGCCGGTCTCATCGACACGTGGGACGTCGTCAACGAAGCCGTCATCATGCCGCGCTTCGACAACGAGCCCGACGGCGTGCGCAATGCCGTGACCCGGCTGGCCGCCCAGACCGGCCGCGTCGGCATGGTGCGCCTGGCGGTGGCCGACGCCCGCGCCCAGGGCACGCGACCGACGCTCGTGCTCAACGACTTCGACCTCGGCCCCGAGTACGAGCAGCTCATCGAGCAGGTGCTGGATGCCGGTGTCCAGATCGACGCGATCGGCCTGCAGACCCATATGCATCAGGGCTTCCGCGGGGAGGATCAGCTGCGCGAGGTGTGCGATCGATTCGCCCGGTTCGGGCTGCCGCTGCACTTCACCGAGACGACTCTCGTGTCGGGTGAGCTCATGCCACCCGAGATCGATGACCTGAACGACTACCAGGTGGCGGACTGGCCCTCCACGCCCGCCGGCGAGCAGCGCCAGGCCGACGACATCGTCCGCCACTACCGCACCCTCGTCGCCCACCCCGCCGTGCAGTCGATCACCTACTGGGGACTCGACGACGCCACCGCGTGGCTGGGCGCCCCGGCCGGCCTCGTCCGCGCCGACGGCACCCCCAAGCCCGCCTACCACGCCCTGCGCGAACTCATCCGCGGGCACTGGTGGCTCGTCGAGCGACCCGATCGCAGCGATAGCGATGGCCGGATCACCTTCGACGGCTTCGCCGGCACGTACGAGATCACCGCATCGGGCGCCGCCGCACGGGTGAGCCTCCCGCCCGGCCGCTCGCACCTCTCGGCGCAGCTGTCGTGATCGCCCCCGACCCTCTTCACCGCACCCCCTCGATCTGGAGACCACCATCGTGAGCACGCCCCTGACCGCCGTCATCAACCTCGACCTGCCCGGTCCGACGATCAGCCGCCACATCTACGGGCATTTCGCCGAGCACCTCGGTCGCTGCATCTACGGCGGGTTCTTCGTGGGTGAGGACTCCGACATCCCCAACGAAGCCGGCATCCGCCTCGACGTCGTCGAGGCGCTGCGCGCCATCCGCATCCCGAACCTGCGGTGGCCCGGCGGCTGCTTCGCCGACGACTACCACTGGAAGGACGGCATCGGCCCGCGCAGCGAGCGTCCGCGCATGGTCAACTCGCACTGGGGCGACGTGGTCGAGGACAACTCGTTCGGCACCCACGAGTTCATGCAGCTGTGCGAGCTGCTCGGGGCCGAACCGTACGTCAACGGCAACGTGGGCTCGGGCACCGTGCGCGAGATGAGCGAATGGGTCGAATACCTCACCCGCGGCGACGACTCGCCCATGGCGGCCCTCCGCCGCGAGAACGGGCAGGACGAGCCGTGGCGGCTGCCGTTCTTCGGCATCGGAAACGAGCCCTGGGGGTGCGGCGGCAACATGACCGCCCAGCACTACGCCGACCTGGCCCGCCAGTACAGCACCTACATCCGCGACCACGGCGGCAACCGGGTCTACAAGATCGCCGCCGGGGCCAACTCCGACGACTACGCCTGGACCGAGACACTCATGAAGGCCCTCGAGTGCAGCAACTGCGGCGGCCAGCTGCAGAAGCACTTCCAGGCCGTGTCGATGCATTACTACACGATGTCGGGCCCGTGGGAGGACAAGGGCGACGCCACCCGCTTCACCGAGGACGAGTGGTACACGACGCTGCGGCGGGCGCGGCACATGGAAGAGCTCGTCCGGCGTCACAGCGCGGTCATGGACGTCTACGACCCGAAGCGCAAGGTGGGGCTCGTCGTCGACGAGTGGGGCACGTGGTGGAACGTCGAAGAGGGCACGAACCCCGGCTTCCTGTACCAGCAGAACACGCTGCGCGACGCGCTGGTGGCCTCGGTGCACTTCGACATCTTCCACGCGTTCGCCGAGCGCGTCACGATGGCCAACATCGCCCAGACGGTCAACGTGCTGCAGGCGATGATCCTCACCGACCCCGACACCGGGGCGCTCGTGCGCACCCCGAGCTATCACGTGTTCGAGATGAACACCGGTCACCATGACGCCGCCTCCCTCGCCGTCGCGTTCACCGGCGAGGTGCCCACCCGCGACGTGGACGGCACCGCGCTGCCGCTCGTGTCGGCGTCGGCCTCGACGAAGGACGGCGCGGCGCTCGTCTCGCTGTCGAACCTCGATGCCGACCAGGCGCGCACCATCGTGCTCGATCTTCGCGGCCGCGACGTCACCGGCTTCTCGGCGCGGGCGCTCACCGCAGGATCGCTGCACGCGCACAACACCCCGGCCGCGCCCGACACGGTCGCCCCCGCCGCGCACGCCGGCATCCGCCACCACGTCCGCGGCGTCGAGGTCGACCTGCCCGCCCATTCCTACGTCACCGTCACGGTCGAACTCGCCTGACGGCGTCGGTGAGTTGTGGGCCTCCCCCTGCGGCGGAGATCGACATCCGCTACAGTGGGGAGGCCCCTGTCCCGAGTGTGAGGAAGACCATTGAAGGAAATCGACGCGATCGCGCTGTGATCTCGCGCTGAGTCGTCGACCTTCGATGCGCGGCCCCGGTCCTCTGTCTGAGGCGGCCGCCCTCCCCGAAAGGGATGTCTGCGACGTGTCCGCGCGGTGATCGTTCCACCGTTTCCGCGCTGACCGTCGACCCGCCGGCCTCCTCGAGGCGTCCGGTGCTCGGCGTGCCCGCGCGCCCCGACACCTCAGGAGGCCTCATGCCGACCATCACCACCGCGGTCACTCTCGACCGGCTTTCGTTCACCTGGCCCGACGGCACGGTCGCTCTGCGCGACGTGTCGGGTGCCTTTCCCTCGGGCCGCACCGGCCTCGTCGGCCGCAACGGCGCGGGCAAGACCACGCTGCTGCGCCTGATCGCCGGAGGCCTGGCGCCCACGTCGGGTGCCCTCGGCACGTCCGGCACCGTCGACCTGCTGCCCCAGCGCCTCACCCTCGAGGTGGAGCGCCGGGTCGCCGACGTGCTCGGCGTGGGTGCGGCGATGGATGCCGTGCGCGCCATCACCGCGGGCGATGTCGACCCCCGGCATTTCGACGCCGTCGGAGACGACTGGGACGTCGAGGCACGGGCCACCGCGGCCTTGGCCGAGGCGGGCCTTCCCGCCGACGCCCTGGATCGCCGCGTCGGCGAGCTCTCGGGCGGCGAGGCCGTGCTGGCCGCGCTGGTCGGCGTGCGCCTGCGCGGCGCCGACATCGCCCTGCTCGACGAACCCACCAACAACCTCGACCGTCACGCGCGGGCACGCGTGTACGACCTCGTGCGCGCGTGGCGCGGGACGCTCATCGTCGTCAGCCACGACACCGCCCTGCTCGAGATCATGGACGACACCGCCGAGCTGTACGGCAGCGAGCTGTCGGTGTTCGGCGGGCCGTACTCGCAGTGGCGGGAGTGGCTCGATGCCGAACAGGCCGCCGCCCGGCAGGCCGAGTCGGCCGCACGACAGGTGATGCGGCGCGAGAAGCGCGATCGCATCGAGACCGAAGCCAAGCTCGCCCAGCGCAAGGCCGTGGGCCACAAAGCCGAGGTCGAGAAGCGCGTGCCGGGCATCATCATCGGCGGGCGAAAGCGCGCCGCGCAGGTGTCGGCCGGAAAGCTGCGCACCGAGGCGGCGGGCAAGGAGGCGACGGCGCGCGCGGCGCTGGATGCCGCGGAGCGGCGGGTGCGCGACGACACCGCGGTGCGCATCGACCTGCCCGATCCGCAGGTGGGCTCGGGCCGGCGCATCGCGACATTGACGTCGGCATCCGCCGGCGACGGCCCCGGCCGGTCGTGGATCGTGCAGGGTCCCGAGCGGGTGGCGCTGACGGGGCCGAACGGCGCCGGCAAGACCACGCTGCTGCGGCGGCTCCTGGCGTCGGCCGAGTCCGCCCCCGACAGGGCAGTGTCGGCTGGTGTGTCGCACGCGCCGGTCACGGACGGCGGCGCGGCGGCCGCGGCGCACACCGACCGGATCGGCTACCTGTCGCAACGCGTCGACGGGCTCGACGACACCGCATCGGTGCTCGAGAGCATGCGCACGGCGGCGCCGGGCATCGGCGACGTCGAGCTGCGCAACCGGCTGGCACGGTTCCTCATCCGCGGCGACGCGGCCCTGCGGCCGGTGGCGGCATTGTCCGGCGGTGAGCGGTTCCGGCTCGCGCTGGCACGGCTGCTGCTGGCCGATCCGCCGCCGCAGCTGCTGGTGCTCGACGAGCCGACGAACAATCTCGATCTCGATACGGTCGACCAGCTGGTCGAGGCTCTCGGCGCCTACCGCGGCGCGGTCCTCGTGGTCAGCCACGACGACGGGTTCCTGGCGCGTCTGGGCGTCAGCCTGCACCTCGAGCTGCAGCGCAGCGGTGAGCTGACCGAGGTCGCGGTGTCATGACGGCGAAGTGGATGCCGGGGTCCCCGGCCGCACTCCGGCATCCACTCAGGCGAACGGCGCCGCCGCGACGATCGTGACCCGGATCTCGGCGCCGCTGGGCGCCCGGTACGACACGCTGTCGCCGACGTAGTGACCGGTGATGGCGATGCCCAACGGCGACTCGGGCGAGTACACGTCGAGGTCGACGTCGTGGTCCTGGCGGACGAGCTCACGGCTGCCGAGCAGGAAGCTCTCGGCCTCGGCGTCGTCGCCGAAGCGGACGGTGACCTTCATCCCCGGCTCGACGAGGCCGTCGTCAGGCTTGGCGGAGGTCTCGGCGCGGCGGATCAGGTCACGCAGCTCGATGAGGCGCACCGGGTCGGCGTCCTCTCGCTGCTCGAGCTCACCGAGCTCTGCCTCGAGGGCGGCCAATGCCGCTGCGGTCATCCACACGGTACCGGTGGTGTTCGACATGGTCTTCCCCTTCCTGCCTGTGGCAGCCAAAGATTCTCAAGTTTACCGAGCCACGCGGGCAAAAGGCGAATGCCTCGCGAATCCGGCCCGTGTTACGCGCCCGTGCTCGTGGGGGCGGTGCCGGCCCCTATGCTCGCCGCAGGAGGCCTGCATGACGACCGAACCGCCCGCACACGCCCGCCGCTGGGTGCCGTGGACCGTCATCGGCGCGATCGCCGCCGTCGCGGTGGTCGCGGCCATCGTCCTCGCGCCCGTGCTGCGCCCGACGACCACGGCGGCAGCACCGTCGGCAGAGGCCACCGGCCCTGCCGGCGAGCCCGCCGTGGAACCCGCCACGCCGACGGCACCTGCCGCACCGGACTGCACCGTGACCGCGGCCGATGTGAACTGGCACGACACCCGCGACGCGCCCCTGCCGTCGCCGGGCCGCCTGCAGGCGACGCCGCTGGAGGCGACCACGGTGCTGTTCCCGCCGGAATCGTGGGCCCACCTGGCCATCGAGCCGGTCGACGAGATGCGCTCGGTCATTCTCGCCAGCGCGCGTGATGACATCCGTTCGTCGACGCAGGCGACGGTGGTCGACACCGTGACCCGCGAGGTGCTGTGGAGCACCGCATTCCGTGCGCACACGTGGGTGGTGTCCAGCCCCGCGCTGACGGGCACCGATCGCATCGTCTTCGCGACCGACGACGGCATGCTCGAGTCGTTCGACATCAGCACCGGCGCCCCGCTCGTGCAGCGCGACTTCGGTGAGGCCTACACGATCGCCGCCCACGGGATCACCGGCACCACCGCTGAGGCGTGGACCGCGGTCACGGTGCCGGCGGACGCCTTCCTCGTCAGCGACCGCGATGCGGCGCACCTCGTCGACGCCACGACGCTGCAGACCCGGTGGACTGTCGCCGGCGAAGACCTGGGCGTCGGCTGGAGCGAGGGCGGCGTGCCGTTCTCGCGCACGACCGACGTGCTCTTCGTCGGGTCGCACATGGTCGATGCGCACACCGGTGCGGTGCTGGATCGCCGGATCGACGGGTACCCCGTCCACGCGGCCGGTGCGGTGCTCGCCGACCGCCGGCCGTATGAGGACGACGACGGTGCGTTCGTGGTGGCGGGCCTGGATCTGACGACGGGCGAGGGCTGCTGGACGCGCGACGTGCGCGATGTCGCCGCATCGGGCGATCAGGTGTGGATCCTCACCGTCGACGGGGGCATCGAACAGGTCGACCCGTTCACGGGGGAGACGCTCGAGACCCGCAGCGTGGCGGGCGCCGCCGGCATCGAGCTGGCCGGCGACACCGTCGTGGTCCTGCTCGCCGGCGAGGACCCCCGGTACCGCCTGCTGCTCGGCGACGGCACGGTGCTCCCGGTCGACGCTCCCGGCCATCCGTGGGCGATCGGCGACGGTCAGCTGGTCATGCGTGACCACGACACCGCCAGGGGCGTCTCGGTGGCCGACGGCACAGCACTGTGGACGGCTCAGGTCGACGACTCCTACTCGTTCGGCGGCGGCCTGTTCGCCCGGCTCGACACCGTCGAGACCGCCGACGGCATGTCGGCGACCGTGGTCCTGCTGCACTGACGTTCTGCCGCACGGATCCGCGCGCGGCGCCCCGATGTCGTCGCCGGCGACGAAGATGGAGGCATGGTCGACGTGCTCGAACGGTTCGGTCCTGCCACGCGGGACTGGTTCCGATCGACGTTCTCGACCCCCACCCCGGCGCAGACCGGCGCGTGGGAGGCGATCTCGGCCGGCAAGCACGCTCTCGTGGTCGCCCCGACCGGTTCGGGCAAGACGCTGTCGGCCTTCCTCTGGGCGATCGACCGCACCTTCCACGAACGTGAGGCACCGGCGGCGGCGAAGGACGCCCGTGCGGCGCGCACCGGCATCCTCTACATCTCCCCGCTGAAGGCACTCGGTGTCGACGTCGAACGCAACCTGCGCTCACCGCTGGTGGGCATCGGCCAGTCCGCCCGCCGGCTGGGGGTCACCGTACCCGAGGTCACGGTCGGCGTGCGCTCGGGCGACACCCCGTCATCCGACAGGCGCAAGCTCGTCACCCACCCGCCGGACATCCTCATCACGACGCCCGAGTCGCTGTACCTCATGCTCACCTCGCAGGCGGCCGAGACGCTGCGCGGCGTGCACACCGTGATCGTCGACGAGGTGCACGCGGTCGCGGCCACCAAGCGCGGCGCGCACCTGGCGGTCAGCCTCGAGCGGCTGGACGAGCTGCTCGAGATGCCGGCGCAGCGCATCGGCCTGTCGGCCACGGTGCGCCCGATCGACGAGGTGGCGCGGTTCCTCGGCGGCGCCGCTCCCGTCGAGATCGTCGCGCCGCCGGCCAGCAAGACGTTCGAGCTGAGCGTGGTGGTGCCCATGGCCGACATGGTCAATCCGCCGCCGGCCCCGGGGGCGGCGGCCGGGCCCGACGCCGAGGGCGAGGGGGTGGATGCCGGTGGCGACGACGCCGAGGACTGGTTCACCGCGCCGCCGCCGACCGAGGTGACCGGGTCGGTGTGGCCCCACGTGGAGGAGGCGATCGTCGACCGGATCCTCGCCCACCGCTCGACGATCGTGTTCGCCAATGCGCGACGCCTGGCCGAACGGCTGACGGCCCGGCTGAACGAGATCTACTCCGAGCGCATCGGCGCCGATCTGCCCGAACCGGCCGTGCCCGCCGCGATGATGGCACAGGCCGGTTCGACCGCGGGCGCCGAACCGGTGCTCGCGAAGGCGCACCACGGCTCCGTGTCGAAAGAGCAGCGCGCCCAGGTCGAAGACGAGCTCAAATCGGGCGTGCTGCGCTGCGTCGTGGCCACCAGCAGCCTCGAGCTGGGCATCGACATGGGGGCGGTCGATCTCGTCATCCAGGTCGAGGCGCCACCGTCAGCCGCGTCGGGGCTGCAGCGCGTGGGCCGCGCCGGCCACCAGGTGGGCGAGGTCAGCAAGGCGGCACTGTTCCCCAAGCACCGCGGCGACGTGCTGCATACGGCCGTGGTCACCGAGCGCATGCTCGACGGCAAGATCGAGGCCATCGCGGTACCGCAGAATCCGCTCGACATCCTGGCGCAGCAGACCGTCGCCGCCTGTGCGCGGGGTCCCGTCGATGTCGAGGGCTGGTTCGAGACGGTGCGCCGGTCGGCGCCGTTCCGCTCGCTGCCGCGCTCGGCGTTCGAAGCGACGCTCGACCTGCTCGCCGGCCGCTTCCCCTCGGACGCCTTCGCCGAGCTGCGCCCCCGCGTCGTGTGGGACCGCGATCACGGCACCCTGACGGGGCGGCCGGGTGCACAGCGCATCGCGGTCACCAGCGGGGGCACGATCCCCGACCGTGGGCTGTTCGGCGTCTTCGTCGCGGGTGAGACCACCGGTGCCCGCGTGGGCGAGCTCGATGAGGAGATGGTCTACGAGTCGCGGGTGGGCGACGTGTTCACCCTCGGCACGACCAGTTGGCGGATCGTGGAGATCACCCACGATCGGGTCAACGTGCTGCCTGCCTACGGGCAGCCCGGCAAGCTTCCGTTCTGGCACGGCGACGGGCTGGGGCGCCCGGCCGAGCTCGGCGAGGCGCTCGGCAGGTTCTCCCGCGAGCTCGCCGCCGCGCCGCGTGAGAAGGCCACCGCTCGGCTGCGGGCGTCGGGCCTGGACGACAACGCGATAGAGAACCTGCTGGCCTACCTCGCCGAGCAGCGCGAGGCCACCGGCAGCCTGCCCACCGACAAGACGCTCACCGTCGAGCGGTCGCGCGACGAGGTGGGCGACTGGCGCGTGATCCTGCATTCCCCCTACGGCATGCATGTGCACTCGCCGTGGGCGCTGGCCGTCAACGCCCGGGTGCGCGAACGGCTCGGCGTGGAAGGGTCGGCGGTCGCCAGCGACGACGGCATCATCGTGCGCGTGCCCGATGCCGAGGCCGAGCCGCCCGGCGCCGAACTGTTCGTGTTCGACCCGGACGAGATCGACCAGCTCGTCACGAGCGAGGTCGGCGGGTCGGCGCTGTTCGCCTCGCGCTTCCGCGAGTGCGCGGCGCGGGCACTGCTGCTGCCGCGCCTGAACCCCCACAAGAGGTCACCGCTGTGGCAGCAGCGGCAGAAGTCGGCGCAGCTGCTCGAGGTCGCCCGCGAGCATCCGACGTTTCCGATCATCCTCGAGACCCTGCGCGAGGTGCTGCAGGACGTCTACGACCTCCCCGCACTGCTGCGCGTCATCCGGGCGATCGGCGACCGCCGCATCCGCCTCGTCGAGACCACGACGAACCAGCCGTCGCCGTTCGCCCGCGATCTGCTGTTCGGATATGTCGGTGCGTTCATGTATGAGGGCGACTCACCGCTGGCCGAGCGCCGCGCGGCCGCGCTGTCGGTCGACCCGGCACTGCTGAGCGAGCTGCTCGGCAAGGTCGAGATGCGCGAGCTGCTCGACGCCGACGTGATCGCACAGTTCGAGCGAGAAGCGCAGCGCCTCGACCCCACCCGCAAGGTCAAGGGCGTCGAGGGGGTGGCCGATCTGCTGCGACTGCTCGGCCCGCTCGATGCCGCAGAGGTGGCGGCACGGCTGGTTCCCACCGGCGCCGACGCGACTGAACGTGCCGGGGAGACCGACGGCGTCGGGTCAGGCGGCACCGTGGCAGACGGCACCGCGCCAGACGGCACCGTGGCAGACGGTGCCGCACCGACTCCGGAGGCCGCTCCCGCGGCAGAGGCAGCCGCCCTGCTGGACGAGCTGGTCGACGCGCGCCGTGCGGTGCGCGTGACCATCGCCGGCGTCGAGCGCGTCGCGGCGATCGAAGACGCGGGGCGGCTGCGCGATGCCCTGGGCGCGGCCCTGCCCGTGGGCATTCCCACCGCGTTTCTCGAACCGGTCGCCGACCCTCTCGGCGACCTTGTCGCCCGCTACGCCCGCACCCACGGACCGTTTCGCACGATCGCCGTCGCCGAACGCCTCGGCCTCGGTACGGCGGTGGCCCGCCAGACCCTGCAGCGTCTCGAGACCGCCGGCCGGCTCGCCGGCGGCTACTTCCTCCCCGATGCGGCCGGTGACGACCGCGAGTGGTGCGACAGCGAAGTTCTCCGGCGCATCCGGCTGCGGTCGCTCGCGGCCATCCGCGGCAGCGTCGAACCCGTGTCGGCCGAGGCGTTCTCGCGGTTCCTGCCGGTGTGGCAGCACCTCGAACGGCCGTTGGAGGGCATCGACGGCGTACTGGCGGCGATCGAGCAGCTGGCCGGTGTGCCACTGCCGGCCAGCGCCTGGGAGTCGCTCATCCTGCCTGGCCGCGTGGCCGATTACGCGCCCGCGATGCTCGACGAACTCACCAGCAGCGGCGAAGTGCTCTGGTCGGGCCACGGCTCGCTGCCGGGTCGCGACGGCTGGATCGCCCTCCACCCGGCCGATGCGGCGCCCCTCACTCTGGCCCACCCGCTGGGCGACCCCGACGAGCCGCTGAGCCCGCTGGAGGAGCGTGTCATCGGGGCGCTCGCCGGCGGCGGGGCATTCTTCGCGGCACAGCTGGCACCCATGACCGGTGCGGACAGCGAGCAATCGGTCATCGACGCCCTGTGGAATCTCACGTGGTCGGGGCGGGTCACCAACGACACGTTCGCCCCCGTGCGGACGCTGCTGACCGGCGGGTCGCAAGCGCACCGCGTGGCACGGCGCACCCCCCGCACCCGGATGTTCCGCGGCGTGCCGCTGACAGCCACCGGGCGCTCGGCGCCACCGCGACCGCCGCTGGTGGGTGGTCGCTGGTCGCTGCTGCCGGACCGCGACACCGATCCGCTGGTGCGCGCGGCGGCCGCGGCCAGCCTGCTGCTCGAACGCTACGGCGTCGTGACCCGCGGCTCCGTGCAGGCCGAAGAGCTGCCCGGCGGCTTCGCCCAGGCCTACCGCGTGCTGGCCGGCTTCGAGGATGCCGGCCATTGCCGGCGCGGCTACTTCATCGAGAAGCTGGGCGCGGCCCAGTTCGCGACCTCTGCCACCGTCGACCGGCTCCGCGCGTTCGCCGGGCTGCCGGACCCCGCCCCGCGGAAGGCGATCACGCTCGCGGCTACCGACCCGGCCAACCCCTACGGCGCGGCGCTGGGCTGGCCGACGCTCGAGGGCGTCTCACACCGCCCGGGCCGCAAGGCGGGGGGCCTGGTCGTGCTCGTGGACGGTGCCCTCGTCCTCTATCTCGAACGCGGCGGCCGCTCGGCGCTGGCGTTCACCGACGACGAAGACATGCTGGCCGCCGCCGCACGCAGCCTCGTCGACACGGCACGCCAGCGACGCCTGGACACGCTCACGATCGAGAAGGTCAGCGGCGAGTTCGTCTACAACACGGCAGCCGGGCGCACCCTGCGCGCTGCGGGCTTCGTGGAATCGACCCGCGGTCTCACCCTGCGCAAGGCGACAGCGGGCGCACGTGCCTGAGGGTGACACCGTCTTCCGCACCGCGCGGCGCCTGCACGCGGCGCTGGCGGGCCACGACGTGGTCCGCTTCGACATCCGTGTCCCCGGCAGCGCCACCGCCGACCTCACGGCGCAGAAGGTGCATGCGGCCGTCTCCCGCGGCAAGCACCTGCTGATCCGCATCGGCGACCACACGCTGCATTCGCACCTGAAGATGGAAGGCGAATGGCACCTGTACCGGCCGGGCGAGCGGTGGCGCAAGCCCGGGCACACGGCGCGCGCCATCGTCGGCGTCCGCTCCGCCGAAGCAGTCGGCTTCGACCTCGCGATGGTCGAGGTCCTGCCCACCCGCGACGAGCATCGCGTCGTCGGTCACCTCGGCCCGGACCTGCTCGGCCCGGATTGGAACGCCGGCGAGGCCGCCCGCCGCCTCGCCGCTGACGACCGCGGCATCCACGTCGCCGTGCAGGACCAGCGCAACATCGCCGGGCTCGGCAACGAATACGCCAACGAACTGCTGTTCGTGCGCGGCGTGCTGCCCACCACCCCCGCGAACCTGGTCGACCCGGTCGCGCTGATCGACACGGCCTCGCGGATGATCCGCGCCAACCGCGACCGGCCCCGCCGCACGTTCACCGGTGACACGCGCCGCGGGCACCAGAGGTGGGTCTACCGCCGGGCCGGCAAGCCGTGCCTGCGGTGCGGCACCCTCATCGAGACCACGCAGCTCGGCGCGGACCCGACCGCGGAGCGCATCGTGTTCTGGTGTCCGAACTGTCAGCGGTGACCCTTCGCATCGGCTCCGCATCGCCGGTGTGTCGCGAGCCGGCCGCGAGCCGGGCGCGGGAATGAACAGACCGCGCCGGACGTTGTTGTCGTAGTCAGGGAGGAAAAGTGGGCAAGAACTACGTCGACATCGAAGACGACCGGGGCGATGTGCTGCGTTACCGCAAGCACGCCAACGGCCGCGGCCTGATCGCACACGGAGCGAAGGTGCACGCCACCGCGCTCGTGGAGCAGGGGGCGTATGTCGAACCCGGGGTGCAGGTCGCCGCGGGGGTCCACATCGGCCGCGGTGTCTGGATCGAGCCCGACGCGGTGATCGGACCCGACGTCGAGATCGCTCCGCACGCGCACATCGGCCCGGGCGCGGCGATCGGACCGCATGCCAAGATCGGCGTGCGCGCGTACATCGGCGCACACGCGAAGGTCGCCGGCGGGTCACTCATCGGCGACGATGTCAGCATTCCCGAGGGCGAACGCATAGCGACCGACCGCCGCGGGCTGCGCCTCGCGGCCTGACCCGGACCGCGTCGCACACCGTGGGGGCGGGCTCGGGCCCGCAGACACGCACCGCCGCGGCGAGTGCGGCCACCCCGGTGGCGATGATCGGCACCGTGCGCCGGCGAGACCGCGGCTACGCTGAATCGCATGGCGACCGGCGGCAGAGCGAAGCGAGGCGGTGGGCAGGGGCGCCGCCCGGCCCCACGCCCGGCGAAACCGCGGGCGCACGGCGCACGCGGTCAGACCCCCCGCACGAAAAGTGCGCCACCGCCGGTTGCGCCGGCCCCGTCCGGTCCGTTTCGCCTCGGCGCGGTGGCTGGTGCGACACCTGGCAAATGGATCGACACCTGGCACGAGCGGATGCCGGAGGTCGAACTGCAGCTGATCGCGCTCACCGGCGATCAGCAGCGCCGTGCGCTCGACGACGGTGAGGTGGATGCCGCCCTGGTGCGCCTGCCGATCGACAACACCGATCTGCACGTCATCGCACTGTACGACGAGGTCCCCGTCGTGGTGTGCAGCGCCGATTCACACCTGACGGCGGCGGACGAGCTGCACCCGACCGACCTTGTCGGCGAGGTCGTCATCACACCGGCCGACGATGTTCTGCAGGCGAGCGTGCCGGGCGCCGTCGCCCCCGTCTTCAGCGCACCTGCGACCACCGAAGAGGCCATCGCGACGGTTGCGACCGGCGTGGGCGTGGTCATCGTACCGATGTCGCTGGCGCGGTTGCATCGTCGCAAGGACGTCGCCCACCGTGCGCTGGTCGGCGCACCGGCATCCACCGTCGCCCTGGCATGGCCCGCATCACAGCCGCATCCGCTGACCGACACGTTCGTCGGCATCGTCCGCGGCCGCACCGCCAACTCCTCACGCGGCTGAACCGGGTCCGGCCGGTCCCCGGGCTCCTCCCCAGAAGCCCGGGACCGTGGCCCTCCCCAGAGGCCGGACCGGGGCCGGTGGCGTCCCCACGATCCACCGACCCCTTCGGAGCGGCCGGAGCCCCCCGGCGGCCGTCCGCACCGAACAGCGGTCACGTTGCCTCCAGCCAGGCGACCCCCGTTACGTGACCTCCGACCATCCGTTCGGCCGAAGCGCCGTTCTATGTGTCAAGAGCACCCGGTGCGGGCCGTGATACACCGCCGATGAAGAATTTCTCAGAATCCCGCGCCGTGCACCTGGAACGGGGCGACGATGCCGGTCTGCGCACTGGCGTCGGCCAGCGCCTCGGCCGGGGCCTTGCCGGCCGCGAGGCCCTCGTGCATGGCGCCGAGCAGGTCGCACGCATCGTCGTCGGCGACCACGACCGGCGCCGCCACGACGCAGCGCGCCCCGGCGTGCAGCCATGCCCGCGTCATGCCGATGGCCTCCTCCCCCCAGCGCACGTTCGACCGGCCCACCTCGCACGCGGACAGCACCACCGTGGCGGGGATCTCCGGCATCCGGTCGATGTCGTAGCCGAACAGGACCCCGTCGGCCAGTTCCAGGCCCGAGAAGAGCGGGTTATCCGGCGTGTGACGGCCGTGGGCCGACACGTGCAGCACGTCGACCGAGCCCACCAGCGACGTCACCGACTCGATGGTCGCCGCGGGGCCGTCGTACACGGCGGGGGCGGTCGACTGCCAAGCCGTCGCCGCGCGCTCGACCTCTTCGCTGCCGCGCGCAACCCGCGGGCCCACGACGAAGCCCGCCGTGCGCTGCGGCGCCGGCGATCGGCGTCGCGCCCAGCGCGATGCCGACACCGCGTGCGTGATCACCCGGCCCCGCAGGTCCGGCAGCATGCTCCATGGCACGCCGGCGAGCACGCCGGGGGCGGTCACCACCAGCCGGCGCGCGTCGGTGTGTGCCAGCGCCGGGGCGACCAGCAGGCGTGACAGGGCCGCCAGTCTGCTCTCGAGCGAACGGCGGACGACATCGGCCAACGGTCCGGTGCGCACCGCGGCGGCCACGTCCAGGTCGGAGCGCAGTCCGCGCAACAGTCGCTGCACGTCGGCCCATTCCGCAAGGGCGGCCACCGTCGCGGCGCCCGCCCCGGTGACGACGCAGTCCAGACCGCGTGGGCTGAACACGAACGACAGCACCGCGGTGTCGGGATCGAGGACGTGCTGCAGTGCAGGCAGGTCGATGCGATCTTCGCCGTGGGGCACGCCCGTGGAGCCCACGCTGGTCCACTGCCGCTCACGCAGCAGCTCTCCCAGTTCTGCGGCGCGCGGATCGGTGAGCCACGTGTCGTCGGGGAGGTCCGCGCGCAGGGCGCGCAGTTCGGCCAGCCGGCGCGCCAGATCGGGGTCGGGCGGGGGGCGCAGCGGAACGACCTGCTGGCTGAGCAGACGTGCCCGCTCGGACCATTCGAACATCGCTGCCGGATCGCCGGTCTGCGCCGCGGCAGCCAGCCCCACTCCCAGCAGTCCGCTGCCGTGCATCGCCAGAGAGGTCTGCAGATCGAGGCTGCCGAACGACCGCGACCATTCGGTGAGCTCGTCGAGTCCGCGCGCGGCGTGCCGGCGCGCCGGGCCCGGTCCGCTGGCGCGCGCCGCTCTGACCTCGTGCGCCAGCAAGCGCACCTCCAGCGGGGCCGATCGACGCAGACGGGGCAGCGGTGCACCGTCGTCACGACCGTGGCGGACGCGCCACAGCACGGCTGTCAGCTGCACCGCGACGGCCTCCCCCCATGCGCCGTGCTGTTCGAGATCGGACACGACGCGGTCGATGTCGGCGGCACGGGGCACACGACGCGCGTCGGGGA
>JAEXHA010000098.1 GCA_023450335.1 Actinomycetes bacterium | reverse complement strand
GTTATTACCCGCACCCTCGGCGAGCAGTTGTTCTCTCGCCGGCGGAGGGTGCCATCTGGGCGGCGGAGGGTGCGATCTGGGCGGCGGCGCCGCGCCGGCGCCGCGCGCGCCCGCGATGGGCCGCGGGGTCAGACCTTGGCGTCCTGCTTCGGGATGAACACCTTCTTGATGATCAGCAGGATCGAGGCGGTCACCGGGATCGCCACGAGCGCGCCGAGCAGGCCCATGAGTGTGCCCCCGACGAGTGCGCCGATCACGACGAGTGATCCGGGCACCGAGATGGTCTTGTTCATGACCCGCGGTGTCAGCAGGTACGCCTCCAGCTGCATGTAGACGAGGTAGGCGATCGCGAACACGAGCGCCGACAGCGGGTTGGCGAACAGTGCGATGACGGTGCCGATGCCCCAGAAGAGCACGGTACCGACGAGGGGGATGATCGTGATCGCGAAGGCGACGACGGCCATCAGCAGCGGGAACGGCAGGCGCAGCACCGTGTACATGATGAACACGAACACCGCGTTGCAGAACGCGAGGATCACCATGCCGC
This sequence comes from Actinomycetes bacterium, assembly GCA_023450335.1. Taxonomy (GTDB): domain Bacteria; phylum Actinomycetota; class Actinomycetes; order Actinomycetales; family Microbacteriaceae; genus Microbacterium. The sequence continues at coordinate 8,363 of JAEXHA010000098.1, read as the reverse complement.
CGAGGTAGCCGCCGACCGACGAGGTGATCTCTTCGGTCAGCTCGGCGGTGATCGGCCGATTGCGCGCCGGCATCATGCGGTACAGGGCGGCCTTCATCTGCGGGAGCGTGGCCAGGAAGTACAGGCTCAGCACGATCACGATGATCAGTCCCGACGCGGTCGTCGCGATCGAGACGCCGATCTGCAGTACGCCGCCGCCGATCGCGGCGATGTTGCCCGGGTCGGTGATGAAGCGCTGAACCTCGTCGAGAAGCACCGGCACCTGGTCGCCGAACTGTGCGCGCACCCACAGGTAGAAGTCCGTCGTCTGGAAGTCGGTGATCATCTGCGGCAGGTCGCGGAAGAACTGCGCGACCTGCGAGACGACCGTCGGGATGATCAGCCACAGGATCGCGATGATCACGATGGCGAACAGCAGATAGACGATGACGATGCCCCATGCCCGGGGGACCCCATGCTTCTCGAGCCGCACGACGACGGGGTTGAGCCCCAGCGCGGCGAACAGGGCGAAAGCGATATAGATCCAGATCGTCACCAGATCGGAGACCGCCATGCCCAGAGCGAACGCGACGAGGCCGCCCAGGGTGAGGAAGAAGCCGACGACGAAGGGACGGTTGATGTTGGCCCAGAAGGTGCGCCCGGCTCCCTCGCCGGCCGCCGCGGCCGCCGGCGGCGTCGTCACCGTCGGGGGTGCGGCCTTCCCGCCCCGGCGGGGGCGACGCGGCAGGCGAGCAGAACCGCGATCGGCGTCACTCATGGTGACACTCTAGAGGCGAGCGGCCCGTCTGACCGGGATGTCACCCGGAACGGGTAGCCTCTTGCTCTAGCCCGCATCGGAAGGAAGACCATGAGCGACGACACCGAGGCCGCCACGGCTCGGCTGCACCGGCTGCGCGCGAGCATCGACAATGTCGATGCCGCGCTGATCTTCATGCTGGCTGAGCGGTTCCGCTGCACGAAGGAGGTGGGCGAGCTCAAGGCAGAGTATGGGATGCCGGCATCCGACCCCTCCCGCGAAGAGCAGCAGGTCGCACGCCTGCACCGCCTGGCCACCGAAGCGGACCTCGACCCCGCGTTCGCCGAGAAGTGGTTCAAGTTCGTCGTCGCCGAGGTCATCCGCCACCACACCGCCGCCGCCGAAGGGCGCTGACACCGGCCGGAGACGAAGGATGCCGCGGCCCCGAGGCCACGGCATCCACTCGAGGCACCGGACTCAGGGCACGGCGCGCCGCAGGGTCAGGTACGACGACCCCATCAGCACGGCGATCAGCAGCAGCCCCCACAGCGTCACGCCGAGGGCGCCGTTGGTCTCAAGCCACATGCCCACCTGCATCCACGCGTTCAGGCGACCGACGAGCCACAGCACAGCCACCAGCACCAGCGCGATCGCGAGGATGACGGTGGTCAGCACCGCGGTGCCCCAGCGCTTGTAGATCGTCGCTCCCCAGAATCCGACCGTGAAGAACATCATCGCCAGGGCAAAGAAGAACAGTCCTGCGCCCAACGGGCCGGCTTCCCACACCCACGGGATGTGGAAGAAGTAGCCGTTCATTCCCCACCCGTCGGTCGCGTTCACGACGAGACCGCCGAGAACGAAGACGATCGCGAGGATCAGCGACGTCATCATGGCGGTGAGAGCTGTTCCCAGGTAGAACTCGCGCCGGGTCACGCTCATCGCCTGCGAGAACGGGAGGGTGAGCGTCAGAGCCTGGGCGCCCACGACGGCGAAGTACCACAGCGGTGCCTGAGCACCGCCACCGTACATCGGGCCTTCCACGCCCGCACCGATGATGATGGCGTAGATGGCGAGGGTCACCAGCAGCGCGCCGACCAGCACGATGAGCGGCACCCAGATGAAGGTCTGTCTGTTGACCAGCTGCATGCGGACGACGTTCCAGGTGCGGCTCATGAGAGGGCTCCTTCCTTGGTGGGGGCGGCGATGCTGTTCTGTGTCGCGCGGACGATGAGCTGCTGCAGCGAGACGGGCGTGACGTCGAGGCCGGCTGCGGCGAGGTCGACGCGGTCGGCGTCGGTGAGCCGACCGAGAACGGTGACGCTCGACACGCGGCCCAGGCTCTCGCGGTGGATCACGTCGCGGCCGGCGACGAAGGCGTCGACGGCGGCCGAATCACCCACGATGTTGGCGGCACGCTGGCGGATGTTCTCGGTGTTCTCATCCATGATGATGCGGCCCTTGTCGATCACGATGACGTGTTCGAGCAGGCTGGCCACCTCGTCGATCAGGTGGCTCGACAGGATGATCGTGCGCGGATGTTCGCTGTAGTCGGCCAGCAGCCGGTCGTAGAAGATCTGCCGCGCGACGGCGTCCAGGCCGAGGTACGGCTCGTCGAAGAAGGTGATCTCAGCGCGCGAGGCCAGGCCGATGATGACGCCCACGGCGCTGAGCTGGCCGCGTGAGAGCTTCTTGATCGTCTTGTTCATCGGCAGCTGGAAGTCGGTGATGAGCTGCTCGGCGAAGGCCTGATCCCAGTGCGGGTAGAACAGCCGCGCGATCTTGAACGCGTGCGACGGCTTCGCGTCATCAGGATACTTCTGGCTCTCGCGCACGAAGCACATGCGCCCCAGCACTTTCGCGTTCTCATACGGATGCTCGCCGAAGATGCGGATGTCGCCGTGGGTGGCGAAGTTCTGTGCCGTGAGGATCGACATGACCGTGGTCTTGCCGGCGCCGTTGCGCCCCAGCAGGCCGTAGATCGTGTCCTTCTCGATCGTGAAGCTCACATCATCGACTGCGACGGTGTCGCGGTAGCGCTTGGTGAGGCCGTTCACCTCGATCACATGGGTCATCGTGCCGTTCCTTCCGTCGGGGTGGTCTGCGCGCGCTCGCGGATGAGGCGCTGGAGGTCGTCGGGGCCGAGCCCGATGGTGCGGGCTTCGGCCAGCAGCGGGTCGACGTAACGTTCTGCGAAGGCGGTGCGGCGCTCACCGAGCAGCAGCTCGCGGGCGCCGGGCGCCACGAACATGCCGATTCCGCGCCGCTTGTAGAGCACGCCCTTGTCCGTGAGCATCGCGATTCCCTTCGCTGCGGTGGCCGGGTTGATGCGGTGGAACGCGGCGAGCTCGTTCGTCGACGGCGCCCGCTCCTCCGGGGCGAGGCTGCCGTCCACGATCGAGTCCTCGATGCTCTCTGCGATCTGCAGGAACAGTGCTCGGCCGTCATCGATCATCCCGGCTCCGCTTCTTCGGTTGCTTACTTGACTAACTAACCATGCAACAGGGACGACATGTTTGTCAATCGCCTCGCAATCGCGGCTCGTCATTGTCCTAATGTCGACAGTCGAGTTTGCGTCGTGTAGACAATCGACGTACGGTGGCAAGTCGGGCATTGTGCCCGAAACGACCAGTCCGCGGTCGTGTGCACGGTCCTGGGGGCTTGTTGCAGACGGGCGTAAGGTCGGCGGTCTGGGCGACGGACCCGATGTGTGTCGCCGGAGCATGACGCCGTTGTGTCGAGAATCGACACGTGGGGCACTGTGCCGAAGACCACCACCCGGACGCAACGGAGCGGCCTGCCGGATTACGGCCGCCGAGGTGAAGCGCGTGAGTTCTTCTGCACCTGCCGTCGAGGCCAGGAACCTGTACAAGGTCTTCGGACGCAACCCGAAAGACGCCGTCCGCCGACTCGACGCCGGCCAGACCCGAGCTGAGGTCGCCGACGCCGGAACCGCGGCCGTCATCGACGCGTCTTTCAGCGTGCAGCCCGGCGAGATCTTCGTGATCATGGGGCTGTCGGGCTCGGGCAAGTCGACGCTCATCCGCATGCTCAACGGGCTGCACGACGTGACCAGCGGGACGGTCACCGTGCTGGGCGATCCCATCACCGACGTTGCGCCGGCCCGGCTGCGCGAAGTGCGCCGCGACCGCGTGTCGATGGTGTTCCAGCACTTCGCTCTGCTGCCCCACCGCTCCGTCGCCGACAACGTCGCCTACCCGCTCGAGCTGCGCGGCGTCGGCCGCGTCGAGCGACTGGCCAAGGCCGACGAGATCCTCGCCCTGGTGGGGCTGGGCGGTTGGGGCGACAAGCTGCCGTCCGAGCTGTCGGGCGGCATGCAGCAGCGCGTCGGCATCGCGCGTGCGCTCGCCGCCGACACCGAAGTCCTGCTCATGGACGAGGCGTTCAGTGCGCTCGACCCGCTCATCCGCCGCGAAATGCAGGAGCAGCTGCTCGAGCTGCAGCAGAAACTGCGCAAGACCATCGTGTTCATCACGCACGACCTCAATGAGGCCATGTTCCTCGGCGACCGCATCGCAGTCATGCGCGACGGTCGCATCGTGCAGATCGGCACCCCCGAAGACATCCTCACCGATCCCGCCAACGACTACGTCGAACAGTTCGTGCAGGATGTCGACCGCGCCCGGGTGCTCACCGCCGGCAACGTCATGGAGCGCCCGCGTCCGGTCGTCGTCGATACCGCAGGGCCGCGCACCGCGCTGCACGAGATGCGGGACGCGTACATGTCGGCGGTGTACGTCGTCGACCGCGACCGCACATTGTTGGGCATCGTGACCGACCGTGACGCGGTGAAGCTCGTCCGCAAGGGCGAGAAGTCCCTGGCATCCATTCTCAAGCCGGTGCCACAGAGCGTGGACGAGTCCGAGATCCTCATGAACCTGTTCGTGCCCTCGGTCGAGTCTTCCGTGCCTCTCGCGGTGACCGACGCCGACGGCCGGCTCGTCGGGGTCATCCCGCGCGTGACCCTGCTGGCCGCCCTCGGACCCGGCCCCAACTCCACCGAGGAGATCACCATTCCGTTGCGCCCGATGCCGCAGGCCGTCATCGACGAGGCGCTGGCCGCCGGCGAAGCCGGGCCCGCCGAGACCGAGGAGGTGCGCTGATGGAGGGCTTCCGCATCCCGCTGGGGCAGTGGGTCGACGCGCTCGTCGACTGGATCCGCGACACCTTCGACCCGGTGCTCGATTTCATCTCGATGGTGATCGGGTTCCTCGTGGAGGGGCTCGCCGACATCCTCATGGCACCGCCGGCCTTGGCCATGATCGTCGTGTTCGCGGCGATCGCCTGGTTGGTGCGCTCATGGCAGCTGGCCGTGGGCACGATCATCATGTTCGTGCTCCTCGTCGGGGTGGACCAATGGGACACCTCGATGCAGACGCTCGCGCTGGTGCTCATCGCCGCCCTCATCGCTGTGGCCATCTCGGTGCCCGTGGGCATCTGGGCCGCGCGCAACGACCGGGTCAGCACGGTGGTCAAACCCATCCTCGACTTCATGCAGACGATGCCGTCGCTGGTGTACCTGATCCCGATCATCGTGTTCTTCAGCATCGGGTTCGTCCCCGGCGTGATCGCGACGGTGATCTTCTCGCTGCCGCCCGGCGTACGCCTGACCGAGCTGGGCATTCGCGGGGTCGACTCTGAAACGGTCGAGGCCGGGTACGCGTTCGGCGCGACACCGGGCCAGATCCTCCGCGGCATCCAGCTGCCCTTGGCGACGCCGACCATCATGGCCGGAATCAACCAGATCATCCTGCTGGCCCTGTCGATGGCTGTCATCGCGGGCATGGCCGGCGCCGACGGCCTCGGAAAGGAAGTCGTCTCGGCCCTGTCGACCATCAACGTGGCCAAGGGTGTCGAAGCCGGTCTGGGCGTCGTGTTCATCGCGATCTACCTCGACCGTGTGACGGCCGCGCTGGGAAACCCCGGCGACCATCGCTCATCGCTGCTGGGCATCATGAGCCGCCGCCGGGCGCAGCAGCGCCGCGAGGCCGCGGACGCCGCGAGCCGGGCACACGCCGACGCCGACCTGGCCATCGCTTCGGGCCCCAAGCGCAACCCCGGGCCATTCTGACTCATCCCGAGATCCATACGGAACACAGCTAGTTATACGGAAGGAAATGCACCATGCGTAAGAAGCACATCACCTCATTGGTCGCCCTCGCGGCGGCCGCATCCCTGACTCTGGCGGGCTGCGCCAGCGACGGCGGTGACACCACCGCGGGCGACGAGAACAGCACCGATGCCGGCGGCACCATCACCCTCGGGTTCCTGCCCAGCTGGACGGACGGCCTGAGCATGGCCTACCTCGCCGAGGACCAGCTCGAGAAGCTCGGCTACGACGTCGAGATGGAAGAGCTCTCCGAGGCCGGACCCCTGTACACCGCGCTCGCCCAGGGCGACGTCGACGTCTACCCGTCGGCGTGGCCGCAGGTCACCCACGCCGAGTACATGGCCGAATACGGCGATGACCTCGAGGATCTCGGCGCCTACTACGACGGTGCGGTGCTGACCATCGCCGTGCCGACCTACATGGATGACATCAACTCGCTCGAGGATCTCGTCGGCCAGGCCGACCGGTTCGACGGCAAGATCATCGGCATCGAGCCCGGTGCGGGTCTGACCGGTGTCACGCAGGACTCGATGATGCCGGCCTACGGCCTCGACGAGGACTTCGAGCTGGTCACGTCGTCGACAGCGGGCATGCTCGCCACCCTCGACACCGCTGTGGCAGCCGAAGAAGACATCGTGGTGACACTGTGGCGTCCGTTCTGGGCCTACAACAGCTGGGAGCTGAAGGACCTCGAAGACCCCAAGGGCGCGATGGGCGAGCCCGAGACGCTCAACTTCATCGCGAACAAGGGCGTCAGCGACGAGTTCCCCGAGGCCGCTGACCTGTTCGGCCAGATCAAGCTGGACGACGAGCAGTACGGCGCACTCGAGGGTCTCGTGACCTCGGACGAGTGGGAGGGCGACCCGGCCGGCGCCGTCGACGCCTGGATCGCAGAGCACGGCGACGGGATCGACTGGCTCATCACCGAGTAAGACGCATCCGTCGTTGAGGGGCCGCTCCGCATCGCGCGGGGCGGCCCTTCGCGGTCACGCAGAGTGCTCTTCGGCGTCGGGAGTCTGCGTTCGACGCGGCTCGAGTTGCAGGGCCACCTTCTTCTCGAGGATCTCGACGGCCTCGTCCGACAGCGCGATGAGGCCATCGAGTTCGTCACGCACGCGCTTGTAGGCGACCTGGCGCTCGGCCGGCGTCGCCGCCTGGTCGACGGCCACGCTGATGAGCTGCTTCGCGGTGTCGAGGCGCTTGCGCTCTGCGGCGGTGAACGACGAGTCGCGGATGCGGCGGGCATCGCGCTCGGCCAGATCGAACGCGACCTCGTAGTCGGTGACCGCGGCGCGGTACTCGGCAAGGTCGGCGGGTTTGATCTTCACCGTCGCCGACTCGGGTCGCAGATTGTCGGCGACCTTCTTCGCGCGCAGGAATGCCGCCGTCAGCGGCTGCCGGCCGTCGCTCATGGCCGGAAAGGCGATCAGCTTCGCGACGTCGAGCTCGTAGTCGAGCCAGCGCGCGGTGACATCGTCGTGCTTGGCGAACAGCTGCTCGAGCTGGGTGGGCACCGCCTGCGGCCGCGTGATCGCCTTGGGCTCAGAGGCCCGGGCGACCGGCGTGTGGCGCGCTGCGGCCTTGGCGGAACTGAGTTCGGCCTTGGCGCGGATCACTTCGAGGCGCCGCTTGTGACGTGTCTTGGCAGCGCGCTCCCAGCTGCGGCCGACGGCGGCGATGCCGGCGCCCAGGGGGAACACCAGCCACCAGAAGTTGCCGGCGAACTGCCAGAAGTCATTCACGATGCAATGCTAGCCGTCCGACCCGGTGCCCTCGGGGCGTCGCGGGCGACCCTGGCCGCGCGATGGGATCGGCCAGGTCTTCGGCGCCGATGGCGGCTGGGCAGGCGACGGGTGAGGCGGGTGAGAGCGAGGGGATGCCGGGGGCTCGGCGTCGCCGGCATCCCCCCGCTGATACGCGGACGCGGCCTGCCGCGCGAGCTCGGCGGCGCGGGCCAGGGCGTCGGCGCCCTTGCTGATCGCGTTCTGCGCGAATTCGGTCCACTGCAGGGTCGGCGGCTGAGGTGCCGGGTACGGCTGCGCGTCGGGCGGTATCGAACCGCTCGAGCGGGCCAGCTGCCATGCGCGCTCTTCGGCGGCGGTGAACGCCTGCTCGAGCCCACGGACCGCATCGCGGTAGGCGGTGAAGTCCGTCGTCGTCATGCGCGCCCGGGCCGAGGCCGGGCGCAGGTCGTGCGCGGTGGAACTCGCCGTCAGAAAGGCGGCGGTCAGCGGCTGACGGGCATCGCTCATGGCGGGGAACGCGATGAGCTTCGCCGGGTCGGTCTCGTAGTCCAGCCAGCGGGCGATGACCGCGTCGTGTGCGGCCATCAGCCGGCCGACCGGCAGCGTCGCCGGGTCGGCGTTCGTCGTGGTCGGCAGCACCGCGCGGGCCGCACTCACCTGTGCGCGGTGCGAGCGCACCGCGGCCCCGGCCGCCCGGTACTCGCGCTCAGCGTGCTGCAGTTCGCGGCGCGCGGTCGCCACGTCGGCGCTGCTC
>JAEXHA010000177.1 GCA_023450335.1 Actinomycetes bacterium | reverse complement strand
CGGCACCCGAGGGCCCGCGTCAGCGAGCGGCGGCCGCTGCGGCGGCGGCGCGGGTCAGCCACGCCGGCTCATCGCCGTAGCGCTGCATCTTGATGAGGCGGCCGGCGGCGCTGTCGGCGACGAGGGTTGCGAGGCGGTCGTCGCGCGTCTGCTCACGCTTGGCGCTCTGCACCCAGTGAGCGGCCACGCGTCGATACGACGGCGTCGCCTGATCCCAGAACGCTGCCGCTGCGGCATCCGCCATCAACACGGCCAGTCGCTCCGGCGTCAGCTCGTCCGGCTTCTCGTAGGAATAGATGCCGGACTTGTCGTCGCGGCGACGTTCGTACGCCGCGAGCCCCGCGGGGTGCATACGGCCTTCGGCGGTGAGTCGCTCGACGTGGGCGATGTTGATCGCGCTCCAGTTCGAGCCGGGCTTGCGCGGCGTCCACCGCTGCCGGCGCGTGCCTTCATCGATGCGCTTGCTGACCGAGTCGATCCACCCGAAGCACAGCGCCTCGGGAACCGCCTCGGCCCAGGTGATTCCCTGCCGCGGGTCACCCTTGCGGTACAAGCCCATCCACAGCTCGGTGGCCGTCTCGTGGTTCGCTTCGAGCCACGCGCGGAACTCCGCCGCCGACGCGAAGAAGATGGCCTGGTCATCAGGATCCTGCTGCGCTGCGCCCATGCGTGCGACGGTACCAGCGATCACCGACGTGTCCGGTGGACTGTCACCCCAGTGCGGGTCGGTTCCACTGCCCGGGCTGGTCGAACTCGCCGTAGACGACGTCGACACCGGCATCCGTCACCGACGCCGCGCACACCAGCAGCGACAGCGTCGGGTAGCCGTGCGACCGGTTGTCGCGCACGATCGCCCGATCGTCGGTCGGACCGATCTCCGCGGTGCGCTCGAGGACGTCCATCCAGGCGGTCCACCACCGCTGGTCGTCGGCCGCCGGCTCGGGGAACGCGTCCCGCCACGCGATGATGCGGGCACTGGTCGGGTCATCGACGTCGTCGTGGGCGATCATATGGATGCCGGGGGCGAGATCGACCGCGCGCAGCTCGGCGCCGTTCCACATCGTGACCCTGGTGCGGCCGGCGGTGACGTCGACGAGGTTGAACCCGTGCGTCCGAGGATCGGTGATCTCGGTGCCGGCCACGGCGTCGAGCACGAGGTATCCGCGCGAGGGCACCGGCGTGCCGTCGTCGGGCATGACGTCGGCGCGGTTGAGGATGACCGCCAGGCGCCCCGCGGCGGGATCGGCCGCCAGCCAGGCGCCGCCCGCCCGCGCATCGCGCACGCCGACCACACCGGGGTGGGTGTCGGGCCACCACGGGCCCAGCCGATCCCACGGGCGGGTCGGATCCTCATCGCGCACCGCGAGCACACGGGTCGCTGCGCCGGGCGTGGCGGGGACGTGAACGATCACCGTGCACATGTGGCGGGCCTTCCTGTCCGGCATCCGTGGCAGGATCGGACCATGTTCGTCGTCGTCGGGGTCACGGGCGGTATCGCCGCCTACAAGACGGTCCACCTCGTGCGGGCACTGGTGACCAACGGCCACGAGGTGCACGTTGTTCCCACCGAAGACGCGCTGCGCTTCGTCGGGACCACCACGTGGGAGGCGGTCAGCAGACATCCTGTCACGACGAGCGTGCACGACGAGGTCGCCGAAGTGCGCCACGTTGCGCTGGGCACCCGCGCCGACCTCGTCATCGTGGCACCGGCCACCGCCAACACGCTCGCGAAGATGGCGACCGGCCTGGCCGACAACCTGCTGGGCGTGACCCTGCTGGCCACGACGGCCCCCGTGGTCGTCGCCCCCGCCATGCACACCGCGATGTGGGAGCATTCGGCCACGCAGGCCAACATCGCGACCCTGCGCGCCCGTGGCGTCCACATCGTCGGCCCCGCTGACGGTCCGCTCACCGGCGGCGACAGCGGGCCCGGCCGCATGGTCGAGCCGGATGACATCGTCGCCGCCGCCCTCGCCGTCGCGTCCGGCGACGCGGCGCAGGCGGCAGACGCATCGGGCGACCTCGCGGGTCTGCAGGTCACAGTGTCGACGGGCGGCACGCGCGAGCCCATCGACCCGGTCCGCTACCTCGGCAACCGCTCGAGTGGTCGGCAGGGCGTCGCCGTCGCCCTGGCCGCCGCCGACCGCGGCGCCGAGGTCACCCTGGTCGCCGCGCACGTGGACGAGGGCGTGCTGGCGGCCGCCGCCCGGCATCCACTCGTCTCGATCACGCACGTCTCGTCCACTGCCGATCTGGCCGCAGCGATCGATGCCGGTGCCCCGGCCGCCGATGTGATCGTCATGGTCGCCGCGGTCGCCGACTATCGCGTCGCCGCCGTGGCCGACCACAAGCTCCGCAAGGAGGACGGGCCGCCGACGCTCGAGCTGACAGAGAACCCCGACATCCTCGCCGGCCTCGTCGCCCGACGGCGCTCGGGGCAGACGATCGTCGGGTTCGCAGCGGAGACGGCGGCTGACGACGCCGAGCTGCTCGACCGCGGACGCCGCAAGCGTGCGCGCAAGGGCGTCGACCTGCTGGCGGTCAATCGCGTCGCGTGGGATGCCGGGTTCGAGTCGGGCGACAATCGACTCATCGTGCTCGACGGCGCCGGCGAGGTGGTCGCCGATGTCTCCGGCACCAAGCGCGCCGCTGCCGACGCGCTGTGGGACGCCGTCGCGGCCGCTCGCGTCGCACACTGACCGGCGCGCGGCCCCGTCGCCGGCAGCCACCCGCACCGCGGGCCGGCCGAGCTGACACCGCGCCGCCGCATCCGCGTCGTACGCCGACCCGCAGCGTCTGACAGGCTGAGAGCATGCCTGCCCCCACAGACCCCGACTGGCTCCGCCCGCTCGGTGCGACCGGAATCACCGTGTCGGCCCTGACCCTCGGCGGCGGTCCGCTCGGCTCCATGCCGGACCTGTTCGGCCGTGACGTGTCCGCCGCCGACGCGATCGACCTCGTGCACCGTACGTTCGACAGCCCGGTGCGCACGATTGATACCGCGAACGGATACTCGGGCGGCGAGAGCGAGCGCCGCATCGGCGCCGCGATCGCACAGGCGGGCGAGCTGCCGGCCGACATGACGGTGATCACGAAGGTCGATCCGTCCGGCCGCGACTACTCCGGCGACCGTGTGCGCCAGTCGGTGCGCGAGAGCAAGGAGCGGTTGGGCCTGGACAGCCTGCCGCTGGTGCACCTGCACGATCCCGAGAACTTCCCGTTCACGCACATGGCCGGCCCCGGCGGTGCCGTCGAGGCGCTCGTCGACCTGCGTGAGCGCGGCGAGGTCGGCGCGATCGGGCTGGCCGGGGGCCCCATCCCCGAGATGCAGCGCTACCTCGCCCTCGATGTCTTCGACGCTGTGCTCGTGCACAACCGGTGGACGCTCGTGGACCGCAGCGCGGGACCGCTCATCGCGCAGGCACAGGACCTCGGGATCCCGGTCATCAACGCCGCCGTCTACGGGTCGGGCATCCTCGCCGACCCGACCGTGAAGCGCTATGCGTACGCGCCGGCATCCCCCGCGGTCCTCGGCGCCGTCGACGCCATCGTGGCGATCTGCGACCGCTACGACACCGACATCGCCACCGCCGCGCTGCAGTTCTCGCTGCGCGACCCCGCGGTGGCGACCACGGTCGTGGGCATGGGACGGCCGTCGCGACTGGCCGAGGCCCTGGCCGCGGCATCCACTCCTCTGCCCGACGAGATCTGGGACGAACTGGCCACACACGTGCCCGCCCCCGCGCACTGGCTGGAACCGCCCGCGGCATGACGCCCGTGGAGATCGCGACCGGCGTGCAGGTGCGCACGAGCCGCATCATGCACACCACGTCGACGACGCTCGTCGGCGAGGGTCAGGCGCTGCTGGTCGATCCGGGGTGGATGCCGGATGAGCTGGACGCACTGGCCGCGCAGCTGCGGGGTCTCGACATCGTCGGCGGATTCGCGACGCACGCGCACCACGATCACCTCCTGTGGCACCCGGGTTTCGGCGACGCCCCGCGCTGGGCGTCGGCGGCGACGACGCAGCTCGCTCATACCAAGCGCGCCGACCTCGTCGCGGCCCTCGGGGCGGAGTTCCCGGGCGAGCTGGTCGCGCTCATGGGGCAGGTGTCGGCGGTGCCGGGAGTGCTGCCCGCCGCGTCGACACCACCCGGGATCGAGATCGAGCTGATCGTCCACGACGGACATGCGCCCGGCCACACCGCGCTGTGGCTGCCCCGCCAGCGCGTGCTGATCGCCGGCGACATGCTCAGCGACATCGAGCTGCCCTTGCCGTTCGCCCCCGACGACGTGCCGGCCTACCGTGCCGCGCTCGACCGGCTGGCGCCCTACGCCGCCCAGGCGGCGTGGGTGGTGCCCGGCCACGGCACCGTCGGCACCGACGCGCAGGCCCGGCTCGACGCCGACCGGCGCGTGTTCGACGACCTCGCGCGCACGGGCACCAGCGCGGACGCCCGCCGCGCGAACGACGGCATGGCCGAGACCTATGCCGCGCTGCAGGCGTTGATGCGATGACACACCCGGTGGAATCGCGGCATCGCCCATGACATCATCGAGGCATGTCGGATCCCACCGCTGACACGTCGACCCTCATCGCCGCGGGCACCGCCGAACTGCTGGCCGAGAATCAGATCGAGCCCGGACGGATCACGCCGCACAAGACGTTCGACGGCGCGGGGGTGCGCATCCGCCACCTCGCCCTCGACGCGAACGCCGTCATGACCGATCACTCCGCGCCGCGGCCGATCATCATCTCGGTGGTCTCCGGACGCGTGCGGCTGGTCGTCGGTGAGACCACCCACACGCTGGTCGCCGGCGGACTGATCCACATGGACGCGAACGTGCGCCACGAGGTGTTCGCCGACGAGCCGAGCCACCTGCTCATCTATCTGCTCGGCACCTGACCCGCCGCGCCGGCGACGCCCGCCTCAGTCGGCGAGCACCGCCGAGAGGAAGTCGCGCGTTCGCTGTTCGGTGGGATTGGTGAACATGGTCTCGGGGTCGGCCTCTTCGACGATGCTGCCCTGGTCGAACATGAGCACCCGGTTGGAGACGTCACGGGCGAACTGCATCTCGTGCGTGACGATGAGCATCGTGATGTCGGTCGTGGCCGCCACGTCGCGCAGCACGCCGAGCACCTCGCCCACGATCTCGGGGTCGAGCGCACTGGTGACTTCGTCGAGCAGCAGGATCTCGGGGTCCATCGCCAGCGCACGCGCGATCGCGACCCGCTGCTGCTGACCGCCCGACAGCTGCAGGGGGTGGGCATCGGCCTTGTCGGCCAGGCCCACCTTGTCCAGCAGCTCACGTGCCTTGGCCATCGCCGCCCGCTTGGACATGCGCAGCACGTGCACGGGCGCCTCGATGAGGTTCTCCATGACGGTCATGTTCGGGAACAGGTTGAACTGCTGGAACACCATGCCGATGCGCTTGCGCACCTCGTTGCGGTGCTTCTCCTTCAGCTCGACCCGCTTGCCCCCGCGCTCGGCGTGGGTGAGCGGCTCGCCGTCGATGTAGATGTAGCCGCCGTCGGCCTCTTCGAGGGTCATGACCAGGCGCAGGATGGTCGTCTTGCCCGACCCGCTGGGGCCGATGAGGGTGACGCGGTCGCCCTTGGCGACCTGGAAGTTCAGGTCGTCGAGCACGATGTTGTCGCCGAAGCGCTTCTGCACGTCGACGAAGCGGATGGCGGGGGTGGATGCGTCAGGAGGCGTACTCAAGGCGCTTCTCCAATCTGCGGATGAGAACGGATGCCGGATAGCTGGTGACCAGGAAGATGACACCGGCCAGGGTGATGGCCTCGAGGTAGCGGAAGTGGTTGCCGCCGAACTCGAGGGCATTGCTGACCATGTCGGCCAGCGTGATGGCGATCACGAACGGGGTGTCCTTGAGCATCGAGATGACGTAGTTGCCCAGCGACGGCACGGTGGCCCGGATCGCCTGGGGCAGGATCACGGCGCCCCAGGTGCGTCCCCGCGACAGGCTCAGCGCCGTCGCGGCCTCCCACTGCCCCTTCGGCACCGACTCGATGCCCGCCCGGTACACCTCGGCCATGTAGGTGGCGTAGTGGATGCCGAACACGAACACCGCGATGGTCAGCGGGTCGATGCTGAGGAAGAAGTAGTAGGCGAACACCAGCTGCACGACCAGGGGCGTCATGCGGATGAAGTTCACGAAGAACGTGAGCACCGCCGTGACCGGCCGCGGCGAGATACGGCGGGCCATCGCGATGAGCAGGCCCAGCACGGCGGCGATCGCGCTGCCGGCCGCGGTCACCACGAGGGTGACGGTGACGAACCCTTCCAGCAGCATCGGCAGCGATTCCCACGCGGTCGCCCAGTCCCATTGCAGACCCCCGCTCATGCGGCCGTCCTCCCCTTGGTGACCGGGGTGCGGAACCGCAGCGCGTCGCGCAGCGACTCACCGCGGCCCAGACGGTGCTTGGCGTGCACCTCGAGCGCGTTCATCGCGAAGGTGAACACGTACGCGATGACGAAGTAGATGACCAGTCCGACGAGTCCGTAGAAGAACGTGTCGGTGGCGATCCGCAGCTTGTCGAGTGCGACGGTGAGGTCGAACAGCGTGATGAACCCGACGATGGCGGTGCCCTTCAGCAGCTGGATGAGCAGGTTGTTCAGCGACGGGATCATCAGCGCCCACGCCTGGGGGAAGATGACGCGCCACATGCGCTGGGTGCGCGACATGCTCAGCGCGGTCGTGGCCTCCCACTGGCCGGTGGGCACCGAGTTGATCGACCCGCGCACGACCTCGGCCCCGTAGGCACCGTAGTTGAGGCCGAGCCCGATGATGCCGCACGCGACGGCGGGCAGGTTCACGCCGAGCTGCGGCATCACGAAGAACAGGAAGAACAGCTGCACGACCAGCGACGTGCCGCGGAAGAATTCGATCACCACGCGCGAGGCGCCGCGCACGATGATGTTCTCGACCCGGGCGCCGAGGCCGAGGACCACGGCGATGACGAATGCCAGGAGGGCGCCGCACACCGTCAGCAGGAGGGTGATCCCCAGTCCCTGCCAGATCAGCGGCAGCGCCGCTCCCAGCGCTTCGAGATTGTCCATGGAGGTGGTGGATCAGCCCAGCTCGCCCGAGCAGAGCTGCTCGGTGGTGAGGTCGGCCGGGGGCAGGTTCTCCTCGGTGAAGCCGAACTCGCCGACCAGGTCCATGTAGGCGTCCACGTCACCGGTGATGGTGGCCAGCTGCTCGTTGTAGGCCTCCAGCAGCTCGGTGTCGCCCTGGCGGAACACGGTCGAGCCGGCACCGATCTGCTCGACGCCGTCGATGACCTGCACGAACGCCTCGGTGGTCTCCACGCCCGCGTCGGGGTTGTTGTCGGCCATCCAGTTGAGCGAGATGGCGGTCATGGCGAACGCGTCGGCGCGGCCGTTGGCGACCAGGTCCATGCCGGACTGGGCGTTGTCGACCGAGACGGTGTTCGAGATGCCGAGCTTGTCGGCGTAACCGGCCTCGATGCCGCCCTTGAGCACGGCGAGGGTGACATCACCGTTCTCGATGACCGAGTTCAGGTCGCTGAGACCGTCGGGGTTGCCCTCGGGCACCATTAGTGCGGTCGTGTACATGATCTCGGGGTCACTGAAGGAGGCCTCGGCGCAGCGCTCGGGAAGGATCGACATGCCCGCGCTCACGGCGTCGTAACGGCCGGCCTTCAGACCGGGGATCAGCGAGTTCCAGTCGACTTCGACGACCTCGATATCGTCGATGCCCATGCCCGCGAAGATCTCCTTGTGCATGGCGATGGTCGCGCCGGTAGCCTCGCCGTCGTCGCCGACCCAGGAGTACGGCCGCTCGTCGGCGATCGCGACGGTGATGGCGCCCTCGTCCTGCAGGCGCTCGAGGGTCGATGCCTCACCCGAGGGGGCGGCGCCCTCGTCGTTGCCGTCGCCGTTGTCGCTCGCACAGGCGGCGAAGGTCACGGCCAGGGCGGCTGCTCCCAGAACAGCGACACTGCGCCGCAGGATCATGCGTGAGGTGCTCATGGTGGTTCCTCTTTCGATGTCGGTGGGGATCGGCGCCAGACGGCACCGGTGACCCGGCTCGGGTGAAGGGCCGTGCATCACTTTATGCCGATTTTCGGACGTGCGCACATTCAGACGTGCAGATTGTCTACATGTATACAAACTTGTTACTCTTGCCCCGACGCACCCCGAACGGCCGTCCGACGGCATGTACCGGGCCGTGTCCAACTTGAGGAAGAATCGATCCAGGACCACCGAGAGAGCCCCATGCCGATCACCCCCTCCCGTTCAGGACTTCCCGCCTCCGTACTGCGGGTATCGCGACCGTCGACGGTGGATCTCATCGCGATCGAGCTGCGATCGGCGATCTTCTCGGGGGCCTTGGCCGTGGGCAGCCAGCTGGGTGAGGTCGACATCGCCACGCAGCTGGGCGTCAGCCGTGGGCCACTGCGCGAGGCGACGCAGCGACTCGTCCAGGAAGGCCTGCTCACATCCCTGCCCGGTCGAGGACTGCGGGTGAGCGCCATCCCGCCCGAAGACATCCCCGACCTGTACCTGGCGCGGCTCGCCGTGGAGGGCGAGGCGCTGCGGTCACTGATCGCCGGCACTCCGGCATCCGCTCTGCCCGCGCTCGAGGAGGCGCTGACCCGACTGCTCGAGGCGAGCGAGGGCGATGACGCCCGCGCCATCGGCGACGCCGACCTGGCTTTCCACCAGGCGCTGGTCGACGCCGCCGGAAGTCGCCGCCTGTCGCAGGCCATGGCGACGTTCGCAATCCAGACCCGCATCGCGAGCTTCAGCGCCAGTGACGGGTATGCCGTGCCCGCGACGGTGTCACCCACCTTCCGCCTCCTGCTCGACGCTCTCGTCGACGGCGATGCCGACCGCGCGGTCGCGGCGCTGCGCCGGCAGTTCGACGACGCCGTCGCTCGCCTGACCGGCGTGCGTGACGTCGAGACGGTCGAGACCGACACCGCCACGCTGACGGCGCCGTTCACCCCCCTCGATCAACTCTCCCCCGATCGCGAGTAGTCCGTGGCAGCCGGCGCGGAAGGGCCAGTGGATGCCGTCGTCGTCGGC
Source organism: Actinomycetes bacterium (assembly GCA_023450335.1). Lineage (GTDB taxonomy): Bacteria > Actinomycetota > Actinomycetes > Actinomycetales > Microbacteriaceae > Microbacterium. Next base: position 7,105 of record JAEXHA010000177.1, on the reverse strand, counting down.
GCCGGACCCAACGGCCTGGCCGCGGCGGTCACCCTCGCCCGCGCGGGATTGTCGGTGCGCGTCTACGAACGCGACGACCACCCCGGCGGCGGGGCCGCGACGCGCGAGCTGACCCTGCCCGGCTTCCGCCACGACGTGTGCTCGGCGGTGCATCCGCTCGCGTTCGCCTCGCCGTTCTTCGAGGCCTTCGGGCTGCGTGAGCGCGTCGAGTTCATCACGCCCGCCGTCTCGTTCGCTCAGCCCCTCGACGCCGGCCGGGCCGCGATCGCCTACCGCGACCTCGACGCGACGGCCGGTGCCCTGGGTCGCGACGGCCGCGCCTACGCGCGGCTGATGGGCCCCTTGGCGACCCGCGCCGATCGGATCGCCGAGTTCACCGGCTCGTCGCTGCTGCGCGTGCCACGCCACCCGATCACGGCACTGCGGTTCGGTCTGCGCGCCCTCGAGCAGGGCAGTCCGCTGTGGAACACGCGTTTCCGCGAGGACGCCGCCCCGGCGCTGCTGACCGGCGTCACCTCGCATTCGATCCTCGCGCAGCCGTCGGTCGCCGGTGCCGGTGCGGGCTTGGCCTTGGCCGCCTACGCGCACGCCGAGGGCTGGCCGCTGCCGGTGGGCGGCAGCCAGGCGATCATCGATGCGCTGGTGGCCGACCTCGTGGCCCACGGCGGCGAGGTCGTCACCGGCCACGAGGTGACCTCGCTGGCCGAGCTCGACAACGCCCGGGTCGTGCTGCTCGATGTCACGCCCCGTGCGCTGGTGCGGCTGGCAGGCGATCGGATGCCGGCGCGCTACCGCCGCACGCTGAGCCGGTTCCGCTACGGCGGCGGCGTCGCCAAGGTCGACTTCGCCCTTTCACGGCCGGTGCCGTGGACCCACCGCGAGGTACGCCGTGCCGGCACGGTGCACCTCGGCGGCACCCGGGCCGAGATGGCCCGGGCCGAGAACGCCGTGACGAAGGGCCACCACCCCGACAGCCCCTACGTGCTCGTGTCGCAGCCGACGCTGTTCGACCCCACGCGTGCGCCCGAGGGCGCCCACACCCTGTGGACCTACACGCATGTGCCGGCCGACAGCCCGTTCGACCGCGCCGAGGCGATCATTGCCCAGATCGAGCGGTTCGCCCCCGGCTTCCGTGACACGATCCTGGCGGTCAGCTCGCGCTCGGCCGTCGAGGTGGCCGCGCACAATCCGAACTACATCGGCGGCGACATCGCCGCCGGCGCACCCACGCTGCGACAGCTCGTGCGCCGGCCGACCCTCTCACCCGACCCGTGGCGCACACCGATTCCGGGGGTGTACCTGTCGACGGCCTCGGCCTCGCCCGGCCCCGGCGTGCACGGCCTGGCCGGCTGGCACGCGGCACTCAGCGCCCTGCGGCACGAGTTCGGCGTGCACGAGGCCCCCGATCTGTCGCCGCGGACGAGCGCGAACGGCCTGTCCGGGGGCACTGCATCGTCGTAGGGTGACGCCATGGACGGCTTCGCGGCGGTCGACTTCGAGTTCGCGCGGCAGGTGCTGCAGCGCGGGATCGCCGCACTGTTCCTGATCGCGTTCGTCTCGACGCTGAACCAGTTTCGGCCGCTCGTCGGCGAGCGTGGCCTGCTGCCGGCATCCACTCTGCTGGCCTGGGCGAAGTCCCGGCCGAGATGGCCGCTGCATCCGACGGTGTTCCGCGTCCTCGACTACACCGACCGGCGCCTGGTCTGGCTGTGCATCGGGGGCATCGCGGTCGCGGCGCTGCTGGTGGGCGGCATCCCCCAGCTCGGTCCGCCGTGGGTGCCGATGATCGCCTTCCTGCTGCTGTGGCTGGGGTACATGTCGATCACCTCGATCGGGCAGACCTTCTACGGGTTCGGGTGGGAGATGCTGCTGCTCGAGGCCGGGTTCCTCGCGGCGTTCCTCGGTTCGGACTCGCAGCCGCCGTCGACCGTGGTGATCGTGCTGCTGTGGTGGCTCGTGTTCCGGCTCGAGTTCGGCGCGGGCATGATCAAGATCCGCGGCGGGCGGGAGTGGCGCGATCTGACGGCGCTCATGTACCACCACGAGACCCAGCCCATGCCGGGGCCGTTCAGCCGTCAGGCGCACCTGCTGCCGGCCTGGTTCCACCGGCTCGAGGTGATCGGCAATCATTTCGCGCAGCTGGTCGTGCCGTGGCTGCTGTTCGTGCCGCTCCTGTCGCTGGTGCTGCCCGGCGCCTGGCCCGTGTGGGTCGGGACCGCGGCCGCGGCAGTGGTGATCCTGACGCAGTTGTGGCTCGTGGTCACCGGCAACTTCGCGTGGCTGAACTGGGCGACTATCGTGCTGGCCTTCGCGGCGTTCGGGCTGCCGGGCGAGCGGGCCCCGGCATCCATCCCTCTGTACTGGGTCGTGGTGACCTCGGTTGTGTTCGTGGGCTACGTCGTGATCAGCGTGCCGGCGGTGCGGAATCTGTTCGCCCGGCGCCAGCTGATGAACGCGAGCTTCAACCGGTGGCAGCTCGCCAATGCGTACGGCGCGTTCGGCACGGTGACGAAGGAGCGCATCGAGATCGTCGTCGAGGGGACGACGGCCGATGATCCCGATGCCGGGCCGTGGCGCGAATACACGTTCAAAGGCAAGCCGGGGCCGGTGCGTCGGGTGCCCGGTCAGTTCGCGCCGTACCACCTGCGGCTGGACTGGCTGATGTGGTTCCTGCCGCTGGGACGGTCGCTCGACGACTGGTTCACAGTGCTGCTGGTGCGCCTGCTCGAAGCGGATGCCGCGACCCTGCGCCTGCTGGCCGACGACCCGTTCGGGGGCGACCGCCCGCGATGGGTGCGTGCGGTGTCGTACCGCTACCGCTTCACCACCCGTGCGCAGCTTCGCGCCACGGGCGACCGCTGGGTGCGTGACCGGCGCCGCGAGCTGATCGGACCGATGGCGCTGCGGTGACGGCTACGGCGCCGGGACGGCCGAGGTCACGCCTGGCCGCGCCGGCGCGACGAGAGGTCGAGGATCGAGACGATGAACGCGAGGGCGAGGAAGATCGCGACCGACAGCATGCCGTACGCGTAGGCGTCGTGGTAGACGACGAACGAGTCGTGCGCACCCGTTTCGCGGTAGATGGTGGCGTAGAACAGCGACAGCGCGACGGCGGTGCCGACGGCGGCACCGATGCGCTGCCCGAGCTGGCCGACCGACCCGGCGAGGCCGCCCTGTTTGACGGCGATGTCGGCGAGGGTGAGCGTTTGGTTCGGGGCGATGACGAATCCGCCGCCCGCGCCGCCGAGGGTCATCACGGCGGCCATGAGATACGGCGTCCAGGCCGGGTCTCCGAACAGGGCCGCGAGCATGAGTCCGCCGACGGCGACGAGCACGCCCGCCAGACCCCACACCACGACCGCTCGCCCGTGTCGATCGACCAGATTGCCGCCGATCCACGAGGTGATGGCGCTGGCCAGCGCGAAGCCGATCGAGACCATGCCGGCGAACACCGGCTCAAGGCCCAGGCCGATCTGCAGGAACAGCGTCGTGACCAGGAACATCCCCGGTGTGGCCGTGAAGTACAGCGTCTGCAGCAGCGTGCCGTTGCGGAACGACGTGATGCGGAACAGATCGAGCGACACGAGCGGCGCCTTGCCGCGCGCGGCATAGTGCCGCTCCCACGCGATGAAGGCTGACACGAACAACGCGAACGCGACCAGCAGCCACCAGCGCGCCGGGTCGTCAGTGGGCGCGCCCGTCGTGAACAGGAATGGCCACATCAGCGAGACGACGGTCGCGGCGAACAGCACGAGCCCGATCGGGTCGAGGGCGATCGGGTGCGGTGAGGCATGACGCACGGTGGGCAGCAGCCAGATGACGCAGGCGATGGCGATGATGCACAGCGGCACGTTCATCCAGAAGATGAGACGCCATCCGTCCAGCGGGCCACCCAGGGCGATGAGCAGGCCACCGAGTGTGGGCCCGAACGCCGTGGCGATGCCGATCGTGGCACCGAACAGCCCGAAGGCACGCCCTCGCTCCTTGCCGTGGAACAGCTCTTGGATCAGACCGAGCACCTGGGGCATCTGGATGCCGGCGGCCGCACCCTGCAGGAGTCTCGCGATGAAGAGGAATGTGGCGTCGGGGGCGAGCGCGCACATCGCGCTGGTCAACGTGTAGAGCGCGAGGCCCACGATGAACAGCGTGCGACGCGAGCGCTGGTCGCCGAGGCGGCCCATGGGCACGAGGGCCAGCCCGAAGGTGAGCACGAATCCTGAGACGATCAGCTGCAACTCGGTCGATCCGGCATCCATCACCTCGCCGATGACGGGGATGGCGACGTTGACCTTCGTGAGGTCGAGGATCGTGACCGCAGCCACCGAGACGCACACCCAGAACGCTCGCCAGCGGGCGGCCGGGGTGATGGGAATCGTGCGGGTGAACGCCGGTGCGGCGGCGCCGTCGGCCGCGGGGGCCGGCTCACCCGGATGCGGTTTCGCCATGTCGGTCAGGGTATCGCTCACCGGCTTCGGCGGGTCGATCACGATGCCGGTCGCGGCCGCGCGAGGGCGTCTTCCCGGGTGGGTCGGGCGACCCTGTCGGGCTCGCGAATGTCGGCCTGTCTGGCAGCGCGTCCAGGAAATGCCCGGTGAACGTCCAGATTCGATGTGACAGACTCGCTGTTTTGTGTCCGCCCGAGGACGCACACCGGTGAATCTCCCCGGTGCTGACAACCCGGAAGACCCCCATTTTCATGCGCTCAGATTCGACTCGTTCCCTCCGTCGCACCCTCACCCCCGTCACTGTCGCGACCGGCCTCGCGCTGGCTGCGGCCGTCGTCGTGACCGGCCTCCCCGGTTCGACCCCCGCCCACGCCGACGCCGGCTCCGACCCTGCCGCGAGCGCCCCGGTGCTGGCGGCCGTCGGCTTCGTGGCTGACGAGAAGATCGCGCAGATCGAGAGCGAGAGCTCTTCGGCTCTGGCCGATGCGACCGCCGCACTGGCCGGCGCGAAGAGCACCGTGGCCGAAGTGAAGTCCGAAGCGGACAAGGCCGATCTCGACCTCGGCGACGTCGAGATCGCCATCGACACCACCGAGTTGGCAGACCTCGCCCGTGAGCTGCGCACGATCGAGCTCATGCCCGCCCTGTTCATTCCGCACATGACCGATGAGACGGTTGCCGAGACGGCGCGGGTGGCGGGCGAGATCGACGGGCTGCAGCAGGCGCTTGCCGACGCCAAGGAGAAGAAGGCCGCCGAGGAGGCCGCCAAGAAGAAGGCTGCCGAAGCCAAGGCCAAGGCCGAGCGCGAGGCCGCCGAGAAGGCTGCCGCGCAGCGTTCGGCGTCATCTTCTGCGCCGTCGCCGGCGTCGGGCTCGAGGCAGTACTCGGGGGGCGACGCCCGGGCCATCGCCCGCGACATGCTGGCCCAGCGCGGCTGGGGCGACGACCAGTTCCAGTGCCTCGACGCCCTGTGGTCGCGCGAGTCGGGCTGGAACTACCAGGCCTACAACTCCTCCAGCGGCGCGTTCGGCATTCCGCAGGCGCTGCCCGGCAGCAAGATGGCCAGTGCCGGCTCGGACTGGCAGACCAACCCCGCGACGCAGATCCGCTGGGGCCTGGGCTACATCGACGGCCGCTACGGCACTCCCTGCGGCGCGTGGAACCACTCGCAGTCGTACGGCTGGTACTGATTTCCCCTCGCCCGCCCTGCGGCGTCAGTGACCCGCGGGGTGGGTGTGGATGCGCTCACCCGACGCGCTGAAGATGCTCACGACCTCGGCGGGACCGCCCACGGCACTCAGGCTGTGCGGCACGCGGGTGTCGAACTCGGCGGCCTCGCCCGGCTCGAGCACGTGCTCGACCTCGTCGAGCATGAGCCGCAGGCGCCCGCTGAGCACGTAGACCCACTCGAACCCGTCGTGCACGCGCGGTGACGGCGCCGCGTCGGTCGACGCATAGGTGATCTTGAACGCCTGCACCGGCGACTGCTCGAGCGTGAGCGGCGCGATGACCATTCCCTCACGCCGCACCGTCTCGCGCCGCACCCGCGGATCGCCGATCTCGGGCGGCAGCAGGTCGTCGATGCGGATGCCGAGCTGCCGCGTCACCGGCAGAAGCAGCTCCAGTGAAGCCTGACGCTTACCGGATTCCAGCCGCGAGAGGGTGCTCATCGAGACCGCGGCGCGCGTGGCAAGCTCCTCGAGCGTCCAGCCGCGAGCCTGCCGCGCGGCGCGCAGGCGCGGTCCGACCTGGGCGATGGCTTCTGGCATCCGCCCATCTTGCCAATTCAGCAAGATGGTTTGCAACTCTGCGCGAGCGTCGGCGAGAGTGGCACGCATGGAGACACAGGAATGGGATGCCGTTGTCATCGGCGGCGGGGTGGCGGGGCTGAGCGCCGCGCAGATGCTGGGGCGCGCACGGCGCCGCACGCTGGTGGTCGATGCCGGCCAGCCGCGAAATCGGTTCGCCGCGCACATGCACGGCGTGCTGGGCCACGACGGGGTCGACCCGCAGGAGCTGCTGGCCCGTGGCCGCAGCGAGGTGCGCGCATACGGGGTCGAGATCGTCACGGGCGAGGTCACCGCCGTCGAAGACCGCGGCGAGGTGCTCACGGTGCGCCGCGGTGACGGCACGATCGATGCCGCGCGCACGATCGTGGTGACCTCCGGCATCCGCGACGAGTTGCCCGACATTCCGGGGCTCGCTGCGCAGTGGGGCCGCGGCGTGCTGCACTGCCCCTACTGCCACGGGTGGGAGGTGGCCGGCCGCAGGCTGGGCGTGCTGGCCACGTCGCCGGCTAGCGTGCACCAGATCGAGCTCGTGCGGCAGTGGAGCGACGCCGTGACCGCGTTCACGGCGCTCGCCGGGGAACTCGCACCCGAGGTCGCCGAGCGGCTGGCCGCGCGCGGCATCCGCGTCGTCGAGGCACCGGTCACCGAGCTGATCGTGCAGGCCGACGCGCTTGTCGGCGTGCGCACGGCCGATGGTGCGGAGCACGACGTCGACGCCCTGTTCACGGCGTCAGCTCCGCGGATCCACGACGCCTTCCTCGCCGATCTCGCCCTCGACCGCACAGACGGCGTGATCACCGTCGACCTGCGCGGGGGCACAAGCCACCCGCGGGTGTTCGCCGCGGGCAACGTGGTGTCGCCGTTCGGCAA
>JAEXHA010000097.1 GCA_023450335.1 Actinomycetes bacterium | reverse complement strand
CCGGCATCGTCGATGACGTGCCGGGTGCGACCGTCTCCGGTGCGGCGCAGTCCGGTGCCGGCGGCCCTGCCGCCACGCCGACCGAGGCCATCCCGTCCGTCGATGCCGCGACCGGCGGTGCCGGTGCGGGTTCCGACCCTCACGCGGTGCCGGACGCCGCCGCCGAAACCTGGCTGCCCGCCGCCACCGCCGTACCGCCCACCGATGACGACATCGTCTTCGGCGCCACTGTGGCGCGCCCATCAGCCGCCGGTGCCCCGGCATCCACCGCAGCTCAGGCTCCGGCATCCACCTCAGTGCCGCCCATGCCCCCGATTCCGCCCGTCCCGCCGCTGCCCGACCTGGGCGACCACGACGGAGCGACCATCGCGGTGTCGGAGTTGCGCAAGCTGCGCGAGGCCGAGCGCGAGCAGTACGAGTCCACCGAGAACGTGCCGCCGCGGCAGCCGTCGAGCGGACGCATCCGGCTGTCCACCGGCCGCACGGTCGAACTGGAGCGGCCGGTCGTCATCGGACGCCGCCCGAAGTCCACCCGCGCCAGCGGCGACGAGCTGCCCACGCTCGTCGCGGTCGACAGCCCCAACCAGGACATCTCGCGCAGCCACGTCGAGATCCGCGCCGAAGGCGAGCATGTGCTGGTCACCGACCTGAACACCACGAACGGCACCGTGCTGCTGCGCACCGGCAACGACCCGGTACGGCTGCACCCCGGCGAGCCCACCCTCGTGGTCAACGGCGACGCGCTCGATCTGGGGGACGGTGTGACTGTCACCTTCGAGGAGCTGCCGTGAGCGCCAAACGCGCGCCCGCGCCGCCGCCGCAGCTGCCCGGATTCACCTACGTCGAGGTGCTCGGCTCGGGCGGCTTCGCTGACGTGTACCTGTACGAGCAGCACCTGCCACGCCGCCGCGTCGCTGTGAAGGTGCTGCTGGCCGAGCGCATGACCGACGGCTCGGCCGAGCAGTTCACCGCCGAGGCGAACGTCATGGCGTTGCTGTCGACCCACCCGGCGATCGTCACCATCTACCAGGCCGGCGTCTCAGACGACCAGCGTCCGTACCTCGTGATGGAGTACTGCTCGCGCCCGAACCTGCAGATCCGCTCGCGCGCGGCGGCTTTCTCCGTGGCCGAGGCGCTGCGCGTGGGCATCCAGGTCGGCGCGGCCGTCGAGACCGCGCACCGCGCCGGCATCCTGCACCGCGACATCAAACCGGCCAACATCCTCGTCACCGAATACAACCGGCCCGCCCTCACCGACTTCGGCATCGCGACCACCGCCGAGGGTGCGGACGAATCGGCGGGTATGTCGATTCCGTGGTCGCCGCCCGAGTCGTTCGCCGACGTGCCCGAGTCGGGAGTGCGCTCTGACGTGTACGCGCTGGGCGCGACCGTCTACACGCTGCTTGCCGGTCGCTCGCCGTTCGAGGTGCCCGGCGGCCGCAACGGCGGCGCCGACCTCATCCAGCGCATCGAGACCCAGCCGGTGCCGCGCCTCGACCGCGCCGACGCGCCTGAATCGCTGCAGGTCGTGCTCGAACGGGCGATGTCGAAGCGGCCCGGTGACCGGTTCGACAGCGCCGTCGCCTTCGCCCGCGCTCTGCAGCGGGTGCAGATCGAACTGGCGCATTCCGTGACGCCGATCGACATCCTCGACGACGCGCCCATCGACGATGCGGACGACGAAGAGGACGGTGAGCTGACCCGCGTGCGTGGCATCGTCAGCATCGAGCCGACCACCACGCCCTCGGCCGGTCAGACCCGCCGCGGCGAGGCCGACCCGTTCGCCCCCCACACCACGACGCCGGCCGGCACGACCGGGTCCGGCACCACCGGGTATGCCACGACACCGGCCGCCGAGGCCACCGTGCTGCGTGCACCCGTCGCCTCGATCCCGGCCGATGACGTCTCGGCCACCGTGCGGCGCGCACCCGTCGTGAGCGCACCGGCGACCGCTGACACCACCGCTGCGCCGACGGCTCCCGCGGCGCCGGCGACACCGGCATCCACCCCCCGCCCGCGATCGAAGCGGGGTCTGTGGATCGGGCTGGGCATCGGTGCGGCCGCGGCGATCATCGTCGCAGGTGTCGCTGTCGCCAGCATGCTGGGCGGTGCCCCCGAGCCGACCCCGTCGGAGACCGTCGACGTCAAACCGCAGGACCCGGCCGCCGGCATCGTGCCCGTGCCGACCGACCTGACCGGCACCGCCGAGGGCGACCAGGTGCGCTTCACGTGGACCAACCCCGACCCGCAGGAGGGGGACTGGTTCGCCTGGCGCACCTACACACTCGAGGGTGAGGCCGATGTGCAGCCCACCGAGGAGACCGAGGTGGCCGTGCCCGCCGACGCGTCCGGCACCACGTGCATTCGCGTGCAGCTGGTGCGCGACGGCGGCAGCCAGAGCGCCGAGGCCCAGGAGTGTGTGACATCGTGACCGATCTGAACGACACCGTGCCCCCGACCGCCGCGCAGCCCGACGGCGTGACCGTCGACTTCGCCGGCGAGTTGTTCACCGTCTCACGGGGGCAGCGCTTCACGATCGGCCGTGAGGGCGATCTGGCCCTCGACGACAACCGGTTCCTGCACCGCCATTTCCTCTGCATCGAAGAGGCGGGTGGCCTGTGGTGGCTCATCAACATCGGTTCGCGTCTGTCGGCGACCGTCACCGACACCGAGGGGCGTGTGCAGGCGCAGCTGGCCCCCGGGGCTCGGCTGCCCATCGTGTTCGCGTCGATGGCGGTCGTGTTCAGCGCCGGCCCCACCACTTACGAGCTGTCAGTGCACGTCGAACAGCCCGCGTTCCGTGAGAACGTCACCGACCTCGACGACGACGGCCTGTCGACCATCGGTGCCGTGCCGCTCACGATCAGCCAGAAGCTGCTCATCCTGGCGCTCGCCGAGCCGCTGCTGCGTCGTGACGGCACCGGTATGAGTGAGCTGCCCAGTTCGGCCAACGCCGCCGAGCGCCTGGGATGGACGCTCACCCGTTTCAATCGCAAGCTCGACAACGTGTGCGACAAGCTCGACCGGCAGGGGGTGCCGGGGCTGCGCGGCGGTGTCTCGTCGTCAGCCACCAACCGGCGGGTGCGTCTGGTCGAGCATGCCATCGCGTCGCGCCTGGTCGTGCGCGAAGACCTCGAACTGCTGGACGACCCCGAACTGGTCGGCGGCGAGGCGTAGGCCGTCAGTGCCGGTCGGTGCCCAGCACCTTCACGATGACGCCGCGCCGGCGCAGCTCGCCGATGGTGCGCACTTCTTCATCGATGCTGCGCCCCAGCGCATGCTTGTCGGCCACCACGACCACGTCGCCCGGACCGAGCCGGCCGAACAGGCGGGTGAGACGTTCGATCCAGCTCTCCCCCGTCTCGGGCGCGGGGTGCCGGAACCCGTCGATCGGCACGCCGAACCGCGCCAGGGCATCGCGCTGCACCGCGACGCTGGGCATGTTGTCGCGCGCGACGACGAGCCCCACCAGGCGCGCCCCCGCGGGCCGCGCCGCCCACCACTCCGGGCTCTGGTCCAGGTCGGCCAAATGTGCGGGAAGCTCGGCCGCATCCCGCGGCAGCGGCATCGTGTGGCTCTCGGCGTACTCTCCGCCGGTGCCGGGCGCGGCATCCACCTGGTCGCTGCTCATGCTCACTCCTCGTCCGCTCCCATTCTCACAGGTCGTCGCCTCTCGCGCAGACCTGGTCGGCAGCGCTCTGACGCGCCGGCTGCGCCCGGCGTGTCATTCCTCGGTGCGACGCACCTCGAGGCTGAGCTGATCGGCATCCAACTGCGCGAGCGCCTGCCGCACCACCGCCGACGAGTACGCGCCCTCGCGGGCCACGACGGCGAGGCGCTCACGCATCGCTTCGATCAAGGCGATGCGCAGATCGAGGGCGGCTGAGGTGGGCATCGACGGATCGGTGCGCGGCGGCTGGGCGAGGCGCTCGCCGGCGGTGGCGAGCAGTTCGGCGGGGAACGGCACTCCGGATGCGTCGGCCAACCCCGGTCGGCGCAGCGCGTCGAGCGCCGCGGCGTGCAGTTCGTCGCTGAGCTGATCGCGCTCGGCGCGCCCGGCGACGGGGTCGGTGGATGCCGGAATCCGCAGCCGGCGGATCACGGCGGGCAGCGTGAGCCCCTGCCCCAGCAGACTCAGCAGCGCCACGAGGAACGCAGTGAAGACGACCAGTTCGCGAGAGGGAGTCGAGGCGGGCAGGGTCTGTGCCGCCGCCAGGGTCACCACACCACGCATGCCCGCCCAGACGATGACGGTGCCGTGCTTCCACCCCAACGGCGACGCCTGGTAATAGTCGAGGTCGTTGAGCCCACGCCGGATCCGGGCGCGCATGCCGGTGAGGCGACTGCGGGCCCGGCCCGGCAGTGCGGCCTCGTCGACCTGGTCGAGCCGGTCCGACAGCAGCCGCAACCGCTCGCGCTGCCTCGATCGGGCGCGCCGACCCTGCAGCAGCACCAGGAGCGACACGTACGCCGCGCGCACGGCCAGCACGATGCCCAGCGATGCAGCAGCCAGGCCCAGCGCGGTGCCGACGCCGTTGTTCTCGGCGAGGTTGGCGGTGACCAGGTCGCGCAACTCGAGCCCCATGATCAGGAACACCGCACCTTCGAGCAGCAGCTCGGCGGTGCGCCAGGTGTGCTCGTCCGACAGGCGCTGCTCGGCGGTGAACCAGCGCGTCGCGCCCTGCCCGGTCGTGATGCCGGCCGCGACGGCGGCCACCAGCCCCGATCCGCCGAGGTGCTCGGTGGGGAAATAGGCGATGAACGGCACGACGAAGCCGAGCGCGGTGTTGGCGGCCGGTTCTGTGATCCACCGGCGCAGCCGCAGGTGCAGCATTCCGATGAACACGCCGATCGCGGCGGCCACCAGCACGCCCCACGCGAAGGAGCCGACGGTGCCCCAGAACGAGAACCCGGCGGCGACGGCGGCCACGGCACTGCGCAGCAGCACAAGCGCGGTCGCATCATTGAGCAGGCTCTCGCCCTCGAGCATCGTGACGACGCGCGGCGAGATGCCCAGCCGCTTCACGATCGAGGTGGCCACCGCATCGGTCGGGCTGAGGATGGCCCCCATCGCCACGGCGAGCGGGAAGCCCAACCCCGGCACCGCGACGAAGAACAGGGCACCCAGCAGCAGCGCACTGATCACCACCAGCAGCACGGCGAGCCCCGTGATCGGCAAGGCGTCGCGGCGAAACTCGAGGGCGGGCATCCGCACTGCGGCGGCATAGAGCAACGGGGGCAGGATGCCGACGAGAATCAACTCGGGGTCGACGGCCACGGGCGGCAGCAGCACGGAGGCGACCAGTCCGACCGCGACGAGGATCAGCGGGGCGGCGATGCCGAGGCGACGGGCGAGCACGGTCGAGACGGCGATGAGGACGACGCCGAGCACGAAGGCGGTCAGCAGCTCCATGCACAGAGCCTATTGCCGCGCGAGTATATCTGGCACCCACATGTCGGAGCAACGGCATCCACCCTTCTCGCAGGTGAACGCCACCCGATGTACGGTGAGCGCATGACGTTCAACAGGGACGCCGATGTCAGCGGGAGCACCGCCAAACGGCGTGGCCGCGGCGCGATGATCGCCGGCGGGGCCGGGGTGGGCGGGCTGGGCCTCATCGCGGTGCTGCTGTTGCAGTTGCTCACGGGAGGGGATCCCGGGTCGCTGCTGACCGGCGACGGACCCGGCACGGCTGCCGATCCCGGCACTGAGATCGCGCAGTGTGAGACCGGCGCCGACGCCAACGTCAACGACGAATGTCGTATCGCCGCCACCCAGCTCGTGCTCGATGGGTACTGGGGTGCCACGGTGGAGGGCTACCGTGCACCGCAGCTGATCGTCGTCGACGGCCAGACCTCGAGCCGGTGCGGCACCGCGTCCAACGCCACCGGGCCCTTCTACTGCCCGCCCGAGGAGACGATCTACATGGATCCGACCTTCTTCGGCGTTCTGCGCCAGCAGTTCGGCACGCAGGCGGGACCTCTTGCGCAGATGTACGTGCTGGCGCATGAATGGGGCCACCACATTCAGCAGATCACCGGCGTCATGGCCGCGCACCCGAACGACGGGACCGGGCCCGACAGCAACGGCGTGCGCACCGAGCTGCAGGCCGACTGCTTCGCCGGCGCCTGGGTCGCCGACGCCGCGACGGTCGAAGACCGCAACGGGGTGACCTTCCTGCAGGAGCCCACCGACGCGCAGCTGCGCGACGCGCTCGCCGCCGCCGCGACCGTCGGCGACGACAACATCCAGTCGCAGTCCGGCGCGGTCAACCCCGAGAGCTGGACCCACGGGTCCAGCGAGCAGCGGCAGCGCTGGTTCATGACGGGGTACCGCAACGGCCCCAACGCCTGCGACACGTTCGGCGTCTCGGGAGGAGACCTGTGAGCGCACCCGCCCACCTCGACGACATCCTGTACCCGCCCATCGAGCCCTATGAGACGGGGTTTCTGCTGGCCGGCGACGGGCAGCGCGTGTACTGGGAGCAGTCGGGCAACCCCGACGGCAAGCCGGTCGTGTTCCTGCACGGTGGCCCCGGCGCCGGAACGAGCCCCTGGCATCGACGATTCTTCGACCCCGAGACCTACCGCATCGTGCTGCTCGACCAGCGCGGGTGCGGTAAGAGCACGCCGCACGTGAGCGAGCCCGACGCCGATCTGCGCTACAACACGACGTGGCACCTGGTCGCCGATCTCGAACTGCTGCGGCGCAACCTCGGCATCGACCGCTGGCAGGTGTTCGGCGGTTCGTGGGGCAGCACCCTCGCGCTCGCCTACGCGCAGAGCCACCCCGACGCGGTGACCGAGCTTGTGCTGCGCGGCATCTTCACGCTGCGCCGCCACGAGCTGGAGTGGTTCTACGAGGGCGGGGCCGCGGTGCTGTATCCCGACGTCTGGGAGCAGTTCTTGGCACAGATTCCCGTGCTCGAGCGCTCGCGCATGATCGAGGCCTACCATCGGCGGTTGTGCGACCCCGATCCGGCCGTGCATCAGCCGGCCGCGATCGCGTGGACGACGTGGGAGGCGTCGACCCTCACGCTGAACCCCGACCCGGAGCTGGTCGCCGCGATGACGGCGCCGGATGCCGCCGTCGCCTTCGCCCGCATCGAGAACCATTACTTCATGAACGCCGGGTGGCTCCGCGAGGGGCAGCTGATCGAAGACGTGGCGGCCATCCGCGACATCCCGGCACGGATCGTGCAGGGCCGGCACGACGTGTGCACGCCCATGATGACCGCGTGGGACCTGCACCGGGCGTGGCCCGAGGCCGAGCTGGTGGTCGTGCCCGACGCGTCGCACTCCGCCTCCGAACCCGGCATAGCCCGCGCGTTGCGCGATGCCACCGACGCCTTCCGCTGAGCGGGGCAGCTGCGCCACCACGCGCGTGTCGGCGGCATCGCGCGCAGCTGCGCCATCGCGCGCATATCGGTGATTTCGAGCGCGTACGGGCGAGTCCGCGTGCACATCGGCAGCACCGTGTGTGCACTCCGGCATCCACCCAGCGGGAGACTGCTACGCTGAAGACCTTGCAGCGCTACCCGTAGCGTTTCTCGCGTCGTAGAACGCTTCCCTCGCCGCCGCCCGCCCTGGGCGAAGCCGGCTGACATTCTTCGTACGGCGACCCCGTGTGCGCACCCGCACCCGGGCCACCGACAGAGCGCCCCTTCGCGCTCAGAAATCCCCTCATGACTCACACGACTTTCCGCACGCTCGGCGTGCCCGCCCCCCTCGTCGACGCGCTCGCCGCCGACGGCAAGACCACGGCGTTCCCGATCCAGGTCGACACGCTGCCCGACACACTCGCCGGACGCGACGTGCTCGGCCGCGGCAAGACCGGCTCGGGCAAGACCCTCGCTTTCTCGATCCCGATGGTCGCGCGCCTCGGTGGCGACCTGGCCGGCGGCACCCGCCGCTCGGGCCGCATCCTCGGCCTCATCCTCGCGCCGACCCGCGAGCTCGCCACGCAGATCAACGCGACGCTCGAGCCGCTCGCCGCCGCCTACGGCCTCAAGACCACCACGATCTTCGGCGGCGTCAACCAGAACCGCCAGGTGCAGGCCCTCAACGCCGGCGTCGACATCGTCGTGGCCTGCCCGGGTCGTCTCGAAGACCTGATGAAGCAGGGCTACGCGAAGCTCGACGCCGTGGAGATCACCGTCATCGATGAAGCCGACCACATGGCCGATCTCGGATTCCTCCCCGTGGTCACGCGCATCCTCGACAAGACGCCGACGGGTGGACAGCGCCTGCTGTTCAGCGCGACCCTCGACAACGGGGTCGACAAGCTCGTGAAGCGCTTCCTGGAAAGCCCGGTGCTGCACTCCGTCGACGAGGCGCACTCGCCGGTGGCCGCCATGACCCACCACGTCTTCCTCGCGAGCGGCACCGACGCGAAGAAGGACCTGGTCAAGACCCTCGCGTCCGGCACGGGCCGCCGCATCCTCTTCATGCGCACCAAGCACCAGGCCAAGAAGCTCGCCCGGCAGCTGACCGACCAGGGCATCCCCGCCGTCGACCTGCACGGCAACCTGTCACAGCCGCAGCGCGACCGCAACCTCGCGGCGTTCTCGTCGGGCGCCGCCAAGGTACTCGTCGCCACCGACGTCGCCGCACGAGGTGTGCACGTCGACGAGGTCGAGCTCGTGATCCACGTCGATCCGCCCGCCGAGCACAAGGCGTACCTGCACCGCTCGGGTCGTACCGCGCGCGCGGGCGCGGAAGGCTCGGTCGTCACGATCGTGCTGCCCGACCAGCAGAAGGACGTCAAGGATCTGCTGCGCAAGGCCGCCATCACCGTGGCGCCGATCTCGGTGACGGCGACGTCCCCAGAGGTCGTCGAGCTGGTCGGTGACGTCGCCGCGTACGTGAAGCCGGCACCGAAGGCTGAGCCGCAGCGCGGTGGAGGCACGAGCCAGGGCGCGAATGCGCAGCGCAAGCGCGCCGCACGTGAGGGTGGCCAGCGTCAGGTCGGCCAGCGTGACGGCGGCCGTGGCGGCCAAGACGGTCAGGGCGGTCAGCGTCGTGGGCAGTCAGGTCGCGGCGGCGCCTCGGCCGGGCAGGCTCAGCCCGAGCGTCAGGGTCGCGCCTCCGGCGGCGCGCGCAGTGACCGTCCGGTCCGGTCGCACGGTGAGCGCACGCATGGCGCAGAGCGTCCGGCCGCGTCGGGCAACGCCCGCACTGCCGGTCGGCGTGCCTCGCACAGTGGCGGCAAGCTCACGGTCGGCTCGGTCGTGCGTCAGAACGGCGGCAACCGCCGCGGTGGTCGCTGACGCGCAGCCTCGCCGCACGCACACTGGGCCGTTTGCGATACGCCGTGAACGCGGCGGGTACGCGCTCGATACCCCTGTGACGCGCTCGATACCGCTGTGACGCGCTCGGCGCTGCCGATACCGGACGGCGGAACTGGTCAGGCGCGGAAGGCGTGGAGCAGCGTCACGGCCAGACGCGGCCAATTGCCGTCGGCGCGGAAACGCGTGAAGCCCTCCGACACGGCTGTGCCGGTACGCGCCGTCGCGAACCACGGCGGCTTGGGCAGCACCGACCAGTGCTTCAGGCTACGGGTCTGAATCGTCGAGACGATGGAGCGCGGGAAGGGTCGGAACGGCCCGCGCACGATCGTCCGCTCGACGTCGTCGAGCAGCAGTGCGTTGTGGACGACGCCTATTCCGCTCGGGGCATCGTCGACCGTTCCGCCGGGGAAAGCGCCCCACGTGGCCGTCGGGGTGAGGAACCCGAACGCCGTCCACGCATTGACGGCGATCGTGCCGTACTGCAGTCTCTCGAGGGCGCGCTCGAACCCTATGCCCAAAGCGGCATGCGTGCGGGGCTCGATGAGGATGTTCGCGCCCAGCGTCCCGTGCAGCTTCTCGTTCGCGTGAGCGACAGCCGCATCGAGGAACGCCTGACCACGGCCCGACAGCGTCACGACGCCCAGCACCGGCGCGAAGTACTCCGTCGATTCGATCGCCGTGGCATCCGCCCCCGCCTCGAGCTCCACCAGCAGTCGAGTGCCACCGCACACCTCGGCGTTCGGGTACGCCTCGCGGGCGCGATCCATCGATCTGTCGCTGTTCGGGTACCAGATCGACCGCTGCGGCACGCGCGCGTAGGCGGACCGCAGCTCGCGCAGGAACGCCTCGCGCTGCGGCCATTGCGAGCTCAGCAGCACCACCTGACCGGCGATGCAGTTGTGGCCGCTGTTCTGCAGCCGCATCGTCGCGATGTGCTCGGCCTGGAAGCGCAGGTCGGCATCGCTCCACGCGCCCGGCACGACGATGATCGGCGACACTCCGCCCAGCTCGGCGGTGATCGGCACGGTCAGGCCCGGCACGATCGCGCGGAAGGTCGTCTCCGACCCGGTGATGTGCACGTGGTCGACCGACGCATGCCGGGTGAGGTATGCCCCGACATCGCCCCCACCGGTGACGATCCGCAGGAAACCCGGCTCGATCAGCGGCGCCAGCGCCCGCTCGAACACCGGCACGAGGGCGTCCTGCGTCGGGTTCACCTTCAGCACCACCACGCGGTTGTGCGCGAGCAGTTCGTACAGCACATCGAGGAACGGGATCGAGGTCACGTTGCCGGCACCCAGCACGAGACCCACGCCCCCCGCGTCGGTCGGATGCCGCTGCGCGAGGCCGGCGGCGCGGCGTGCCTCGTGCGGCGTGACACCGGGCCGCAGCCACACCTCAGTCGTGAATCCCGACAGCAGCAGGCCGTCGATCGCGTTCAGCGGGGATGTGTGCACGACCGTGCGCCCGCCCGGCCCGGCCGAGACTTTCACACCGTCGAGCGGACTGGCGCCACGTGCCACGGCCGCCAGCGTGTGGGCATAGGCGTCGAGGGCGACCAACGCGGCGTAGGGTCCCGAAAGCCACTCCTCGCCGCGCAGCGGATGGCCCGGCTCGAGGCCCTTCGAGGTGGCGGCGACGTCGGCCCACTCGGCCGCGACCGCGGCGACCGCGGCGCGGATGCGCTCGAGCACCGTGCGGCGCTGGCCCACCGTCAGCAGACTCCAGGTGCGGCCTCCGGCCCGCAGGTCGGCGACCGCGGCATCCAATCGTGAACGCTCGATATCGGGCAGATCAGCAGTCACGGCACTCCTTCGGGTGGGGTTTCAGCCTAAGACGTGTCGTCCGCGGTCACGAATGGTCGCCTCGGCGCCGCCGGCGCTGCCGGATGCGTCCGGAATCAGCCGGGTGCGAGGGGACGCCGCGGGGGAGCCCGCACTCGAGGCGCAACCGGCTCGCGTGGGAGGACCGATTCGTAAGCGCGGCAGCGTCACCCGCGAGGCTCGATGTCGCTGCGCCGCAGCCGATACCGCGTGAGCGAGAGAAGGCTGAGGCCGATGAGCACCGCCGGCACCACGCTGAAGCTGATCACGATCCCCGCGACGGCCGACGCGGGCTGCGTGACCGCCTGCCCGGTGGTCGACGCGACATAACCGGTGGCGGCCAGCACCACCGACAGCACCGCCGCGCCGAGAGCGAACCCGGTGGTCTCGCCCGCCGTCCACACCCCGCCGAACGCGCCGGCGCGCCCCGGCTCATGCAGCGCGGCGTCGTGACTGATGACGTCGGGCAGCATCGCCATCGGCAGCGACTGCATGCCGGCGTACGCCACACCGGCCACGCCCACCGGCACGTACAGCCACACCCCCGGCGCCCACAGCGCGCCCACCGTCGACAGCGCCGCCCCCGCGAACAGCACGCTGGCCATCGCGAACGCCCGCTCCTTGCCGACGCGCCGGGCGATGACGCCCCAGCCCGGGGCCGCCAGCAGCGCCGGCGCGATGAGCGCGACGAACAGCAAGGTGACGGCGGCTTCTGACCGCAGCACCCACGTGGCGAGGTATTGGGCGCCGGCGAGCATGAGCCCGGTCGCGAGCGCCTGCAGCACGAACGTCGCCAGCAGCGCACGGAACGGCTGGCTGCGCCGCAGCGTCTCCCACGCTGAGCGGAAGTTGTCGCGGACGCCGCCGCCGGGCGTGGTGGCATCCTTCCCGACGCGGATCCGGTACGGCCCGGTCACTGTGTCGTGCACGAGTTCGGCCTGCTCGGCATGGCTCGTGCCGGCGGCCGTCATCGCCGAGCTCACGCGCCGCGCCCGCACGGCCACGCCGGTCGCCACCAGCATGCCCAGGCCGATCGCGACGCCGGCGACGATGCCCATCACGAGGTATCCGGTGGTGGGGTCGCCGGTGATGCCGCGCAGCACCGGGCCGCCCGCGCCGAACAGCAGGATCGCGAAGGTGAGCACCACGACCCGCCAGCTCAGCAGCGTCGTGCGCGTGTCGTAATGCGCGGTGAGCTCGGCCGGCAGCGCGATGTATGGCACCTGGAACAGGCTGAACGCCGTCGCGGTCAGCAGAAATGCGATCAGCACCCACAGCCCGCCCCACACCGGGCCGAGCGTCGGCGGCACCGCGAACGTGAGCGCGAACAGCACGGGAATCGTCAGCGAGCCCAGCAGCATGAGCCGACGCCGGTTGCCGTGGCGGGCCAGGTCGCGGTCGGTCAGCGCACCGACGACGGGGTCGATGACGACGTCCCAGACCTTGGCCGCGGCCACCACGGCGCCCGCCATGAGCGCGGCCACGCCGAGGTTGTCGGTCAGGTAATAGGTGAGCACCAGGCCGGGCAGGGTGGCGAATCCGCCCGTGCCGACCGAACCGGCGGCGTAGCGGGCGACGGTGCCTCGGGTCAGATCCGGCGGCGACGCTGCATCGGGTGCCATGGCATCACCCTAACCAGGCGAAGGATGCCGGAGCGTGAACCCCGGCATCCACTCAGATCAGCGAGAGCTCGCGGAGCTTGGCCTCCACGTCGATGTTCGCAGGCTCGACGTGGTGCGATGCGTCAGGGTATACGACGACCGGAATATTCGTACGGCCCGAAATCTCGCGCGCGACATCGGCGGCTGCCGGGTCGGCCTCGAGGTCGACGTAGGTGAAGGCGACACCGAGATCTTCGAGCTGCGCCTTGGTGCGGCGGCAGTCGCGGCACCAGTCGGCGCCGAAGACGGTGATCGTGTCAGAGGCGGGGGAACTCATGTCTCTATTCTTCCCGACCCACCCCGAGTGGGGGCCGAGAGTCCACCGGTCGGTGGGGGGATGCCGGGGCTGCGGCACGCCCCGGCGCGTAGACGACCAGGGCGTGGAAGACGAATCGCACCACGAACGCCGCGACGAGGGTGAGTCCGGCCGCCAGCACGCTGGGGATGTGGGCCGACTCGACCAGCACCCACATGACGGGGATGCGGATGATCGCCTCGACATTGTTGAACGTGAACGACTTCAAAAACCGCTGCCACATGCGCCCGGACTCGGACCGCATGTCTGCGAACACCAGGTATTCGAGCAGCAGGAAGTTGCCGATGATCGTCAGTTCGCTGCCGATGATCGCCGCGGTCACGTAGTCGACGCCGAGCCGGATCAGTCCCCACATGATCACGAGGTTGGCGATCGCTCCGGCGCCCCCGACGAGGGCGAACGCCGACATGCGGCCGAACCGCAGCATCGTCAGCTGGGTGAGGAAGCGCACCCCCTGCCGCACCGACGCCTTCGACTGCCCGGCGTGGCGATCGGCGAACCGGAACGGCACTTCGCCGATGCGCAGCTGCCGGCGCGCGAGGATCTCGAGGAGGATCTTGAAGCCGCGCGGGCGCAGCGCGTCGATGTCGACGGCCTCGCGGTCCACGAGGAAGAACCCGGTCATCGGGTCGGAGCAGCCGTGCAGCTTGCGGGGGAACATCGCCTTGGTCAGCAGGGTCGAGGCGCGCGAGACGGTGCTGCGCGTCGCGTCGGCCAGTCCCTTCGAGTCCCCGCCGGGGGTGTACCGCGAGGCGACGACGACGTCGACGTCGCCCGCGTCGGCGCGCGCGAGCAGGCGCGGGATGTCTTCGGGCGGGTGCTGCAGGTCGCCGTCCATGACCAGGCACCACCTCGCCGCCGCCCTGTGCACGCCTGCGACGACCGCACCGCCGAGCCCCGCCGTCGCACGCTCGCGGTGCAGCAGCCGCACGGGGAAGGGCCAGGCCTGCGCCGCCGCGGCGATGATCGCGGGGGTGTCATCGGTCGAGTCGTCGGCGAAGATCACTTCGAATCGGCGCCCCGTGTCTGCCATCGCGATGCCGATGCGGCGCAGCAGTTCGTCGACGTTCTCACCTTCGTTGAAGGTGGGGACGATGATCGACACATCCATGGAAACGCTCGTGGATCGGGGGCGGGCACGGGTCAGCTCAGACTACCCGCGTCGTCGGGGCGTCCGGTGGTGGATGCCGGCGCTCAGCGCCGCGCGCGGCCGGGTCAGCCGTGATGCGAGATGCCGGCTCAGCCCCGGGAGAGGTCCGTGAGCGCGTCGCGCAGGCTCGTCACGGTGGCCAGCACACTGGCATCCACCACCTGTTCGGGTGAACCGTCGAACTGGTGCTGCCTGCTGGCGGTGCCGTGCACTGTCGAAGTGCCGACATGGACCTCTCCGGCCGGGTGCCCGTCCGACGGATCGGGCCCGCCGACACCCGTGATCGAGGCGCACACGTCGGTGCGCAGCAGGTCGCGACCGTTCGCCGCCAGTTGGGTGGCGCACGACTCCGAGCACGGGTCGGTGCCGGGCACCAGGCCCAGCACGATCTGCTTGGTGGTGGTCTCGTAGGCCACGACGGCGCCGCGGAACCACTCCGATGCGGAGGGCCCGCGCCCCAACGCGCTGGCAACGGCACCGCTGGTCAGCGACTCGATCACGCCCACCGTCCTGCGGTGCTGCCGGCACATTCGGGCGATTTCTTCGACGACGGCGTCCACCTCGCTCATTGCACTGACACTAGCGCCGCGTTGTGGCAGGTCCTTCACGGATGCGTGATGATGGAGGCAACCGATGTTCGCGAGCCGGCTTCACGAGTAGATGCCCCCCGCAAACCGCAGCGACGCGCGAACGTCAAGGACGGAGCCCGACGTGGGCAGGTTCACCTATCAATCCGGCGCGCGTATCGATCTCGAAGACCGCGTGCTCTCCCACCTCCAGGTGGTGATCTCGAACAAGCTCCGCCGCGGTGAGTCGTTCATATTCACCTGGCGGGACGACCCCAGCACCGGCGACGGGCGCACCTCGGTGTGGCTCAACCCGAGCGTGGCGCTGGCGTTCAAGTACTCCGGCAGCCGGCCGCCGACGCTCAACCGCGCGTGGATCGAGGCGCTCGCGGTGACCGCGAACGCGCCCAGCGGGCTGTATATCGTGCCCGAGCCCGCCGAGAGCGTCGACGGTGCAGAGGGTGCACAGTTCGGCTGAGGTGACCGAGCCCGCGCTGTCCGCGGACGGCTCATTGCATCGACTGCAGGCGCGTGCGCAGCTCTTCGCTGGTGTGGGTCGTCGCCGGGTACTCAGGGCCTTGACGCGGCGTGGGCAGCGGAGGTAAGTCGCCGACCTTGTGGGTGTCAAGCCCCTCGCTGCATGCGCCAGCCGCGCGGCACCATGACGGCAGGACGAGAGGAGCCGCCATGCGCGAGCAGAACGATCACCCGAGCCAGGCCGAGGGCGAGGACCCCGACCGCCCGCCCACGGGCGACCCGGTGCCCGAGACCGGTCACCCCTCGCAGGCCGAGGGTGAGGACCCGGCTGATCGCGACGACGCGGGCGAGACGGACGACTGACCGGAGATAGACCGATGGCCCGCAACACGCGGCGGTTCACGTGCCCACCTGAGGCCGTCTTCGCCGTGCTTGCCGATGGCTGGCTCTACCCCGGCTGGGTGGTCGGCGCCTCACGCATGCGCAGGGTCGACGGGGCCTGGCCGCAACCGGGATCAGAGTTGCATCACTCCTTCGGCACGTGGCCGGTGCTCCTCGACGACCGGACCGTCGTCGAGGAGTGGTCACCCCCGCGCCGCATGGTGCTGCTGGCGCGCGGCTGGCCGATGGGCGAGGCGCGCGTCGAGATCGAAGCGCAGAAGAGGGATGCCGGATGCGTCATCCGCATGCGGGAGACAGCCGTGTCGGGCCCGGCGTCCTGGCTGGGTTTCGTGCTCGAGCCCCTTCTGCTGTGGCGCAACCGCGAGACGCTGCATCGGCTGGCGCTCTTGGCCGAAGGCAGCGCCCGGCGCCCACCGTCGAACGAGTCGGCGCCGACGGCGGCACCATGATCCACCGCTCGGTGACTGTCATCGATGTCGCCGGTCCGGCGACCGTGGCCCTGCAACGCGCGAGCTGCGACCAAGCGCACGCACTCATCAACCGCACCGGGCCGTGCGGCTGATTGGGGGCGACACAGTACGATCGCGTCATGCTGTCATCGACACCCGACGCCGTTGAGCCCGGCATTTACGAGCACTTCAAGGGTGCCCGCTACGAGGTGATCGGCACGGGGAGGCACAGCGAAACCGACGAGCTGCTCGTGTTCTACCGCAAGCTCTACGACGATTACAGCTTCTGGGTGCGCCCGGCCGATATGTTCCTCGAGCTCGTCAGCCGCGACGGGTACGAAGGCCCCCGATTCACTCGAATCGTCTGAGGTGGGCTCTCAACAGTGAAGCGACACTCGTAGGGTTTCGGGGATGAATCAAAGAACCCCCTCGGTGTAGAAGCCACCTCGGGGGTTCAGTGGCTCCGACGGGCGTCGATCCCGTGACCTCACGATTTTCAGTCGTGCGCTCTACCAACTGAGCTACAGAGCCGCATGGATCCGAAGAGCCATGTCCTAGGCGAAAGGCCCTCTGAAAATCAAAGGGCCCGTCGCTCGGAGCGACCCTGACGGGACTTGAACCCGCGACCTCCGCCGTGACAGGGCGGCACGCTAACCAACTGCGCTACAGGGCCATGCGTATTCAATTGTAGGAAGGTGAGTGACCCCAACGGGATTCGAACCCGTGCTACCGCCGTGAAAGGGCGGCGTCCTAGGCCGCTAAACGATGGGGCCGAGCGAACCCAGAAGGCTCACGCTTACCGAGGGTCAAGCATACGCATTAGTCGACCAAATCGCCAATCGAGGGCGCGCCCGCACGTGTACGCGCGCGAGAGAAGGAAGGATGCCGGTGTGCATCGCGCGCAGAAGCGGGATGATGTGTCCAGAGATTGACCCTGGGCGAATGTGACAGATGTTGCTACTGTGAAAACTGTTGTCTGTGACGGCCTGTCGTCGTGGACGGGCCCGAAGACCGTCAGGAGAGGTATCCACCGTGCGTCCCGATACCGCCGATCCGGCCGTGGACTGCGGCTGCGCACCCACCGCCGAAGAGCTGCGCGGCTTCCGTAATCCGGTTTCGCGGCGTGGCGCCATCGGGCTGGGCGTCATCGGCTTGGCCGGCGCGGGGTTCCTCCTGGCATCCCCCGCCTTCGCAACCACCACGTACCCCTCCTGGGACGACGTGCAGAAGGCCAAAGCCAACCAGGGTGCGAAGGCCGCCGAAGTCAAGCGCATCGAGGGCCTCATCGCCCAACTCGAGAACGACGTCGCGCAGAAGCAGGCCATCGCCGAACAGCTCGGTCTCGAGTACCAGCTGGCGCAGGAGGAGTTCGAAGACGCCGCCGCCCGCGTCGCTTCGCTGCAGGAGCAAGCCGACGCCGAAGCCGCACGTGCCGACGAGGCCGCCGGCAAACTCGGCCGCCTCGCCGCGCAGCAGTACCGCACCGGCGGTGACGACACGTCACTGGAGCTCTTCTTCTCCGACTCCGCCGCCAGCGCCGACGACCTGCTCGCACGCCTCGGGACGATGGACCAGCTGCTCGCGGCCAACCGCAGCGTCTACGCCGAGGCCGTCGGCGCCCGTGACAATGCCGAGAACCTGCGCAACCAGGCCGCAGTGGCCCGCGACGAGCGCGACCGTCTGCAGCAGGCGGCCGAGCGCAAGATGATCGCCGCGCAAGAGGCCGCCACCGCCGCCCGGGAGGCGCTCGAGGCTCAGTCCGCCCACCGCGAGACGCTCGAGGCGCAGCTAGCCGCTCTCCAAGACACCACGACCAAGACGATCGCCGGCTACAAGGCCGGGGTCGAGGCCCGCCGCAAGGCCCGCGAAGAGGCCGAACGCAAGGCCAAGGAAGAGGCTCGTCGCCGGGCTGCCGCAGAAGAGGAGCGCCGTCGCAAGGCCGCCGAAGAGGCGGCCAAGAACAACGGCGGCGGAAGCGGTGGCGGTGGCGGCGGAAGCCCCGCGGGCGAGGTGCAGAACTCCGGCTGGGTGCGCCCGGCTGCCGGCTGGATCAGCTCATGGTTCGGCAACCGCGGCGGACTGTGTGCCAACGGCTACTGCACCGGGAGTGGGCACCGTGGCATCGACTTCGCCGCCGGCTGCTGGTCACCCATCTACGCTGCCGCTTCGGGCCGCGTCGTGTTCGTCGGCAACAGCGGTGCGTGGGGCAACTACATCAAGGTCGATCACGGCGGCGGCATCATCACCGGCTACGCCCACATCGCCCCCGGCGGCTTCAACGTCAGGTATGGCCAGCGCGTCTCGGCGGGTCAGGTCATCGCCCACGTCGGCACGACGGGCGCCTCCACCGGCTGCCATCTGCACTTCGAGGTGTACTCCGGCGGCGTGCGCATCAACCCGGCGCCGTTCCTGCGTGCCCGCGGCATCTCGATCTGACGCCCGAACCGGCGCCGAAACGACAAGAGGGTGGATGCCATGGCATCCACCCTCTGCTGACTGTCCAGATCAGATGGTCTTCGGGGCGTGCCCCTCACCCTGGGTCGCCGTCTGTGCGCCCTCGGCCTGGAAGCGCTCGAACGCTTCGGAGACGAGGCGCTCGGCCTCGGCCGCGTCGCCCCACTCGTCGACCTTGACCCACTTGCCCGGCTCGAGGTCCTTGTAACGCTCGAAGAAGTGGCCGATCTCGCCCTTGGTCCACTCGTCGATGTCGGAGACGTCCTGGATGTGGTTCCAACGCGGGTCCTTGGCCAGCACCGCGACAACCTTGTCATCGCCGCCGGCCTCGTCGCTCATCTTGAGCACGGCGACGGGGCGCACCTTGGCCATGACGCCCGGGTACAGGTCGCGGTCCAGCAGCAGGAGCACGTCGAGCGGGTCGCCGTCCTCACCGAGGGTGTCTTCGAAGAACCCGTAGTTGGCGGGGTAGCCCATGGGGGTGAACAGCACGCGGTCGAGAAACACGCGGCCGGTGCCGTGGTCGACTTCGTACTTGACCCGGCTGCCGCGCGGGATCTCGATGACGGCGTCGTACGCGCCC
Source organism: Actinomycetes bacterium (assembly GCA_023450335.1). GTDB lineage: Bacteria > Actinomycetota > Actinomycetes > Actinomycetales > Microbacteriaceae > Microbacterium. Next base: position 22,799 of record JAEXHA010000097.1, on the reverse strand, counting down.
ATGCTGGTTCTCCTTCAAAACTGTGGGAATGACGCGGACCAGCCTAATGTCTCGGGCGGGATAGCGTGGAGGATCGTGGAGCACCGACCGAGCCTCGACCCCGCCGTCGCCGAGGTGCGCCGTGCCGTCCGCGCCGTCCTGACGGGCACGACCGGTCCGGTGGTCGTCGGGCTGTCCGGCGGCGCCGACTCGCTCGCGCTGACGGCCGCGGTGGCATTCGAAGGCCCCAAGGCGGGGATCGAGGCCACCGCCGTCGTGGTCGACCACGGTCTGCAGGACGGTTCGGCCGAGGTCGCCGCCGGTGCCGCTGCACAAGCGCAGGCGCTGGGCCTCGCCGCCCGCGTGATCCGCGTCGAGGTGGGCACCGCCGACGGGCCCGAGGCCGCAGCCCGATCAGCCCGCCGCGGTGCGCTGCGTCAGGCGGCGAGGGATGCCGGTGCCACGGCGATCCTGCTCGCCCACACCCTCGACGATCAGGCCGAGACGGTGCTGTTGGGGCTGGCCCGCGGGGCCGGCGCGACGAGCCTGGCGGGCATGGCGCCCCTTCGTGAGGACGACGGCCTCACGTGGCTGCGGCCGCTGCTGGGCGTGCGGCGCGGCACCACCCGCGCCGCGTGCGCCGCCGAAGATCTCGCGCCGTGGTACGACCCGCACAACCTCCAGCGCCGCTTCGCACGTGTGCGCGTGCGCCGTGACGTGCTGCCGGTGCTCGAACGCGAGCTGGGCCCGGGCGTCACCGAAGCCCTCGCCCGCACGGCCGAGCAGCTGCGCGAAGACGCTGACGCGTTCGCCGAGATGATCGACGAGACGATCGAAGACATCGTCGAGCACGTCGAAGCCGGCATCGCCGTCTCGGTCGCGGCGCTCGCCGCCAACCCGCCCGCGCTGCGCAACCGCATCATCCGCCACGTCGTGGCGAGCGAGTTCGGCACGAGCCTGACCCGCACCCAGACGCTCGAGGTGGCGCGGCTGGTCTCCGACTGGACGGGCCAGGGCCCCATCGATCTGCCCGGGTGCCGGGCGCGCCGTCGGGGGCGGCGCATCGAGTTCACCGCGGCGTGAGATCGCCGGGCGAGGGGATGCCGGTGTGAGCGACCGCGCGCATTACCTAGACTCGTGTCATGCGCGCGGCCGAAATCGCTGACCAGTTGTCGAACGTCCTCGTCACCGAGGAGCAGATCCAAGAGCGACTCGAAGAGCTCGCCGCCGACGTCGTCGCCGATTACGAGGGCAAAGACCTGCTGCTGGTCGGAGTGCTCAAGGGCGCCGTCATGGTGATGGCCGACTTCGCCCGAAAGCTGCCCCGTGACATCACGATGGACTGGATGGCGGTCTCCTCCTACGGTGCGGGGACCAAGTCCAGCGGTGTCGTGCAGATCCGCAAGGACCTCGACACCGACCTGACCGGCAAGCACGTGCTCATCGTCGAGGACATCATCGACTCCGGGCTGACGCTGAGCTGGCTGCTCGAGAACTTCGCGTCGCGCGGCGCGGCCTCGCTCGAGGTGCTCGCACTGCTGCGCAAGCCCGAGGCCGCGAAGGTCGAGATCGACTGCCGCTACGTCGGCTTCGACATCCCCAACGACTTCGTCGTGGGCTACGGTCTCGACTTCGACGAGCGGTATCGCAACCTGCGCGATGTCGCGGTCCTCGCGCCGCACGTGTACTCCTGACGCGCTGCGTACGCCGTGGGCGAATGCTCAGACGGGGCGTATCAGCACGCGGTAGCCTGATCGCACCATGAATCTGAAGAAGCTGTCCCGCAACCCGTTCATCTACGTGTTGCTCATCGGCGTGCTGCTGCTGATCGGAATGACGCTGATCAGCAGCCTGACCGGTGCGAAGCAGATCACGACGCAGCAGGGGCTCGAGCTTCTCGACGGCGAGACGGTCACCAAGGTCGTCATGACCGACGGTGACCAACGCGTCGACATGACCCTTTCGAAGGAGTTCGAGGGGTCCACGCAGGTGCAGTTCTACTACGTCGAGCCGCGTGCGGCCGAGGTCGTCGCCGCTGTCGACGCCGCGGCGCCCAAGGAGGGCTTCAACGACGTGGTGCCGCGCACCACCTTCTGGGACAGCATGCTCTCGCTGATGATCCCGATCCTGCTGCTGGGCCTGCTGTTCTGGTGGCTGCTGTCCAGCGCGCAGGGCGGCGGCAGCAAAGTCATGCAGTTCGGCAAGTCGAAGGCGAAGCTCGTCACGAAGGAGACCCCGACCGTCACCTTCGCAGACGTCGCCGGCGCCGACGAGGCCATCGAAGAGATGCAGGAGATCAAGGACTTCCTGAAGGATTCGGCCAAGTTCGCCGCCGTCGGCGCCCGCATCCCGAAGGGCGTGCTGCTGTACGGCCCTCCCGGCACCGGCAAAACCCTGCTCGCCCGCGCCGTCGCTGGCGAGGCGGGCGTGCCGTTCTACTCGATTTCGGGTTCTGACTTCGTCGAGATGTTCGTCGGCGTGGGTGCCAGCCGCGTGCGCGACCTGTTCAACCAGGCCAAGGAGAACGCTCCGGCCATCATCTTCATCGATGAGATCGACGCCGTCGGCCGCCACCGCGGCGCCGGCATGGGCGGTGGCCACGACGAGCGCGAGCAGACGCTCAACCAGATGCTCGTCGAGATGGACGGCTTCGACCCGAAGGCCAACGTCATCGTCATCGCGGCGACCAACCGCCCCGACATCCTCGACCCGGCGCTGCTGCGACCGGGCCGCTTCGACCGCCAGATCGGCGTGGACGCCCCCGATCTGAAGGGGCGCCAGCGCATCCTCGAGGTGCACGGCCGCGGCAAGCCCCTCTCGCCTTCGGTCGACCTGTCGGTCATCGCCCGAAAGACCCCCGGCTTCACCGGTGCCGATCTCGCGAACGTCCTCAACGAGGCCGCCCTGCTGACCGCGCGCTCCAACGCCCAGCTGATCGACATGCGTGCGCTCGATGAGGCCATCGATCGTGTGATCGCCGGCCCGCAGCGCCGCACCCGCGTCATGAAGGACAAGGAGAAGCTCATCACCGCGTATCACGAGGGCGGCCACGCCCTCGCCGCGGCGGCGATGAACCACACCGACCCGGTGACGAAGGTCACGATCCTGCCGCGCGGCAAGGCGCTGGGCTACACGATGGTGCTGCCGCTCGATGACAAGTACTCCGTCACCCGCAACGAGCTCCAGGACCAGCTCACCTACGCGATGGGCGGCCGCGTCGCTGAGGAGATCGTCTTCCACGATCCCACCACCGGAGCGGCCAACGACATCGAGAAGGCCACCGGCATCGCCCGCAAGATGGTCACCGAGTACGGCATGACCACCGATGTCGGCCCCATCAAACTCGGCCAGTCGTCGGGCGAGGTGTTCATGGGACGCGACATGGGGCATGGCCGTGACTTCAGTGAGCGCATCGCCGAACGAGTCGATGAGCAGGTGCGCGAACTGATCGAGCTCGCGCACAACGAGGCGTACGAGGTCATCAACGCCAACCGCGACATCCTCGACAAGCTCGCCCTCGAGCTGCTTGAGAAGGAGACGCTCGACCACATCCAGCTCGCCGAGATCTTCACTGACATCAAGCGGCTGCCGCCGCGCCCGCAGTGGCTGTCCAGCCAGGAGCGTCCGGTGTCGACCCTACCCCCGGTCGAGGTGCCGCAGCGTCGCGATGAGGCGGGACTGGCCGCCTCGACCGAGGCCGAGGCCGAGAAGGCGGTCGGTACCGCGCCGGCCCGGCGGCCGAGCGGGCAGGCGCGGCCGGCGACCGCGTAGGCTCATGACGTGGCCGTCGATCGTGATCGTGTGGCCGCGGCGGTGCGCGAACTCCTCGAAGCGATCGGGGAGGACCCCGACCGTCCCGGCCTGAACCAGACCCCGCACCGCGTCGCCGATGCGTACGCGGAGTTCTTCGCGGGCGTGGGTGCCGACGCCGGCGAACCCCTGCAGCACACCATCTCCGTATCGCGGGGGCCGGCCCCCGACACCCTGCCGTCGGGCGCGGTGATGCTGCGCGACATCCGGTTCCGGTCCATGTGCGAGCACCACCTGCTGCCCTTCGCCGGTCGCGCCCACATCGCCTACCTTCCCGGTGAGCAGGTTGTGGGGCTGGGCGCCCTGCCCCGCGTCGTCGACGTCGTCGCGACCCGCCCGCAGGTGCAGGAGCGGCTCGGCGAGCAGATCGCCGACGCGATCGACGGCGCCCTCGACACCCGCGGGGTGCTGGTCGTCCTCGACGCCGTGCACGAATGCGTGACGATGCGCGGCGGCCGCCAGCCCCACGCCTCCACCGTCACGATCGCCGCCCGCGGCGAGTTCACCGAACCGGTCGCCCGGGCCGAGGTCATCGCCTTGCTGACCGGGGGGTCGGTGTGACCACGCTCATCATGGGCGTGGTCAATGCCACCCCCGACTCGTTCAGCGACGGTGGTCGCTACCTCGCCGCCTCGGACGCCGTCATCCACGGCCGTGCGCTCATCGCCGCCGGCGCCGACATCCTCGACATCGGCGGGGAGTCCACACGGCCCGGCGCCGAACGCGTGACTCCCGCCGTCGAGCAGGAGCGGGCGCTGCCGGTCATCGAAGCGCTCGCGGCGGAGGGCGTCATGATCAGCATCGACACGCTCAACGCCACCACGGCCGCGGCCGCCATCGCCGCCGGCGCACTCATCGTCAACGACGTGTCCGGCGGCCTGGCCGACCCCGGGATCCTCGACGCCGTCGCCGAGACCGAGGCGCACTACGCGATCGGCCACTGGCGCGGCCACTCGGCCGACATGTACGCCCGTGCGCACTACGACGATGTCGTCGCCGAGGTGCTCGCCGAGCTCGGTGAACGGCACCACGCGGCGCTGGCCGCCGGCATCCCCCCCGACCGTCTCATCGTCGACCCGGGGCTCGGGTTCGGCAAGCGCGGACAGCAGAACTGGGCCGTGCTGCAGGGGCTCGAGCGCATCGTCGCGATGGGCCCCCGCGTGCTCGTCGGCACGAGCCGCAAGGGGTTCCTCGCCGAGGCGCTCACCGAGGTCGACGGCGAGGCCACCCAGCCGCGCCGCGACCTGGCCACCGCAGTGACCAGCGTCCGCGCCGCGCAGGCGGGGGCCTGGGCCGTCCGGGTGCATGACGTCGCCGCGACCCGCGACGCGCTGCACATCGCGGCCCTGCAGGAGAGAGACGTCCGATGACCGACCGCATCGCGATCACCGGCATCCGTGCCACCGGATTCCACGGCGTGTACGAGCACGAGCGCCGCGAGGGGCAGGAGTTCATCGCCGACGTCGTGCTCACCCTGTCGCTGCACGAGGCCGCCCGCACCGACGACGTCGCCGACACCGTGCATTACGGCGAGGTGGCCGAAGACGTCGCCGCCGTGCTCGCCGGCGACCCCGTCGACCTGATCGAGACCGTCGCACAGCGCATCGCCGACGCGGTGCTGGCCCGCCCGCTCGTGCAGGCGGTCACCGTCACGGTGCACAAGCCGCAGGCGCCCATCGCCGTGCCGTTCGTCGACGTCGCCGTCACGATCTCGCGGGCGCGCGCATGAACCGGCGCCTCGCGCAGGGGACTCAGGCGTCCGCGACGGACGCAGCGCAGCGGCCCGCCGACGCGGTGATCGCCCTGGGCGCGAACCTCGGCGACCGTGCGCAGACGTTCGCGTCCGCGATGGCCGACCTCGAACGGCTGCCGCTGAGCCGGGTGGCCGGCATGGCCGAGCCCATCGAGTCGGTCGCGGTGACGCTTTCGGGTGTGGATGCCACAGCTCCCACCTACCTGAACACGGTGGCCGTGCTGCGTACGCGCCTGGCACCGACCGTGCTGCTGGGATATCTGCACGCCATCGAGGCCCGCCATGGGCGCGAACGCGTGGAGCGGTGGGGCGACCGCACGCTCGACCTCGACCTCATCGCCTACGGCGACGTCCGGTGCGATACCCCGACGCTGACCCTGCCGCACCCACGCGCGGCCGAGCGCACCTTCGTGCTCGAGCCGTGGCTGCGCATCGATCCGGATGCGGTGCTGCCCGGCGTCGGCCCCGTCGCCGAGGCACTGGCACGACTGCGGGAGGAGAGCGCATGAAGCGCACCGGCGCGGCAATCCTGCTCATCTCGACCTTCATCGGTGCCGCCGCCGGCTTCCTCGTCGATCAGCTGCTGACTGCGACCGGGCGCCCCACCTTCACGCCTTCGCCGCTGCTGGCGATCCTGCTGGCGATGCTGGCCGTCGTCCTGGTGGTGCTCGCGCTGCCGATCCGCCGCGCGACCCACACGCCCGGAGCCGCGCCGGTCGACCCGTTCCGCGCGGTGCGCATCGCGATGCTCGCCAAGGCGTCGAGCATCGTGGGCGCACTCGTGGCCGGCTTCGCGGGCGGATTGCTCGTGTTCCTCCTCACCCGGCCCGTCCCACCCTCGTTAGGCTCGGGGGGTGCGGTCGTCGCGACAGCCGTGGGCGGACTGGTCCTCGTCGCGGGAGCTCTGATCGCCGAGCATCTGTGCACCACCCGGAAGGATGATGATGACCAACAGCCCGGACCCGATGAACCCGGCTTCGGACTCAGCCACCGAGACTGACCCGGCGGGCCTGTCTCCGGCATCCACCGCGGGTGCACCGGAGGCGACCGCCCCGGCCCTCGCCCCGGCCGCCGGGGTCAATGACGAACCGACATTCGACGACGGCACCTACCCGGCGATCGTCGAACCGCGCAACGAGAACCGGCTGCCGCTGGGCGACGGCACGTGGCACCAGGTCGCGAAGAAGTACGTTCTCGTGCAGTTCATCACCAACGCCGCCGTGCTGATCCTGATCGCCGCGGTCGTGGTGGGGCTGTTCCTCTTCGCCGACCAGACCTGGGCCTGGATTCCGGGCGGCGTGGCCGCGGCGATCACCATCGTCACGATGATCGTGCTGCCACGGCAGGCCCGCTCGATCGGCTACCAGCTGCGCGCCGACGACCTCGTGTTCCGCCGCGGCATCCTGTGGCAGCGCATGGTCGCGGTGCCCTACGGCCGCATGCAGCTGGTCGACATCACGCATGGCCCGCTCGACCGCGGATTCGGCATCGCGCAGCTCAAGCTCGTGACCGCCGCGGCGTCGACCGGCGTGACGATCCCCGGTCTCACGCAGGCAGCGGCCGAACAGCTGCGCGACACCCTCATCGACGTCGCCGAGACTCGCCGGACGGGCCTGTGACCTCGCCCGACCCGCACGCGGGCGCGCCGACGCCGGTGTCCGCATCGACGCCGGGTTCCGCTCCGGCGTCCGCATCGACGCCGGGTTCCGCTCCGGCATCCGCATCCGGTGCGGCGTCCGTTGCCGCACCGGCGCCGGTGAACGTCCGATCGCCCCTCAGCGACGGTGAGTGGCACCGCATGCACCCGCTGTCGCCGCTGCTCAAGGGCGGGCTGTTCCTGCTGGTGATCATCGGCATCGTCGTGACGAATCTGCGCGACCGCCTCATCGCCGTGTTCGTGCCGTCCGTGGGCAGTGAGGACTGGAGCGACTATGAAGGCGACCCGATCGACTTCATCGTCGAGAACAACCTCATCCTCGTCGCCGCGCTCGTTGTGCTGGGCGTGCTCGTCGTCCTGCTGGCGGTGTTCTGGGTCTCGTGGCGGTTCCACACCTTCCGCATCACCGATGACGACGTCGAGGTGCGCAGCGGCGTCGTCTTCCGCACGCACCGGCGTGCGCCCCTCGACCGCGTGCAGGGCGTCAACCTGACCCGGCCGATGGTCGCGCGGCTGTTCGGTCTGGCCAAGCTCGAGGTCGTGGGCGCCGGACTCGATTCGAACGTCAAGCTCGAGTACCTCTCGACCACCAACGCCGAGACCATCCGTGGCGACATCCTGCGCCTGGCTTCGGGCCGCCAGCTCGGCGAGGCGGCGGCACGGGCCGAACGCTCGGGCGTGACGCTGGCGCGCGCGGCCGACACCGTCGCGGCGGGGTTCACCGGCCTCATCGAAGGCGCCGAAGAGCCCGTCGAAGAACCGGCATCCGTCGTGCACCTGCCCACCGGCCGCGTCATCGGCGCGCACCTGATCTCGGGCAGCACGATCTGGCTGCTGCTGTTGATCGCGGCCGTGATCGTCGGCTCGATCCTCGGCACGCCGTGGGTGCTGTTCACCATCATCCCGACCCTGATCGGTTTCGGAACCTACTGGTTCCGGCAGATCACCCGGTCGCTGCGGTACTCGATCGCGCCCACCGCAGCCGGGGTGCGCATCACCTTCGGCCTGTTCACGACGATCACCGAGACGCTGCCGCCGGGACGCATCCACGCGTTCGAGATCGCCCAGCCGATCCTGTGGCGCCGGTTCGGGTGGTGGCGCATCCGGGTCAACCGCCTCAGCGGACGGTCGGCGACTGATTCGGGGATGCAGCAGTTCTCCGAGGTGCTGCCGGTGGGAACCCGCGACGACGTCGAGCGCGTGCTGCGGCTCTTCCTGCCCGCGATGCCCGACGACCTGTGGGCCGAGCTGTCTGACCATGGTCTGTTCGGCCCGGCCGACGGTGACCTGTACACGACGACGCCACGGCGCGCGCGCTGGCTGCGACCGTTCTCGTGGAAGCGCAACGGGTTCTTGCTGACGCCGAACGCGCTGCTGCTGCGCCACGGCGTATTCCGCCGCGCGCTGGTCATGCTGCCGTTGGCGCGCCTGCAGTCGGTGCGCATCAACCAGGGCCCGGTCGATCGCTTAGCCGGGGTGGCGAACATCACGGGTCACACCGTGCTGGGGCAGGTGTCGGGAACGCTCGGCGTCATCGATCGCGACGACGCCGTGCGCGTCTGGGAGCAGACCGCCGCAGGTGTGATCGTGGCCGCCGCCGGCGACCGGTCGCACCGGTGGGATGCCGGTGGCGTGGATGCCGGTGGTGTGGCCGGAGCCGCTGGTGCGGATGCCAGCGGTGTGGCCGGGGCTGCTGGTGTCGCCGGGGTTGTGTCCCCCGACGCCGAGACGGCCCCCGGAGCCGAGCCGACCCCCGGAGCCGAGCCGGCCCACGATGACGAACCGGACCCCGGAGCCGAACGGTGACCCGAGACGGACGCCTCGGCGTCGGGGTGATCGGCGCCGGTCGCGTCGGGCCGGTGATCGCGGCGGCGCTGGCCGGAGCAGGACACGCGCTCACCGGGATCACGTCCGGTTCGGACGCCGATCGGGTCGAGGCCATGCTCCCCGGCATCCCCACCCTCACCGCCGACGAGGTGGTGCGCCGCAGCGAACTGGTCGTCATCGCCGTGCCGCACGGCGAGCTGCCGGGGCTCGTCACCGGTCTGGCCGAGCTCGGTGCCTGGCAGGTCGGCCAGCTGGTGCTGCACGTCGATCCCGCTCACGGCATCGACGTGCTGGCCCCGGCCGCGGCGCGCGGGGCGATCCCTTTGGCGGTGCACCCGGCGATCACCTTCACCGGCACCTCGATCGACGTGCGCCAGCTCACCGGTGCCTACGCCGCGGTCACCGCTCCGGCGGCCGTGCTTCCGATCGCGCAGGCGCTCGCGGTCGAGATCGGGTGCGAACCGGTCGTCATCGCCGAGACAGACCGTGCCGCGTATGCCGAGGCGATCACGACGGCGACCGCGTTCTCGACGTCGATCGTCCAGCAGGCTTCGGGGCTGCTCGCGCAGGCCGGGGTGCCCGAACCGGGCCGCTACCTCTCGGTGCTCATCCACTCCACGATCGACCGCGCCTTGGGCGACACCGCCCCCACGTGAGACCGAGGGCGTATTTCCGTCACCGAGTGCGCACTCGCGCTCGACGGTGCCGATACGCGCTCGACGTAGACTGAGAGGTCGAAATCTTAGGAGCATCCGCATGACCGACACGCAGAACGTGCCCGCCGCCACCGAAGAGGACATCTTCGAGCAGAAGGCCGTCCGCCTGGCCAAGCGGGAACGCCTCATCAACGAGCGCACGGATGCCGCCGGCGGCGCTTATCCGGTCACCGTGCCGGTCACCGACACCATTGCCTCGCTGCGCGAGCGGTACGCCGAGCTCGAGGCGGGTGCCGAGACCGGCGTGACCGCATCGGTCGCCGGCCGTGTCGTCTTCAGCCGCAACACCGGCAAGCTGTGCTTCGCATCGCTGCAGTCCGGTGACGGCAGCCGCATCCAGGCGATGGTGTCGTTGGCCGAGGTGGGCGAGGAATCGCTGCAGGCATGGAAGGAACTCGTCGACCTGGGCGACCACGTCTCGGTCACCGGGCAGGTCATCTCCAGCCGGCGTGGTGAGCTGTCGATCATGGTCACCGATTGGGCGATCGCCTCAAAGGCGCTGCTGCCCCTGCCGAACCTGTACACCGAGCTCAGCGAAGAAGGCCGCGTGCGCTCGCGCTACCTCGACCTGATCGTGCGCGAACAGGCGCGGACGACGGTGCTGGCGCGGGCGAAGGTCAACGCGAGCCTCCGCGAGACCTTCGCAGGCCACGACTTCGTCGAGGTCGAGACCCCAATGCTGCAGGTGCAGCCCGGCGGCGCCGCCGCCCGCCCCTTCGTCACGCGCTCCAACGCGTTCGACGCCGACCTCTACCTGCGCATCGCCCCCGAGCTGTACCTCAAGCGTGCCGTCGTCGGCGGCATCGACCGGGTCTTCGAGATCAACCGCAACTTCCGCAACGAGGGTGCCGACTCGACCCACAGCCCCGAGTTCGCGATGCTCGAGGCCTACGAGGCCTACTCCGACTACAACGGCATCGCCGACCTCACGCAGGAACTCGTCCAGAAGGCCGCCGTCGCTGTCACCGGCTCGACCGAGGTCACCTGGGCCGACGGCACCGTGTACGACCTCGGCGGCCAATGGGACCGCATCTCGATGTACGAGTCACTGTCGGCGGCCGCCGACCGCACCATCACCCCCGAGACGCCGTTCGATGAGTTGCACGCGCTCGCCGCCGCCGAAGGCGTCGAGGTGCCGGCCAAGATCGCCACTCACGGCAAGCTCGTCGAAGAGCTCTGGGAGCACTTCGTCAAGGGTGGGCTCGAGCGTCCCACCTTCGTCATGGACTTCCCGCTGGACACCAGCCCGCTGGTGCGTGAGCACCGCACGCTCCCCGGTGTGGTCGAGAAGTGGGATCTCTACATCCGCGGCTTCGAACTGGCCACCGGGTACTCCGAGCTGATCGACCCGGTCATCCAGCGCGAGCGCTTCGTGCAGCAGGCGGCGCTGGCCGACCGCGGCGACGATGAGGCGATGCGCCTGGACGAGGAGTTCCTCCGTGCCATGGAGCACGGCATGCCCCCGATGGGCGGCATGGGCATGGGCATCGACCGCCTCATGATGGCGATCACCGGCCTCGGCATCCGCGAGACCATCCTGTTCCCGCTGGTCAAGTAGCGCCTGCGGCGCCGGTCACGGCGCCGTGCGGAACGCCCAATCGGGCAGGTGCCCCGCCGTCACGAACGAGCGGACGATCGCGGCCAGGCCGTGCTCGGGCTCGACCGCCTGAGCCATCTCCGCGTACTTGTCAGCGTGCGTCGAGCGACCCAGAGCCCACGACAGCCACGCGCACACCGACAGTGCTCCGACCTGCAAGTGCCGTGGAGCCAGTGCAGCGACGTGACGGCACAGCTCCAATGCCTGGTCGAGCCGTTCGGGCGCCGGCTCGGCACCTTCACCCCACATGACCGACGCCAGCTCGACCGGGTACTCGGCGCCGCTGTCCTCCCACCGGTACTGTGCGGCCAGGGCGTCCTGCCCGCACACGATGTCGCCGCTCCACTGCACCAGGGCGACATCGCGCAGCGCCGGGCGTGCGAGGCACCAGGCGAGCACCGCCGCATCGACGGGGTGAAGTCGTGTGGGCTCCCACCTCAATGCTCGTTCATACAGCCGCGGCACGTCGTCCATCTCGCACGCGGCGGCGAGCACCGCCGGGTCGATGCGACGTTCGCGCCGTCGGCTGCCGCCGTCGACGTGCTCCCCGGCCACGGATTCACCGTCGAAGTGCTCGCCCTCGTCGAAGCCGTCATCGGCCTCCGGGTCGGCCATGCTCTCGGGGTCGGCCCCGTGCCGGAACTCGTCGGCCAGGTCGGCACCGGACAGCAGCTCGACCGCCGCGCGCAGAGATCGCAGCGCGGCATCCACCTCGGCACGCTCCGCGTCCGAGTGCGACGGCAGGTCCGCGCCCGTGGACTGGTCGCCGCGCGCGTGGCCGGTCCGCACGAGTTCGTCCAGCGACCGCACCGGCTCCGCCCCGGCATCCACATGAGAACCCCAGCCGTCGGCTGCGACGATGAGCGCGTCGACCAGATGCAAGCCGCTCGCGGACGCACCGCGGCCCAGGGCGGCGGCCAGGTCAGCGTGCGGCAGGCCGTCACCGGCCTCAGCGTCGGTGTAGACGACGGTGACGAACGCGTCGACGCCGGCGAGCCGGCACAGCATACCGATGACGGTGGAGACCAGGGGTGCGGGATCGCCCGGCGGCAGATCGACGCGCATGGCGCCGACGCTGCGGCCCTCGCGCAGCGGGATGAGCACCACGCTGCGGGTCGGGGTGAACCCGAGCAGACGCGGGACGATGGACAGGAACTGGGCCGCATCGGCGACCGGCACGATGGTGGACATGGCTCGAGCGTGCTCGCCCGTCGCCGCGCGCGCGGGCCGGAACGCCCGAATGTGAAAGGTCGGCGGGGAGACGCCGGGCGGGTGATCTTGGGGAGGAGGCGGCGCCGAGCCGCATCGCCTCGACCCGCACCGCCGGTGTCGCGCGGCGACGTACGATAGGGGCATGGACGAGTACTGGGCCGCCGTGATCTGGTCGCTGCTGCCGACCGTGGTGGTTCTGGGGCTGTTCATCTTCGTCCTCCGCAGCATCCTGCGCATGGACCGCACCGAGCGGCGCACGCACGCGAAGATCGAGGCCGAAGAGCGGGCCAAACGCGGACTGGCGCCCGCGAAGAACACGGAGTGACCCCGCCCCTCGCTACGCTGAGCGAAAGCGCACAGCGGGGGTGGCAGTGATCAGCATCAGCATCAATTGGACGTGGACCTGGTGGGTCGTCCTCGTGCTGGCGTTCGACATCACCGTCCGCGTGCTGTCAGTCATCATCATCCCGCGCAATCGTCGTCCCACCTCGGCGATGGCCTGGCTGCTGGCCATCTACTTCATTCCGGTCCTCGGCATCCTGCTGTTCCTGCTCATCGGCAACCCCCGACTGCCGCGGCGGCGCCGCAAGATGCAGGAGCGCATCAACGCCTACATCCGCGACTCGGACGCCAATCTCGACTTCGGTTCGCTGCGGCCCCATGCTCCGGCCTGGTTCACCGGTGTGGTCACCCTCAACCGCAACCTCGGCGCGCTGCCGCTGTCCGGTGACAACGGCGCGCAGCTCATCTCGGGCTACCAGGACAGCATCGACGCCATGGCCGCGGCGATCCGCACAGCCGACGAGTACGTCCACGTCGAGTTCTACATCCTGCAGTCCGACGATTCGACCGATGACTTCTTCCGCGCGCTCGAAGAAGCCGCCGCCCGCGGCGTGACGGTGCGCGTGCTGCTCGATCATTGGGCGAACCGCGGCAAACCGTTCTACAAGCGGACGCTGCGCCGGCTGGATGCCATGGGTGCACAGTGGCGGCTGATGCTTCCCCTGCAGCCCTTCAAGGGGAGATTCCAGCGCCCCGACCTGCGCAACCACCGCAAGCTCCTCGTCGTCGACGGCAAGGTGGCCTTCACCGGTTCGCAGAACGTGACCGATTCGACGTACAACTTGCGCAAGAACATCCGGCGCGGGCTGCACTGGGTCGATCTGATGGCCCGCGTCGACGGCCCCGTCGTGGCATCCGTCAACGCGGTCTTCCTCTCCGATTGGTACAGCGAGACGGACGAGTCGCTCACCGACGAGTTCGACATGTTCACCGTGCATCCCGGCACCGGCGACCTGGACTGCCAGATCGTGCCGTCCGGCCCCGGGTTCGAGTTCCAGAACAATCTGAAGCTGTTCATGACATTGCTGTTCGCGGCCGAGAAGCGCGTGAGCATCGTGAGCCCCTACTTCGTCCCCGAAGAGGGCCTGCTCACCGCGATCCAGTCGGCGTGCCAGCGGGGCATCGCCGTCGAGCTGTTCGTGTCCGAAGAGGGCGACCAGGCGATGGTCTACCACGCACAGCGCAGCTACTATGAGGCGCTGCTGCGTGCGGGCGTGCGCATCTGGCTCTACAAACGCCCCTATATCCTGCACTCGAAGTCGATGTCGATCGACGACGAGACGGCCGTGATCGGCTCGAGCAACATGGACATGCGCTCGTTCGGCCTCAACCTCGAGATGTCGATGCTCGTGCGCGGCGCCGAGTTCGTCGACCAGCTGCGTGAGGTCGAAGACCAGTACCGAGCCGACTCGCGCGAGCTCACCCTTGACGAATGGATGCAGCAGCCGCTGCGCTCGACCGTGCTCGACAACCTCGCCCGGTTGACGTCGGCGCTGCAGTGAGGTCATGGGGGTGTCCGGGGCTGCCTGGGGGTGTCTGGGCAGGGTTGCCGGGGGTCTGGGCACGTGTTGCCGGCACCGGGCACGTGGCCGGCTGAGACGATCCGGCCCCGGGGCGGCGGCTGCCGGCGGCCCGATCGGCGGGTGGATGCCGGTGTGAGACGCTCGCCGTCCGGGCGACACTGTCGGGGTGAGCGCCATCGGCGGTCGTGGTGTCGCGCGCCCGCGCACCGGCATCCATTCGCGTGAAAGGACCCCCCATGCCCGTACGTCGTCTCGCTCTCGCCGCGCTCGCCGCCCTCACCCTCGTGCTCGGCGGGTGTGCGACGGCGGGAGCGGGTGAACCCGGTGGCATCGTGGATGGCGAGTTCGCGGTCGCGGCCGCGTGGCTGGACGGCGGGCGTGTCATCGCGCTGGTGACGCAGGGCAGTTCGTCGTGCGTGCCGATCGCCGGCGATGTGACCGTCGGCGATGACGGCGCACTCGAGGTCGCGCTGGAGGACCCGCAGACCGACGGGTGCAGCGATGACCTCGCGCCACGCGCAACGCTGATCGGTGCGCCCGATGGGGTCGCGACATCCGATGCGCTCGAGATCCGCGTCTCGTACGGGGCCGATGCGTCGGCCGCGACGCATCTCGACGCGTATCAGGGAGGCGACGTCGCTGAGTACACGCCGTCGGCCGGCGTCGTCGATGACAACCTGATCGCGCTGCTGACCTGGGGCTCGTCGTCCTGCGCCCCGGTCGTGGCCTCGGCCGAGTTCGACGGCGCGGTGACGCTCGTGGAGTTCGAGACCCCGGCATCCGACCAGGTCTGCACGATGGACATGGCCCCGCGCGTGACGCTCATCTCGGGGTCTGACGTCGGCGAAGCTTCGAAGCTGACGCTCTCCGGCGGTGCCGAGTTCACCGACCCGGTGACCATCCCGCTGGCGGGCTGACGCGCGCCGCGCCGCGCCCGGTTCAGCAGTCGCTTTGGCACAGTGTTCTGAGCCGGCACTGGCGCGAAGTGACTGCCCAAGCGCAGGTGGGGTCGTTCAGCAGTCGCTTCCGCACGGTGCCGGACGTCCGCACTGGCACGAGCTGACTGCTGAACGGGCCCGAACCCCGTCCCCCGGCGCGGGCGAGCGAGCACGCGCCGACGCCGCGTCCTCCACAGAGCGCAACTCGTACGATCTGTCCACAGAACACCGGTCAGAGCGCCAGTGAGGACCACCCGTCGGCACCCTGGAACAATGCGGCGCATCGACCTTCCGGCATCCCTCGGCGACGCGTTCACCGTGAGTGAGGCGATGGATGCCGGGGTCGCGAGATCGCGACTCCGTGCATCCGATCTCGTCCGGGTCCATCGTGGGCTGCGCGTGCGCGCCGGAGTGACCGCCGAGTTCGGGCCTACAGACCATCACTACGAGCGGCTGCGCAAGAGCCTCATTCATCGTGCGCGCCTATATTCGCGGGTCATGGCCGGCAACCAGTTCTTCACGCACGTCGTCGCTGCCGCGATCTGGCAACTGCCGGTGCCGCTCGGGTTGCTCGACGAAGAACGCGCCCTGGATGTCGGAGTACTGGTCCCCGGCAGGCATCCGCGCCGTGCCGGGATCGCGGGACACCAGATGCAGCCTCACCTGGTGACTCTGGCCGAAGTCGACGGATTGCGGGTGACGGACCCGGTGTCGACCTGGGCGACCATGGCATCCGTGCTCGTCTCGGACATCGAGCTGGTCGCTCTGGGCGACGCCGTGGTGCGCGAGCGCATCTTCACCACCGATCGACGGCAACTCGCAACCGTCGATGACCTCGCCAGAGCGGTGACCTGCAGGCGAGCCGGAGTCGGGCGGTTGCGCCACGCCGTGCGGAGGGTCCGCACCCGGAGCGCGTCATCCGGCGAGACGAGGTGCCGGCTTGTCATGATCGACGGGGGACTTCCTGAACCGCGACTCAACGTCGTCGTCCGCGACCCGGCCGGAGCCCTCGTCGCCGTCGTCGATCTGGCCTACCCGGCGGCGAAGATCGCGGTCGAGTACGAGGGCGATCAGCACCGCACCGACCCTGCGCAGTGGGCGAAGGACATCGCCCGGCACGAGTCGCTCACGGCCATGGGCTGGATCGTGATCCGGGTGACGAAGGCACAGCTCTACGACGCGCCCCGCAGTGTCGTCGAGCGCGTTCGCCGGGCCGTCGCGACTCGCGGCACTGGCCGCACGTGACACATCCAGGGTGTCCGTCCGCGTGAGCCGTTCGGCAGTCAGTTCGGCACGGTGCCTCGCGTGCGCATTGTGCGCAAGCGACTGCTCAAACGCCGGTGCGATTTTCGGCAGTCAGTTCGGCACAGCGCCTGGCGCGCGCATTGTGCGCAAGCGACTGCTGAACTGCCGGTCCGATCTTCGGCAGTCAGTTCGGCACGGTGCCCGGCGTGCGCATTGCGCGCAACCGACTGCTCAAACGCCGGTCCGATTTTCGGCAGTCAGTTCGGCACTGTGCCCGGCGCGCGCATTGTGCGCAAGCGACTGCTGAACCGCGGCATCGGTCAGTCGGCGCGCACGAGCAGGTCGCCGACCTCGCAGTCCAGGGCGCGGCAGATCGCCGACAGCGTCGAGTACCGGATCGCGCGGGCGCGGTCGTTCTTGAGGATCGACAGATTCACGACCGAGACGCCCACGATCTCCGACAGCCGGGTGAGGGTCATCCCGCGTTCGGCGAGCAGCTCGTCGAGGCGACAGTGGATGCCGGTGATCTCGTCGTCGTCTGCCGGGCTCATACGAGTCCTTCGGTGTCGCGCTGGAGCCGCCGTGCGCGGACGAACAGCGCCGCGGTCAGCAGGAACAGGATGCCGATGAACAGCAGCGGCCAATTGGCGTCCTGCAGCGTGAACTGCGGTGGCACGACCCATTCGCCTGCCGGGGCCTCGTCGCCCGAGGTGGGGTAGCCGAGCCCCGACACCGTGGTGGTGATCGAAAGGCGCTCGAGCCACGGCGCCGCGAACGCCGTCACGGTCGACAGTGCGCCCAGCACGACGATGCCGACGGTCGCAGCCCGGGTGAAGCTGCGCTGGATGCGGACCCGCGCCGCGAGCACGATCACCATGACGAGGGTGACAAGCGCCACCGCGAAGTTGAGCGCCATCGCGATGGCCGCGAGGGTGCGCGGCACGACGAGCGCGGCGTAGCTCGAGATCAGGACCGTGCCGTACGCGTACGTGTGCGACTCGGCGGCCGCGCCGGCAACGAGCGGCACGACATCGCGCGGCGAGGCGACCGGGACCTCGACGATCCACTCGGGGGTGAAGACGTCGGAGACGAGCCAGAGGGCGAAGAATGCCGTGGCCAGGGCCAGCAGAACGCCCGCGACGATCGTCACGGCAAGCGCCGCGTTGCGGGTGTGGGTGGCACGGGTGTGGGCGTGCGGGATCGTGGTCATCAGACGAGTCCTTCCGTGTCGTGCTGCAGGCGCGAGCCGTAGCGGAACACCGCCGCGAGCGCCGCGAAGGCGAGCCCGGCCGCGAGCGGCCAGAACGGCAGCGACAGCTCGAAGGCGGGCTGCGGCCACCAGGCATCGAGGGCGTCCTCGATGCCGGCGACCTCTTCGTAGCCCGCGCTCGTCCACGCGAGCAGCTCGGTCGCCGCCATGCTGCCGCCGATGTCGCTGAGCATCTGCGCGGCGATCCCGCCGCCGGCCACGACCACTGCGGTGATCATCGCCATGCGGGCGACGACCGGTGCGAAGGTGCGGCCGGCGAGCAGCTGGAAGCACGTGACCGTGATCATCGCGGCGATCACCCCGGGCACGACCGTGGCCAGGCCCTGCCCGATCGCCCAGCATGCCCGCGCTCCGGCGCTGAGCCCCGAGGCGATCAGGTCGGCCGAGGTGAAGCCGCCGCCGACGCGGGTCGCCGTCATCCCGTCGACCTCGGTGCCCTCGGGCAGCTGTGGCCAGAACTGCTGCACCGGCACCGTGATGTGCACGTCGTCGGCGAGCGCCGTCGTCAGGATCACCACGGCGGCGACGATGACGCTGAGCACGGCCCACAGCGCGGCCACGACGAGCGTGAGCTTGACGACAGGGGTCGGGTCACCGGCATCCTTGGCCCGGCGCTTGGCCAGACCGAACGCTCCGATCACCAGCGCGAGGGCGAGGACGACGACGATCGAAGCGATCCAGAACCAGGTGCCGACGGCCATCAGACGAGTCCTTCTGTGTCGCGTTGCAGGGTGCGCAGGTGCGTGAAGACGAACGCGAGGGCGAGCACGCCGAATCCGGTGACCGGGATCGCGACGCCCCATGCCGACAGTTCGAAGCCCACCAGCAGGATCCCCCCGACGCTCGGATTGAGCTCGGCCGCGGCCTGCATCGAGCCCAGGCCGAGCAGCCCCGCGCCCAGCAGCGGCCCCAGGGTCAGGGCGAATCCGGCGACCAGGAGCATGCGCGACAGGCCCCGGGGCAGCGGGCGCCCGGCCGAGACGGCCAGCAGCAGCCAGGCCAGCGCGCCGCCGACCAACACCGCGGTCAGAGCCACTGCCAGGTGTCCGGCGGCCGTGGCCGCGCGGGCACCGGGGCTCAAGGTGCCCGTGGTCAGGGTGACCGAGTCGAACGCGGCCGTCTGCACGGGAGCGGTGGCCGCCGCCGGTGCCGTGGCCAGCAGCGTCGTGGTGACCGACGGCGCCCAGGCGAACGAGATCGCGGCGGCGACCGATCCGACGGCCAGCGCCAGCGCCACCGCGCCGGCGAGCACGCTGATAACCCGGACCGTCGCGCGGTCTGCACGGTGCGTGAGGAAGGTGTCCACCATGCCTCCTTATCGATATTCGTTGTTATCGAGAAACGATATGGTGGCGGTGGATGCCATGTCAAGGTCGGCGTTGGATATCGCACATCCGCCTGCGGCTGCACCGCTGCGCACTCGTTGACGCGGGTACCCGCTCGGGGTGGGGGCTGGGGATGCGACGGTGCGCCGACGGCGAACACGGGCATACCGGCATCCGCGGGTGGTTATCGTCTTTCGTAAGGCGCAGAACAACCGCGCCCGGAGGAGTCAAGTCATGTTCGAGAGATTCACGGACCGTGCCCGTCGAGTGGTGGTGCTCGCCCAAGAAGAGGCGAAGATGCTCAACCACAACTACATCGGCACCGAGCACATCCTCCTGGGCCTGATCCACGAGGGCGAAGGTGTCGCAGCCAAGGCGCTCGAGAGCCTCGGCATCTCGCTCGACGCCGTGCGCGAGCAGGTGCAGGACATCATCGGCCAGGGGCAGCAGCAGCCGACCGGTCACATCCCGTTCACGCCGCGCGCCAAGAAGGTGCTCGAGCTGAGCCTGCGCGAAGCGCTGCAGCTCGGCCACAACTACATCGGCACCGAGCACATCCTGCTCGGCCTCATCCGCGAAGGTGAGGGCGTCGCCGCGCAGGTGCTCGTCAAGCTCGGCGCCGACCTGAACAAGGTGCGCCAGCAGGTCATCCAGCTGCTCAGCGGCTACCAGGGCAAGGAGCCCGCCGGCGTCGCCGCCGGCGCGGGCGAGCAGAACCAGCCGGCCCAGGGCGGCTCGGCGGTGCTCGACCAGTTCGGCCGCAACCTCACCCAGGCCGCGCGCGACAACAAGCTCGACCCGGTCATCGGTCGCGAGAAGGAGATCGAGCGGGTCATGCAGATCCTCTCGCGTCGCTCCAAGAACAACCCTGTCCTCATCGGCGAGCCCGGCGTCGGCAAGACCGCCGTCGTCGAGGGTCTCGCGCAGGCCATCGTCAAGGGCGACGTGCCCGAGACGCTCAAGGACAAGCAGGTCTACTCGCTCGACCTCGGATCGCTCATCGCCGGTTCCCGCTACCGCGGTGACTTCGAAGAGCGTCTGAAGAAGGTCACCAAGGAGATCCGCACCCGCGGCGACATCATCGTGTTCATCGACGAGATCCACACCCTCGTCGGTGCCGGTGCGGCCGAAGGCGCGATCGACGCGGCATCCATCCTCAAGCCGCTGCTGGCCCGCGGTGAGCTGCAGACCATCGGCGCCACGACTCTCGACGAGTACCGCAAGCACTTCGAGAAGGATGCCGAGCTGGAGCGCCGCTTCCAGCCGATCCAGGTCGCCGAGCCGAGCCTGCCCCACGCGATCAACATCCTGAAGGGGCTGCGCGACCGCTACGAGGCGCATCACAAGGTGCAGATCACCGACGGCGCGATCGTGGCCGCGGCGAACCTCGCCGACCGGTACGTCTCCGACCGCTTCCTGCCCGACAAGGCGATCGACCTGATCGACGAGGCCGGCGCGCGCCTGCGCTTGTCGATCCTGTCTTCGCCGCCCGAGCTGCGCGAGTTCGACGAGAAGATCGCCAAGGTCCGCGAGGACAAGGAGTTCGCCAGCGAGGAGCAGGACTTCGAGAAGGCCGCCGCGCTGCGCGACGAGGAGAAGAGCCTGCTCGCCGAGCGCCTGCGTCTGGAGAAGCAGTGGCGCTCGGGCGACGTGGCTACCCACGCCGTCGTCGACGAAGGCCTGATCGCCGAAGTGCTCGCCCAGGCCACCGGCATCCCCGTCTTCAAGCTCACTGAAGAAGAGACCAGCCGCCTGGTCTTCATGGAGAAGGCCCTGCACCAGCGGGTCATCGGCCAGGACGAGGCCATCGCGGCCCTGAGTCGCACGATTCGCCGCCAGCGCGCGGGCCTGAAGGACCCCAAGCGTCCCAGCGGCTCGTTCATCTTCGCCGGCCCCACCGGCGTCGGCAAGACCGAGCTGGCCAAGGCGCTGGCCGAGTTCCTGTTCGACGATGAGGGCGCGCTCATCTCGCTCGATATGAGTGAGTTCGGCGAGAAGCACACCGTGTCGCGCCTGTTCGGCGCTCCTCCCGGGTTCGTCGGGTTCGAAGAGGGCGGCCAGCTCACCGAGAAGGTGCGCCGCAAGCCGTTCTCGGTCGTCCTGTTCGACGAGATCGAGAAGGCCCACCCCGACATCTTCAACTCGCTGCTGCAGATCCTCGAAGAGGGTCGCCTGACCGACGGTCAGGGCCGCGTCATCGACTTCAAGAACACCGTCATCATCATGACGACCAACCTTGGTTCGTCGGCGATCGCCGGCGGCCCGGTCGGGTTCCAGGTCGAGGGCAACGCGCAGACCAGCTATGAGCGGATGAAGGGCAAGGTCGACGAGGAGCTCAAGCGGCACTTCAAGCCCGAGTTCCTCAACCGCGTGGACGACGTCATCGTCTTCCCGCAGTTGAACAAGGACGAGCTGCGCCAGATCGTCGGCCTGTTCACCAAGCGGCTGAGCGAGCGACTGCTCGACCGCGACATGACCGTCGAGCTGAGCGATGCCGCGAAGGACCGGCTCATCGAGATCGGCTTCGACCCGACGCTGGGCGCCCGCCCGCTGCGCCGCGCCATGCAGCGCGAGGTGGAGGACCAGCTCTCCGAGCGCATCCTGCACGGCGAGCTCAACCCCGGCGATCACGTGAAGGTGGATGCCGCGGACGGCAAGTTCACGTTCGAGCACGGGCCGCGGGGTGAGAAGGTCGCCGTCGGCGTCGGGACCAACGCCGCCATCGAGGCGACGCCCGACATCGTCGCGGGCAGCTGACGACCCACGTCGTTCAGAGAGGCCGGAGCGCTGTGGCGCCCCGGCCTCTCTGCGTTCGGACGGTCACGGCGTTCTAAGGTGGATCCGTGACCGAACCCCACGCAACGGAGTCCTACACGGTGCGGCCCGCTCGCACCTCCGATGTGCGGGCCATCGGCGAGCTGCTGACGCCGTACGTGGACCGTCGCATCCTGCTGGGCAAAGAGCTGGTCACCCTGTTCGAGTCGGTGCAGGAGTTCGTGGTCGCCGAGCGGGCGGGGCGGCTCATCGGCTGTGGCGCGCTGCACGTGATGTGGGAGGACCTGGGCGAGATCCGGACCCTCATCGTCGCGGACGAGTGGCTGCACCACGGCGTCGGCGGGGCGCTTGTCGCCGCTCTCGAGCACAACGCGCGCCAGCTGGGTCTGACGCGCCTGTTCTGCCTCACGTTCGAAGTGCCGTTCTTCACCCGCCACGGGTTCGCACCCATCGGCGAGCACATCGTCGACCCCGACGTGTACTCCCAACTGCTGCGCAGCCCCGACGAGGGCGTCGCCGAGTTTCTCGATCTCGCGCACGTCAAGCCCAACACCCTGGGCAACACCCGAATGCTCAAACAGCTGTAGGCGTGCCGACCCGGCTGAGCCGATGCAGCGGCTTAGCCTGAATGCGTGAGCACGACCCCGTCCCGCCGTCCGTCGCCGGCTGTCTACCGCCGACGGCGTCTTGCGGTGTCACTCGCGGTCGTCCTGATCGTCGGCGGCATCATCGCGCTCTTCGTCTGGCAGCCCTGGCGGGCGCTGGCGGAGCAGGATGCCCCGGCGCCGCCCAGCGCGCCGGTGTCGGCGCCGCCGACGACGGGCACGCAG
>JAEXHA010000131.1 GCA_023450335.1 Actinomycetes bacterium | reverse complement strand
CGACGCGGCCGGCATCAACGGCTCGATCCGAGCCCACTCAGCATCCGAGAGAAGAGAAGTCCGCGACACCACTCAAGCCTGCCCGCTATCAACCCCCGAGGTTAGGAGACACGCCCTAGGCGGCTCGCGGACCCTGCTACGCGAACCCCGCGACAGTACGGGCCCTGCGCCACGCGGGGCGGCGCGCGCTCAGTGGGCCATGCCGGCGAGCGCCTCGGGGTCGATGGTGGCGATCGAGCGGGTGTCCTGGAACGCCCGCACGCCTTCGATGCCCTGCTCACGCCCGAAGCCCGACGACTTCATGCCGCCGAACGGTGCGCGCAGGTCCAGGCGCGTCGCGCCGTGGTCGTTGACCCACACGTAGCCGCACACCAGCTGCGAACCGACGCGCTGGGCCGCCTCGGGCGAGGCCGTCCACACCGAGCCGCACAGTCCGCCCCACGTGTCGTTGGCCATCTGCACGGCCTCGTCCTCGGTGTCGAACGCGATGACGGGGATCACAGGACCGAACTGCTCCTGGGTCACCACTCGCAGCTGCGGGTAGGGGTCAACCACGAGCGTGGGCCGCACGAAGTTGCCGCCGGCCAGGTCGCCGCCGGGCAACTCGCCGAACTCGCGCACGTCGGCGCCGGCATCCTTGGCCTCTTGGATGATCTCGTCGACGAACGCTTTCTGGGCCGGCTGGTGCAGCGGGCCCATCGTCGTGCCCTCATCGAGCCCGTAGCCGAGCGTGACCTTCTGCAGCCTCGCCTCGAGGCCCGCGACCAGCTCGTCCTCACGCGACCGGTGCACGTAGACGCGCTTGGCGTTCATGCAGATCTGCCCGGTCGTGTCGTAGATCGCCGCGAACAGCCGGTCGAGGTGCTCGTCGTCGAGGATCGCGTCTTCGAGGAACACGGCGGCGTCGTTGCCGCCGAGTTCGAGCGTGACCCGCGTGAGCGACTTCGACGCCATCGCCATGATGCGCTTGCCGCCGCCTACGCTGCCGGTGAAGCACACCTTCGCCACGTCGGGGCTCTCGATGAGGGCCGCCATGTTCTCGTCGACGCCGGTGACGATGTTGAGCACTCCCGCCGGCAGCTTCTCAGCCACGCGCTGCACGACGCGCGTGATCGCCAGCGGCGTCGAGGGCGGCGGCTTCACGATGACGGTGTTGCCGGCAAGCAGCGCGTGCGGCAGCGAGGCGCCGAGGATCGCGATCGGCCAGTTGAACGGCACGATGATCGAGACCACGCCCAGCGGCTGGTACGCCACCTCGGTCTCGACCGGGATGGCCCCGGGTACGACCGGCAGCGTCTTGGACGCGTCGACCTCGTCGGCGTGCATGAGCGCGAGGTTCCAGCGGATCTCGAACACGAGCGCGTCGATCCACCCCTCCATGCGGATCTTGCCGTTCTCCTGCGACAGGATCGCGGCGTCGGTGTCGCGGTCGTCGGCGATGCCCGCGATGGCCTGGGTCATCTGCCGGGCGCGCTCCTGCCCGCTCAGCGCGGACCATGCCGGGTACGCCGCCTTGGCCGCCGCGATGGCATCGGCCACATCGGCGGTGGATGCCGCGGCCGCGTAGCCGACGGTGACGGCGGGCTTGCCGGGGTCGGGCACCGCGAGCGTGTCGGCGGTATGGCGCTCCTCGCCGCCGATGAACAGTCCGGTCCTCACACCGGTCTCAGTGCTGGTCGTGTCGGTCATGGTGCACCTCACAAACGGGTCGGGTTGCCTGATCTCAGCGTGCCCCATCCGTGCCCGACGTACAAGAGTCGCGACAAAATCATCACAGATCTCGTACACAATCGGCACAACGGCCTATCCTGGGGCGAACAGCCCCCGCCCGCCCGCCCGAGGAGTCGCGCATGTCGGATACCACGCAGACGCTCAGCCAGACCGGTGCCGAAGACGGCTCGACCGACCTGACCCAGCATCTGCGTGAGGCCATCATGCGCGGCGAGTTCGCTCCGCACCAGCGCCTCATCGAGGCCGACCTCAGCGACCGCTTCGGCGCCAGCCGGGCGACGGTGCGCACCGCCCTCCTGCACCTGGCCGGCGAGGGCATCGTCGAGCGTCTGCCCAACCGCGGTGCACGCGTGCGCTCGATCACGATCGATGAGGCCGTTGAGATCGTCGAGGTGCGCATCGGCCTCGAGTCGCTGTGCGCGAGCAAGGCCGCCGTGAACCTCACCGGTGCCGCCGCCGCCGAACTGCGCACGATCCGCCGCGACCTCGAGCGGGCGGTGACCGGCGGCGATCTGATGGCCTATGCGAGCCTGAACCAGGAGATGGATCGTCGCATCCGCGAGCTGAGCGGTCACGCGACGGCGACCCAGCTGCTCGAGCGACTCCGTGCCCAGTCGGCGCGGCATCAATTCCGGCTGAGCTTCGTCGCCGGCCGCGCGGCGGTGTCGCTGGGCGAGCACGTCGCGATCATCGACGCGGTGCTGGCACGCGACCCCGAGGCGGCCGCCGCCGCGACCACGGCGCACTTGCGCGGCATCATCGACGTGCTGCGCACTCTCGACTGAACGCTGCGACCCGGACGAGCTCCGCCCTCGACGGAGCACTGCGCCGAGATCGCACACCGAGCCGGACCCCGGCATCCACCTATGGCGAAAGGGGCGGCCCGCTCACGCGGACCGCCCCCCGGATCAGGTGATCAGCCGAGGCTCTCGGCTGTCTCGTATCCCTTGCCGTTGTACTTCTGCACGACGACCTCCGACACCGCGGGGGTGCCGTCGGTGGTGGTGTCGATGGCTGCGCCGGGCAGCATGAACGGGGCGTCGAAGTCGGAGATGCTGCGCAGGGCTTCCATGAAGCTCTCGCGCGTGGGCTCCTCCATCTTCCCGAACGCTTCCTCCAGCACCGAGGCACCGATCCAGCTCCACACGCAGTGCGGGAAGCCGGGGATGCCATCCTGGTTGGTGTACTCACCGAGGGCGTCGAGGAACTTCTTGCCCTCTTCGCTCTCCTGGAAGGCGGGGCTGGCCGCCGACTCGGAGAACGCCACGGTGTAGATGCCGGGGAAGGCGTCGCCGCCACCGGGCTCGAGGATCGCGACCGGGCTCGACGTGTTCGACGGCAGGAACCAGCTGGGCAGCCAGCTCAGCTGCTGCGCCTTCTGCAGCGCCGAGATCACCAGCGGCGTGATCGACATGGCGTTGAAGAACACGTCGGCGTCGGTGCCGGCGAGCTCCGTCAGCTGCGCGTCGACGCTCGTGTCGGTCGCCTCGTAGGTCAGCTCGCCGACGACCTCGATGTTGTCGGAGCCGGCGATGGCCTCCTTGAAGCCTTCGACGTAGCCGTCGCCGTAGTCGTCGTTCTGCGAGAGGATCGCCACCTTGTGCGGTTCACCCGATTCCACCAGCAGCTCGCCGAAGGCGCCGCCTTCCTGCATGTAGGTGGGCACGAGACCCATCTGCCAGGGGCTCTCCTCGACGTTGCTGAACAGCGGGTCGCCGGTCATGACCAGCACCTGCGGCACCTCTTCGTCGATCGCCGCCTCGCGCCAGGCGCGGTTGGTGGGCGTGCCCAGGCCGATGCCGGCTGCGAACACGTCGTCGGCGACCATCTGCTGGAAGTTCGACAGCGCCTTCTGCGGGTCGTAGGTGTCGTCGTAGGTCGTGATCTCGATCGTGCGGGTCTTGCCGTCGCCGAACTCGATGCCGCCCTCGGCGTTCTTCACGCCGAAGTACGCCAGCGCACCGTCGGCGGTGCAGTTGCCCGGACCGGCGGTCGCGCCGGTCAGCGGGCTCGTGATGCCGAAGCTGAGCTCGGTGTCGGTGATGCCGGGGCTGGCAGTGACGCCATCGCCGTCGCCGGTGTCGGTGTCGCCGTCGTCGCCGCCGCGCGCGCAGCCGGAGACGACGAGTGCGACCGCCGACGCCATGGCGACGATGCCGACGGCGCCCTTCACGCTTCTGTGCATTCTCATGCCTGACCTTGCCTCTCTGTTTCGGGTCCCTCCGTCGTGGACGCCGCGTTGCGGGGCGGCGGAGTGGTCTGGATGCCGGGGGTGCCGGCCTGTGCGCGACGGCGCACCAGTCGCCGCACGACACGGGGCAGCGACACGATGCCGCCGGGCAGGACGAACAGCACGGCGACGAGGATGATGCCCTGGCTGATCGCCGTGATCGTCGGGTCGATCTCGTTGGTGATCTGCGGCACGAGCACGTAGTAGGCGCCGCCGATGAGCGAGCCGACGATGCTCGCGGCGCCGCCGACGACCATCGCCGCCAGCAGGCTGATCGAGTGGTGGAAGCTCAGCGTCTCGGGCGAGGTGTACTGGACGGCGACCATGTAGAGGAAGCCGCTGACGCCGCCGAAGACCGACGCGATCGTGAAGGCGAGCACCTTATACCGGTAGGGCGAGATGCCCATCGACCGGGCCACCGACTCGTTGTCGCGCACGATCGCCATCGCCCGGCCGTACCGGCCGCGTACGAGGTTGTAGGCGAGCACGAAGGTGATGGCGGCGATGAAAACGACCACGTAGTACTGCCATTGGTCGTTGTCCAGGCCCGTCCAGTCCGGCGCCGACGAGAAGCGCGCCGAGATGCCCTGCGAACCGCCGGTGAAGTCGGAGAGCCGCTTGGCCAGCGGCACGCCGATGATCGGCAGCGCGATGGTCACCATCGCGATCGCGAGGCCCCCCAGTCGTGCGGCGGCGAGGGCCACGATCAGTCCCAGGATGCCGGGGATGATGCAGGCGGCCAAGAAGACCACGACGATGTTCGCGTCGTTGACCACGCCGTACGCGGTGACGTACGCGCCCACACCCAAGAAGAAGATCTGGCCGAGCATGACCTGGCCGCTGTAGCCCATGATGATGTTCAGGCCCAGCACGGCGACCGCGTACACGCCGACGCGGGTGAGGGTCTGGTTGGCGAACACGGGCAGCACCAGCGGCAGGATCGCGAGGATCACCACCACGCCGACGCCCACTGCCAGACGCACCCAGGCGTTGTCCCAGAGTCCTTTCATCCTGTCCATCAGACGCGCACCACGACCTTCCGCCCGAACAGGCCCTGGGGCCGCAGCAACAGCACGACGAACAGGATCACGAAGGGCACGGCGATCTTCAGGTCATGACCGATGAAGGGCACGTACACGGCCGCGAGGTTCTCGAGCACGCCGATGCCCCACGCCGCCACGACGGCGCCGAGCGGGCTGTTCATCCCGCCGATGATGACGGCGGCCAGCGCGTAGACCAGGGCGGTGTCCATCATTCCCGGCGTGAGCGAAAGCCGCGGCGCCACCAGGGCCCCCGCCACGGCGCCGAGTGCGGCGGCCAGTCCCCACCCGATCATGAGCAGCCGACCCACGGGCATCCCCGACAGGGAGGCCGATTGCGGATTGACCGACACCGCGCGCAGGGCGAGGCCGAGCTTGGTGCCGATGAACAGCAGCTGCAGCGCCACCATGATGGCGATGATCACCAGCGTCGTACCCAGCGAGCGGACGCTGATGACGGCACCGAACACGGTGACCGTCTCCAGCGGGAACAGCGACGGGAACTGCCGGTTGTTGTACCCCCACAGCCACCCGCAGATGCCGGTGAACAGGGTCAGCAGACCGATCGTGACCACCACCGCGGTGTCGGGGTCGCCGCCCTCGAACCGGCGGATGAGCAGCCGCTCGACGAGCGCGCCGATCACGAACGAGACCACAAGCGCGGCGAGGATCGCCAGGAGGGTCGGCAGGCCCCAGCCGAGGAAGACGTAGGCGATGTAGGCCGACAGCACCGCCATCGCCCCCTGGGCGAAGTTGATGAGGCCGGTCGACTGGTTGACCAGGACGATCGCAAGTGCCAGCGCCGCGTAGACCGAACCGAGCGAGAGCCCGTCCACGACCAGCTGGATGAAGGTGTCCATCTGCGTCACCCTCCCAAGTAGGCGCGGCGGATCTCGTCCATGCCCCGCAGCTGTTCCGTCGAGCCGGTGAGCACGTTGCGCCCGGCTTCGAGTACCGTGGCCGACTCGACCACGGAGAATGCCAGGTTGGCGTTCTGCTCAACGATGAGCATCGCGATTCCCGAGTCCTCCCGCAGCCGGCGGATCGCCTCGTACACGTTCTTGGCGGTGCTCGGCGCGAGTCCGAGCGAGGCCTCATCCAGCAGCAGGAGCACCGGCTTGGCCATGAACGCGCGGGCCACGGCGAGCATCTGCTGCTCGCCCCCCGACAGCGCGGCGGCGCTCGAGCCGATGCGGTCCTTCAGCTGGGGGAACAGCTCGAGACAGTAATCGATGTCTGCGGCGACGGCACGGCGGTCCTTGCGCAGGTAGGCGCCGACGCGGAGGTTGTCGCGCACGGTGAGCTGGCCCAGCGTCCCGCGACCCTCCGGCACATGCGCGATGCCCAGCTTCGCCACTTGTTCGGGACGCAGACCACGGATGTCGCGGCCGTCGAAGGTGATGCGACCGCCGGTGCGCACGGCGCCGCTGATCGCGCGCAGCGTCGTGGTCTTGCCCGCACCGTTGGCCCCGAGGATGCCGACGGCTCCTCCTTGCGGAACGCTCAGGGATACGGTGTCCAGCACCTGCACGGACCCGTACCAGGCCGTGACGTCCGCCAGCTCAAGCAGCGTCATCGGCGGCATCCTTTCCGATGTACGCCTCGATGACGCGGGGGTCGGACTGGGCTTCGGCGGCGGTGCCCTCCATGAGCTTGCGACCGTGGTCGAGGACGACGACCCGCTCGGTGAGGGCGGCGATCAGCCCCATGTGGTGCTCGACGACCACGATCGTGACGTCGAAGTCGTCGCGGATGCTGCGGATCAGCTCGATGAGCCGGTCCACCTCCGAATGCGGCAGCCCCGCGGCGGGCTCGTCGAGCATGAGCAGGCGGGGGCGCAGCAGCAGGGCGCGCGACAGTTCGATGCCCTTGTGCAGGCCGTGCGACAACTCGTCCGGGGTGCGGTCGGCGGCCCAGCCCAGGTCGAGCCGTTCGAGCACCTCCAGGGCCTCGGCGCGCAGGGTGCGCTCGTCGTGGCGGGTGAACGGCAGCCGCAGCGCCCATTCGACCGGCCCGCCGCGCAGGCGCGGGTGCGCGCCCAGCATGACGTTCTCGAGCACTGTCTTGTCCAGCTGGAGGGCGGCGTGCTGGAAGGTGCGCGCCAGGCCCAGCCGTGACATGCGCCAAGCCGGCTTGGCTGTCACCTCGACGTCATCGATGCGGATGCTGCCGCCGGAGGGCCGATAGTGCCCGCTGATGCAGTTGAACAGCGACGTCTTGCCGGCGCCGTTGGGTCCGACGAGTCCGAAGATCTGTCCGGGTTGCACCGTGAAGCCGACATCCTGCAGAACCTTGATGCCACCGAAACTCAGGCTCACATCGTGCAAGGTCAGCTCAGCGGCCATCGCTCACCTTTCGCGTCGTCGCGTCTGCGGGGAAATCGGGTTCTTCCTCGTGAATGGGAAGTTACGGAATCCCCGGCGGATTGTCAACGATTTTGGTGCGAGTCCGCCGTGCCGTGGCCGGATCGTGACCGGCGCCCTCCCACCCTCTCGTGCTCACACCGGCATCCACCCTCGAGATTCTATTCAACGGAACTTTCCACCGTCGCTTTCCCTGCTCGCATTACTGTGGCCGCACCCGTTCCACAGGAAGGTCGATGATGACATCTGAGTCCCTCGCCCAGGCGATCGCGCGTGTCGGCAGCCCCGTCGAGCTGCTGCGCAATCAGAACTGGCCCGCGTTCACGTTCCCGGTGGCGCCGGAGTTCACCAACTGGCGCGATGAGCAGCGCGCCTGGAACACGACGGTCGCCCTCATGGACCAGTCGCACCACATGACCCAGCTGTTTCTGCACGGCGACGATCTGACCGCGATGCTCGAGTCGATCTCGCCGAACACGTTCGCCACGTTCCGCCGCGGGGTCGCCAAGCAGCTCATCTCGGTGAACAAGGACGGCTACCTCATCGGCGACGGCATCCTGTTCTACAACGAGGAGGGCCCCGAGGGTCGGGTGCTCATCGGCCACCATCTCCTCATCGACTGGGTGCGCTACAACGCCGAGAAGGCCGCGGCCGCCGGCAAGGACGTGCACCACCGCCTCGAGGCGAACTCGCACATGAGGCAGGGGCCGCCCACGTTCTACCGGTACGAGCTGCAGGGCCCGCAGGCCGACGAGGTCATGACGAAGGTGTTCGGGGGCCCGCCGCCGGAGATCAAGTTCTTCCACATCGGCGACGTGACCATCGCCGGCCGACCCGTCAAAGCGCTGCGGCACGGCATGGCCGGCCAGCCCGGGTTCGAGTTCTACGGCCCGTGGGAAGACGCCGACACGGTGCTCGAAGCACTCATGGCCGCCGGTGCCGAGCACGGCATCCGCCGGGTCGGGGCGAAGGCGTACTCATCGTCGCCGCTGGAGTCGGGGTGGGTGCCCACCCCCTTCCCCGCGATCTTCGACGACGACTTCGCCGAGTACCGCGAGTGGTTGCCCGCGGCGCGTGCGGGGTCGATCGGCGGATCCCTGTACTCGACCGACATCCACGACTACTACATGACCCCCTACGACCTGGGTCTGGGCCGATCGGTGCGCTTCGATCACGACTTCCACGGGCGCGAGGCGCTCGAGAAGATCGCCGCGGCGCCGCGCCGACGCAAGGTCACCCTGATCTGGGATGCCGAGGACGTGGCCGCCGTGGTCCGCTCTCAGCTCGAGCCGGGCACGCCCGCCAAGTACCTGGACTTCCCGAAGGCGCGGTACGGGCTCTACCAGATGGATGAGGTACGCGGCCCCGGCGATGAGCTGGTGGGCATCTCGACCGATGCCGGCTACGTCGCGTTCGACCAGCTCTACATGTCGCTGGCGACCCTCGACGTCGACATCGCCGACGGTTCGCAGGTCGAAGTGGTGTGGGGCGAGGATCCGATCTCGCAAAAGGACGGGGTCGATGCAGCACACCGGCAGGTGCGCATCCGCGCCACGGTGGCACCGGCGCCGTACCACGAGTACGCCCGGACGGTGTACCGCGCGAACGACTGAGCGGGCCGCGTTAGCATGACGGCATCATCGAGGAGGATGTCGTGGCACGAGGATCTGGCGGCGAGTCGGTGCTGCACAAGCACCTGCGCGTCCTCGACTGCTTCGACGCCTGGCATCCGTTTCTGACCCTCAGCGAGATCGCCGCCTCGGCCGGGCTCGCACGGTCGACCGCCCACCGCCTCGTCGGCGAGCTCGAGCACGAGGGTCTGCTCGAGCGCCTGCCCGACCGCACCTACCGGCTGGGTGTACGGCTGTGGGAGTACGCCAGCCGCACGCCCGGCGCGGTCGGGCTGCGGGAGATCGCCCGGCCGTGGCTCGGCGCCGTGCACGAGCGCGTGCGCCAGCATGTGCAGCTGGGCGTGCTGAGCGGACGCGACGTGCTGTTCATCGAGCGCATGTCGACGCCGGATGCCGTCGTCAACGCCACGCTGATCGGCGGCCGGATTCCGCTGCACGCCTCATCGGGCGGCCTCGTGCTGCTGGCGCACGCCGATGCGGCGCTCATCGCCGAGGCCACCGAGGGCGAGCTGCGTACCTATACCGACCACACCATCCGCTCCGGCACAGAGCTGGCCACCGTGCTGCGGCGTGTGCGCGCCGAGGGGTGGGCGGTGACCGAGGGGCACATCCACCCCGAGTCTCGTGGCATCGCGGTGCCGGTGCACGGCCCCGACGGGTCGGTGTACGCGGCCGCGGGTGTCGTGGTGCCGGCCGACGGCTCATCGCCCGCGCCCTACATCGAGCTGCTCCACCGCGCCGCGCGCGGCATCACCCGCGACCTGGCCGAGGCGTACCGCGCCGACGTCGACGAGCGCCCACACGGCATCCGCCAGCTCGTGCGCGGCTCGCGTCGCTCGCTGGCCTACCTCGAGAGCCTCGAGAGCTGATCCGGCCGCCGGCGCGGCTCCGGGTCGCGATATCGTGAATGCCACGATGACGTCGATCACCATCCTCGGGCTCGGCGAAGCCGGTCGCGGCTTCGCCCGGGGTCTGGCCGCCGCCGGCGCCGACGTGCGGGGCTACGATCCCGCGCAGCAGTCCAGCGATGCTGCCGTGCGGCAGATGCCGACCCTCGCGGCGGCCCTGGCGGACGCCGACGTGACGCTGAGCCTCGTGGCCGGGCACACCGCGGCGGCCGTCGCCCGCGACGCGCTGCCCCATCTGCGCGCCGGGAGCGTCTTCGCCGATCTGAACTCGGGCTCGCCCGACGCCAAGGAGCAGATCGCCGCCGCGGCGGCTGCCCATGGCGTGCTCATGGCCGACGTGGCCGTGCTCGCGCCCGTGGGGCGCGCCGGTCACCGCACGCCGCTGCTGGCCAGCGGCGACGGCGCATCGACGTTCGCGACCGCGCTGGGGCCGTTCGGGGTCTCGGTCGAGGTTCTCGACGCGCCCGCCGGCGCCGCGGCACGACGGCGGCTGTTGCGGAGCGTCTTCATGAAGGGCCTGGGCGCCCTCACGCTCGAAGCGCTCACGGCCGCCGATGCCGCAGGCGCGGGCGCCTGGCTGCGCGATCAGATCGCCGCCGAGTTCGGTGGCGATGGCGAGGCGCTCATCGACCGGATGGTGTCGGGCACGCCCCGCCATGCCGGACGACGGGTGCACGAAGTGCGTGCCGCCGCAGCCGAGCTCGCCACCCTCGGCACGCCCGCCGACATCACCCATGCGACGCTGAGCTGGCTCGAGCGCCTGGCGGCCGAGCGGGGCACCGAGCAAGGCACCGAGCAGGGCGGGGAGCCGGGTGCGGAGCCGGCCGCCGGGCAGAGCGCCGAGCCGGCCGCCGAGCCGAGCGCGGAGCAGGGTCGATGACCGCAACCGCCCGTCCGCCCCTCATCGATGACGATGCGCTCGACGACCTGGAGCGCACCTTCATCTCGCGCCTGCGCGGTCGAGTGCTCGAGATCGGCGCGGGCGAGGGCGAGAACTTCGGCGCCTTCCACCCCGACGTCGAGTGGACCGGCCTCGAACCCGATGACAGCCGCCGGTCCGAACTGGCAACCCGCGCTCGCCAGTGGCGGCATCCGGCGCCCCCGCTCGGCGCGGTCGCCGAGCGCATCCCGTTGCCCGACGACGCCGTCGACGCGATCGTCGGAACCTACGTCATGTGCTCGGTGGACGACATCGACGAGGCGATGGCCGAACTGCGCCGTGTCCTCGTTCCCGGTGGGCGGATCGTGTTGATCGATCACGTCGCGGCACCACCGGGAAGTGCACACCGGGTGCTGCAGCAGCTGGCCACGCCGCTGAGCCGGCGGCTGTGTCACGGCTGCCGATGGAACCGCGAGCCCGACATCGCGCTGGCGGCGGCCGGGTTCACCGGCCACGACGTGCGCCGCGTGCGGGTGCGCGCCCTGCCGATGCCCGCGACGCCGGTACTGCT
The DNA here is from genome assembly GCA_023450335.1 of Actinomycetes bacterium. Lineage (GTDB taxonomy): Bacteria > Actinomycetota > Actinomycetes > Actinomycetales > Microbacteriaceae > Microbacterium. Next base: position 18,146 of record JAEXHA010000131.1, on the reverse strand, counting down.
GTTCGACGGCCGCGCCCCCGGCGCGTGAGGCACGGGAGCGCTCATCGCTGCGCGCGCCCGGCCGTGCGCGACAGCTGAGCGCTGCACGTGGATGCCGGAGCCCGGCCGCGCGCGGCGACCGGACCCCGGCGGTTCGGGGGCCGACTCAGACGGTGCCGGCGGTGCGCCAGCCGCCCTGGTACTCCTGGCGTGCGGTCTCGGCGTACGGCACCGGGCTCACGATCGCGCGGACGGAGAACTGCTCGTGCGGCTCGACCGTGGTCTTGGCCGATCCGCCATCGGGCTCGCCCCACACGACACGCACCTCGGCGCCGTCGGGCACGTTGCGGTCGACGGTGGCCAGCGACAGGCCGCGCTTCTCATTGGCCGTGACGCCGGTGAACAGCGACAGGCCGATGTTCGTGCCGTCGGCATCGAGCACGGCGTCGTAGTTGCTCGACCCGTAGTTCGCGTTGGGCAGGTCGAAGAACTGGTAGCCGGGGCCGGAGCGGTCGAGCACCGTGGCGAGGATCTTCGCGAGGTCCTCATCGTTCCAGGCGAGCGTGACTTTGCGACGCTGCGTCTCGGGGTCGAGCTTCTCGAGCGCCTCGCGGCCGATGAAGTCGTGGTCGAACTTCACGAACGAGCCGTACCCGAGGTCCCACGGGTTCAGGTAGTAGTCGTCGATGCTGTCCGAGACGAACGAGCCGGCGAGGGCGTTGATCGCCTCGTAGCTGTTCGCCGGCAGCCACTCGCGGAAGCGCCGCTCGATGTCGCCGCCGGAGTAGATCGCCGGCAGGGGCGAGGGGATCCAGCCCGATTCGAGGGTGTTCGACGAGTACGCGCGCGAGCCGCAGGGCTCGATGCCGAACTCGCGGCCCGCCTCGAGGATCGCATCCCGGATCTTGCCGTGCTCGGCATAGGGTCCCCACAGCTCCAGGCCCGGGGCGCCCGCCATGCCGTGGCGGAGGGTGCGCACCTCGGATCCGGCGATGGTCATGTGACCCATGTGGAAGAACTTCACCCGCTCGACCGGGCCACCGGCGAGCTTCTCGATGATCTTCCAGGCGTTGGGGCCCTGGATCTGGAACCGGTAGTACTCGCGGTGCACGGCCTCGCCGTACGGCCGCGACGGCGACCGGTCGTCGTAGCGGGTCTCGACGTTGTAGCCGCCGGTCTCGGCGTGGAACTGCAGCCAGTTGGCGGCCGGGGCGCGACCGACGTAGACGAGCTCGTTCTCCGCCTCGCGGAAGAGGATGCCGTCGCCGATCACCCCGCCGTTGGACGCGGTGGGGACGAACTGCTTGGCCGTGTCAACCGGGAAGTTCGCGAAGCTGTTGATGCCGGTGTCGCTGACCAGCTTGATCGCGTCGGGACCGGAGATGAAGAAGTTCACCATGTGGTGGGTCTGGTCATAGAGCACGGCGGTCTCACGCCATGCCTTCTGCTCCCGCCGCCAGTTGGTGAACTCGGCCGGAACGACCGGATAGATGTACGTGCCCAGCTGCGAACCGCGGAGCATCTGGACGATGTTCCCCCGCTCGGCGATGAGCTCCTGCAGATTGCTGGCCATGGAATCCTCGACTTCCTCGTCTGTCCGTGATGGTACGGGGCAAATTTACCTATGTCCAGAGGTTATGGCCAGAGGTATCTCGTCACCAGGATTGTAGACAATCTGTTGACCAATCCGCTAGGGGTGTGATTCGCTGGGGTCCATGAGCGAGACTCCCCAGACCCTGCTGGTCGTCAGCGCGCACGCCGGCGATTTCGTGTGGCGTGCCGGCGGTGCGATCGCCGCGGCGACCCAGCGCGGCGAGCGCGCCGTGATCGCGTGCCTCTCGTACGGCGAGCGCGGCGAGTCGGCCAGCCAATGGCTGGCCGGCAAGGGTCTCGACGAGATCAAGGCCATCCGGCGCGGCGAGGCCGAGGCCGCGGCATCCGCTCTGGGCGCCGAGATCGAGTTCCTCGACCTGGGCGACTACCCGCTGGTCGAATCGCCCGAGGCCGTCGCGAAGCTGGTCGACGTGTATCGGCGCGCCCAGCCCGGGGTCGTGCTGACCCACCCGCTGGCCGACCCGTACAACGGCGACCACCCCGCGGCGGCGCGCATGGCGCTGCAGGCGCGCGTGCTCGCACAGGCGATCGGCGTCGCGAACTCGGACGGCTCGTTCCCGACCAAGGACGACATCATCGGCGCTCCCCCGGTGTTCTTCTTCGAACCGCACCAGCCCGAGCAGTGCGACTTCAAGCCCGACGTGCTGCTGGACATCACCTCGGCCTTCCCCGCCAAGCGCGCCGCGATGGAATGCCTGCCGGCGCAGAAGCACATGTGGTCGTATTACACCGATCTGGCGGTGCGACGCGGCGTGCAGGTCAAGCGCAACGCTGCGGCCAACCTCGGCCTGGCGCACGAGACGATGGGCGAGGCGTACCAGCGCTACTACCCCCAGGTCACGGACGTCCTGCGGTGAGCGGCGTCGTCGTCACCGACATCGCCAGGGCAGACCCGGCGGTGATCGACCGGCTCGCCGAGCACGGTGTCGCGACGGTGCACGAGGCGATGGGGCGCACGGGACTGGTCGGACCGTCGGTCCGGCCCATCCAGCAGGGCGCCCGCATCGCCGGGTCGGCCGTCACGGTGCTCAACTGGCCGGGCGACAACCTCATGATCCACGCCGCGATCGAGCAGTGTCGGGCCGGCGATGTGCTCGTGGTGACCACGACCTCCCCCAACCGCGACGGCCTGTTCGGCGATCTGTTCGCCTCGGCGCTGAAGGCCCGCGGTGTGCGCGGGATCGTCACCACCACTGCCGTGCGCGACACCGCCGACCTGCGCGCGATGGGCTTTCCCGCCTGGGCGGCCGCCGTCTACGCACAGGGGTCGGTCAAGGCGACCGGCGGCTCGGTCAACGTGCCGGTCGTCATCGACGGCGCGCCGGTGGCGGCAGGTGACGTGGTCATCGCCGACGACGACGGCGTCGTCATCGTTCCGCGCACCGGCGTCGACGCGGCGCTGGCCGCCGCCGACGCCCGCGTCGCGAAGGAGGCCGCCGACCGCGACGCCTACGGCAGCGGCGAGCAGCTGAGCCTCGACCGCAAGGGGCTGCGGCCGCTGCTGGCCGAGCTCGGCGTCCGCTACCTGACCCAGGCCGAGTACGACCGTGAGTGATCCCGTCCGCGACGGCATCCCGTGCATGCTCATGCGCGGCGGCACGTCGAAGGGCGCGTACTTCCTCGCCGGCGACCTGCCCGCCGACCCGGCCGAGCGCGACGACCTGCTCCTGCGCATCATGGGCAGCCCCGACCCGCACCAGATCGACGGACTCGGCGGTGCACATCCGCTCACCAGCAAGGTCGCGATCGTGTCGCGATCGACCGCGCCGGATGTCGATGTCGACTACCTGTTCGCCCAGGTCGGCGTCGACCAGCCGGTCGTGAGCACGGCGCAGACCTGCGGCAACCTGCTGGCCGGCGTCGCGCCGTTCGCCATCGAACGCGGGCTGGTCGCCGCCGCCGACGGCACCACCACGGTGCGCATCCGCCTGCGCAACACCGGCGATGTCGCCACCGCCACCTTCGCGACCCCGGGGGCCCGCGTCGACTACGACGGCGACGCGCGCATCGACGGCGTGCCGGGCACGGCCTGTGCGATCGATCTCGCCCTGACCGCGGCCCCCGACAAGGCGCTGCTGCCCACCGGCAACGTCGCCGACGAGGTGGCCGGGCACCGCGTCACGCTCATCGACAACGGCATGCCGGTCGTGCTGATGGATGCCGGGGAGTTCGGCGTCGACGGCACCGAGGAGCCCGCCGCACTCGAGGCCCGCGCCGAGCTGGCGGCCGAGGTCGAGCGGGTGCGTCGCGCCGCCGGCGAGCTCATGGGGCTCGGCGATGTCACCGCGCAGACGGTGCCGAAGATGTTCCTGCTCGCACCCCCGCGCGCCGACGGCGCGATCACCACGCGCGCCTTCATCCCCCACCGGGTGCACACCTCGATCGGTGTGCTCATGGCCGCCTCGGTCGCCGCCGGCATCCGCATTCCCGGAGCTGTCGGGGCCGATATGGCACAACTGCCCGCCGCGGCCGACGCCCCGACCCCGATCGAGCATCCGGGCGGGGTCTTCCCCGCCGACGTCCGGGTGGAACACGACCCCGACGGCACGTGGCGAGCGGCTTCGTTGTCGCTGCGCACGGCACGGAAGATCTTCGACGGCCGCGTGTTCCCGCGGCCTTCGCACGAGCATCCGACACGCAAGAGAGGACACGACCATGGCCGTACCTGAGAATTTCGACATCGCCCACATGGGCGCCGTCGAACTGTTCACCCCCAAGTTCGACGAGAGTCTCCACTTCTTCCGCGACCTGTGCGCCATGCGCGAGGTGGCGCGCATCGGCGACTCGGCCTACCTGCGCTGCTGGGACGAGTACCAGCTGTACACGCTCAAGCTCACCGCGTCCGACACGAACGGCGTCGGTCGCACGCTCTTCCGCGCCAGCAGCGAAGACGCATTGCAGCGGCGGGTCGCCGCGATCGAAGCGGCCGGCCTCGGCCACGGCTGGCGCGACCCCGAGGTCGGGGTGGGCCGTTCGTACGAGTTCGAAGACCCGGACGGGCACGTCATGGGCATCTACTTCGACACCGACCACTACGTGCCCGACGACGAAGACCGCCCGGCCCTGAAGAACCAGGCCTCGGCGTACCCGGGCCGCGGCATCAACGCGCGCCGCATGGACCACATCAACTACCTCGCGTCCGACGTGAACGCCGCCGGCGAGTTCTGGCGCGACGTCATGTTCGCGCGCGAGTCCGAGCGGGTGCGCCTGGACGACGGCCGCTACGGCGCCTGGTGGTTCCGGTTCAATCAGAAGTCGTACGACGTCGTGTACTCCGACGACTGGACCGGTGAGCGCGGCCGGTTCCACCACTTCGCGTTCGCCCCCGACTCGCGCGAAGACATTCTCAAGGCCGCTGACATCTGCATCGAGAACGGGGTCTACATCGAGTACGGCCCGTACAAGCACGCCATCAACCAGACGTTCTTCCTGTACGTGTGGGAGCCCGGCGGCAACCGCATCGAGTTCGCCAACGCGCAGGCTCGGCTCATCCTCGACCCCGACTGGCCGGTCGTGGAGTGGAGCCAGGCCGAGCGCGCCAAGGGCCAGGCCTGGGGAATGAAGACCGTCGCCACCTTCCACACCCACGGCACGCCGTTCGTGGCCAACCAGGAGGAGATCGACCGTCAGGCCCTCGCCGGCCACTGACCTCCCGCCCGCCCGGCCTCGTCGCCGAGCCGGCGCCGCCTCCCCTTGTCGCCGAGCCGCCTACTTCTGGCCGAGCCGCCTACGTTTGCACCGTCCAAACGTGGGCGGCTCGTACGAAGCTAGGCGGCTCGCGAAAGAGAGGCTAGGCGGGGCGCGAAAGAGAGGCTAGACGGGGCGCGAAAGAGAGGCGCCGCGGGGCGCGAAAAGCGAAGGGATGCGGGCGCGCGCTCAGCGCCAGACGTCGTCGGCGATCGCGACGACCTCGCGGACCTTGGCCCACTGCTCGTCTTCGGTCAGCTCGTTGCCCTCTTCGGTCGACGCGAATCCGCACTGCGGGCTCAGCGCCAGCTGCTCGAGCGGCGCGAAGCGTGCGGCCTCGTCGATGCGCGCCTTCACCGCGGACACGTCTTCGAGCTGGCCCGACTTCGTGGTGATCAAGCCGAGGACCACGGTCTTGTCGCCGGCGGGCAGGAACCGCAGCGGCTCGAAGCCGCCGGCACGCTCGCTGTCGTACTCGAGGAAGTAGCCGTCGTACGCGGTGCGCCCCAGCAGCTGCTCGGCCACCGGCTCGTACCCGCCTGACGAGATCCACGTCGAACGGAAGTTGCCGCGGCACACATGCGTGGTCACCGCCAGGTCGTCGGGCTTGCCGTCGAGGATGCGGTTGACGATGTCGGCGTAGCGCTCGGCGATGCCGTCGGTGTGGATGCCACGGTCCCGCGCCTTGGCCAGCTCGGCCTCGCTGCACAGGTACGCCCACGCGGTGTCGTCGAACTGCAGGTACCGGGCGCCGGCGTCGTAGAACGCGGCGAGCGCGTCGCGGTAGGCCTGGACGAGATCGTCGACGATGTCGTCGCGACCGGCGTAGCCGCCGCCGATGTGGCCCGGCTCGAGGCGGAAGTCGAGCACCGTCGGCGACGGGATGGTGAACTTCGGGGTCGCGCCGCTGGAGCGGGCCAGCACGTCCTTGAGCGAGCGGAAGTGCTCGAGGAAGGGGTGGGTGTCGCTGAAGCCGATCTTGCCGGCGATTTCGACGCCGCGCGGCTTGGTCTCGACGCCGGTGAACTGGATGCCGTGGTCGAGCTCGACGATCTCGACGCCGTCGAGGAATCCGAAGAAGTCGAAGTGCCACCAGGAGCGGCGGAACTCGCCGTCGGTCGCCAGCTGCAGGCCGGCCTCGGCCTCCTTCTGCACGAGGTCGGCGATGGCGGTGTCCTCCGCGATGCGCAGAGCATCGGCATCCACCTCACCGGCGGCGTGGCGGCGACGGATGTCGGCGAGGACGGCGGGACGCAGGAAGCTGCCGACGATGTCGGCGCGGTACGGCGGGACTGGCATGGGTCGAGCCTACGCCCCGCGATCGGGTGCGATGCGCGCCTCCGTCACCGGACGAAACGGTGAGCCCGCCCTCGCGGAGCCGGCCCACCGCGTGTCACCCCGGGACGATGACCAGACCGGCGCCCGGGGACGGCGCACCGGTGTCGGAACCCGCGCACGCGACGGACGCCGCGCGGCCATGCGCCCACCTCGACGGTCGCGGTGCCGGTGCCTGGCGCTGACGCAGCACGCGTGATGTGTCTCAGAACACGTGGTCCATGAGGTCGACGCCGAACGCGCGGAAGGCTTCGTGCACGCGCAGCCGATGCGCGATCGACAGATCGTCGAAGGCCACGACGAGGGCGTAGGCGACCCCGGCGCGGGGACCGGCCAGCACCCCCGCCTCGGCGCGGATGCCATCGGCCCGGCCCGTCTTGTTGATGAACAGCAGGTCATGGCGGTCGTCGTCGTGCGCGAACGGGTCGAGTCCGGTGACGGATGCCACGAGTGACAGATCGTGGTTGAGGCTCAGCCATTCGGCGACCTGGGCGCTGACGGCGGCCGAGACGAGGCGAGAGTTGACCAGTGCGGCGAACACGGCGGCCAGCTCACCCGCCGTACCCAGCGCGACCTGCGGCGCATCGTCGGGCCCGCGCCGGTCACGGAAACCATCGAGCAGGGCAAGGTGTTCCAGGCCCAGCAGCGCGATGCGCCGCCGCACGGCGTCCAGCCCCACACGTTCGAGCAGCAGGTTCGCGGCGAGGGCGTCGCCGGTGGCGGCCACCAGCACCGCGAGGTCGCACAGCGGCAGGGCCGGCGCCTTCAGATGCTGCCAGATGCCGGCGATCCCGACCTGCTCGGCACCGGCACGGTCGGCGATCTCGAGGGGGTCGAGCGTGCCGGCTTCGAACGCGGCGGCGACCTCGATCAGCAGCGGCACCACGCCGATGCCCGCCACCGGCAGCAGCAGGTGGTCATCGCCGGTGAACACCACCGTGTCGCGGTCGAGGTCGGTCACCCGCACCGAGACCTTCGCCCCCGACGCCGCCAGTTCGTGCAGCGCGCGCAGCGTCGCGTCGAACGAACGGCCCGAGCTGGCCGGTCGCCGGGGTCGGCGTAGCGCCGCACGGGTGTTGCCGCGCAGGCGCTGGGTCTCGCGCGCCGTGCGGATCGAGTCCGTGTCGACCGCGTCGATCGGGCCCGCCTCGCGCGCCGGCGACCGGCGCCGGGGCCCGGGTTCGCTCGGCTCGGTGCCGGTCACCAGATCGTGACGCGCTGATCGGCGTCGAGCCAGAGCTCGTCGCCCTCGGTGACATCGAACGCACGGTAGAACTCGTCCACGTTGCGCACGATCTGGTTGCACCGGAACTCGTTCGGAGCGTGCGGGTCGATCGTCAGCAGGCGGATCGTCTCGGCATCCCGCCCCTTCTGCTGCCAGATCTGGCCCCAGCTCAGCAGGAGGCGCTGGATGCCGGTGTAGCCGTCGATGACCGGGCCGTCACCGTCTTCGCCGGTGGCGGCCAGGTGCAGGCGGTAGGCCTTGATCGCGATGCCGAGGCCCCCGAGGTCGCCGATGTTCTCGCCGATCGTCAGGGCGCCGTTGACGGTGTGCTCGGCGGCCAGGCCGACCGGTACCAGCGCGTTGTACTGGGCGATCAGCGCGCCGGTGCGCGACGAGAACGCCGCGCGGTCTTCGTCGGTCCACCAGTCGTTGAGAGCACCGGTGCCGTCATAGGCGCTCCCCTGGTCGTCGAAGCCATGCCCGATCTCGTGGCCGATGACGGCGCCGATGCCGCCGTAGTTGGCCGCCGCGTCGCGTTCGGGGTCGAAGAAGGGGTACTGCAGGATGGCGGCGGGGAACACGATCTCGTTCATGAGCGGGTGGTAGTAGGCGTTGACCGTCTGCGGGGTCATCAGCCACTCGTCGCGGTCGATCGGCCCGCCGAGCTTGGCCAGCTGGCGGTCGTGCTCCCAGGCGCCGGCGCGGCGCACGTTGCCGATCAGGTCGCCCTCGACGATCTCGAGCGCCGCGTAGTCCTTCCACTTCACCGGGTACCCGACCTTGGGGGTGAACGCGGCGAGCTTCTCGAGCGCACGCTCACGGGTGGCGGGGGTCATCCAATCCAACTGCGTGATCGACTGACGGTAGGCCTCGATGAGATTCGCGACCAGCTCATCCATGGCATCCTTCGCCGCCGGCGGGAAGTGGCGCTCCACGTACACGCGCCCGATTGCCTCGCCCATCGCGGCCTCGACCAGGCCCACACCGCGTTTCCAGCGTTCGCGGTTGACCGGGACGCCGGTCAGTTCGGTGCCGTAGAACAGGAAGTTGGCGTCGACGAAGGCGCTCGACAAGAACGGCGCCGAAGCCCGCACGATCTGCAGGCGCAGCCACGCCTTCCACTCCTCGAGCCGGTCGTCGGTCAGCAGCGCGCCGAGCCCCTCGAGGTAATTGGGCTGGTTGACGTTGACCTGCGCGAAGCCTTCCCGGTGGCCCGGAGCCACGGCATCCAACCACGGGTCGAGGTCGACGCCGGTCAGCGCGTTCAGCTCGGCCCAGCTCATGAGGTTGTAGGTGGCCACGGCGTCGCGGCTGCGGACGTTGTCCCAATGGTGCGAGGCCACTTCGGTCTCCAGCGCCAGCACCCGGTCGGCCTGGCCGGCCGCGTCCTCGGCACCGGCAAGACCCAGTACCGTCGCCGCGTAGTCGCGGAACGCGGTGCGGGTGCCGGCGAAGTTCTCGAGCCGGTAGTAGCTCTCGTCGGGCAGTGAAAGCCCGCCCTGCAGCACGAAGGCCACGTACCGCTGCGGGTCGCCCGGGTCGGGTTCGACGTAGACGCCGACGAAGCCGCCGACCCCTTCGCGCTCAAGGGCGCCCACCGTGCGCAGCAGGTCGGGGATGCCGGTGATCTCATCCACCCGATCGAGCTGTGCGCGGATCGGCTCGGCCCCCAATGCGTCGACGCGCTCGACGTCCATGAATGCGGCGAACAGGTCGCCGATCTTGCGGGTCTGGCTGCCCGGATCGGCGGCGACCGCCTCTTCGATGATGGCGTGGACGTCCTTCTCGGCCTGCTCGGCGATGAGGTGGAAGGAACCCCATCGGGCCTTGTCATCGGGGATCTCGGTGCGGTCCAGCCACGCGCCGTTGACGTGGCGGAACAGGTCGTCCTGGGGGCGGATCGTCGTGCTGAGCTCGGCGGTCTCGATACCCGAGCGGAGAGGGTTCTCGGTCATGTCATCCAGGATATGGGTCGCCGCGGCTGCGTCACCCGTCGGATCGGGTGCATGCCATCTCGTAGGGCTCGCCGGCGAAGCGCGCGCGGGTCCATTCGAACAGCTCGGGGATCAGCGGCGAGGGACGTTCGACGAGCGCGGCGTGCTCCATGCCCGCGTAGGTGCGGTAGTCGACCGGGGTGCCGGCGTCGCACAGCCGCTCGACGAACGCATCTTGGCCGGCCGGATCGATGATGCTGTCGGCGCGCCCCTGCGCGAGCAGCAGCGGCGCGGTCATGGTGACCGGCGCGATGTTGGTGCGCAGGTGCCGGGCGAGGGTTCCCACTGTCGGATCGGCCGCGAAGATGACCGGGTCACGACTCATGCCCAGGGATGCCAGCACCGACACGACCGTGCCGGGGTCGGACAGACACCGCGCGGCCATCGCCTCGACGATCGGCTGCGCGCCCGGCCGGATGTAGCGCCGCGCCGTGACGTCGGGGTAGATCGACTCGAACGATTCGAAGGCAAATGAGGCGAAGATGCTGCCGCCGGTGATGGTGGACACGTCGTCGACGAGCGCAAGGGGGTCGCTGGCGGGCGCGAGGGCTGCGACGCCGCGGACCCACACCTCGGGCGCGTAGGAGCGTGCCATCGATCCTGCCCACAGCGCCGCGCCGCCGCCCTGCGAGTGCCCCCAGACGACGGTGCTCGCCCCCAAGTCGGCGTCGTCGAGCTGCCGGGCCGCGCGCACGGCGTCCAACGATGCCGATGCGCTGGGCGGGCCGATCAGATAGGGGTGGGGCCCCTCGGTGCCCAGTCCGATGTAGTCGGTGGCCACGATCGCCCAGCCCTCGTTGATGGCCTGCCGCGTGACGTACATCGCGCCCGACCAGAGCGGGCGCTCCTGCAGCGACGGTGCGCAGTGCTGCGCATAGCCGGTGGTCCCGTGGTTCCAGTCGATGACCGGCCAGCGACCGTCACCTTCGCGCGGCACGACCACCAGACCGCTCGCCACCCGGATCTCGCCGTCGACGCCCGTGGTCGTGTAGAGGATGCGCCAGCCCTGGGCGTTGGCGGGGAGGTCGCGCGTGAACGGCTCGGCGCGCACGAGCCGGCCGGGTTCATGAGGCGTGTCGCGCGGTGCGGCGTAGAACGCGTCGATCACGGTGGATCCCTCGCGCAGCGGGGAAGTCACCGCGACGGTGGTCACTGCAAGCACGACCGCACCGATCGCCAGCGCGGTACGGCCCCAGCGGCGCCACGGCGGATCGGGCGCGTCGTCGGGCACGCGGGACCGACCGCGGCGCAGCCCGTTCCACAGATCGGCGAAGCCGCGCATGATGAGCCACGCCCCGAACACGACCGCGACGACCAGCAGCGTGATGTCGGGCCAGGCGAGGGCGAAGATGCCGAAGAGGATGCCGGCCGTGCCGAACGCGGCATCGGCCACCCGCTCGTCCCAGAGGCGGCGGCGGCGGAAAGCACCGACGATGCCGGCGCTGCCGTTGAGCACGAGCAGCAGACCCACGAGGGCGGCGACCAGCCGCACGGTCAACCCGGGCCAGAACAGGATGAAGACGCCGACGGCGAGCCACGCGACGCTGACGACGATGCGCCACCGGCGCCGCTCGGCATCGTCAGCGCGACCGGTGGCCTCCAGCACACCGGTGAGCACCATGCCGCCGCCCAGCAGCAGCGCGAGCACGTCGAGCGCGGTGGTCGGCCGGATGATGATCACCGCTCCGAGCCCGATCGACACGGCTGCCAGGACGATGCGCACCCAGAGGGGCATGCGGGCATGGAGCCGCCCGAGCGGCAGACGCGCCAGCAGACCCATCGGCGCTCCTTCCGCTCGCGGTGTGCTTCAGCGAACCAGAGTACGTGGGGCGTCGTCGGCGTGCGCTGTGCGCGGCGTCATAGGCTCGGGGGATGGCTGCGTCGACGCTCAACCGCGAGATCTTGCGGCTTGCCGTTCCGGCGCTGGGCGCGCTTGTGGCCGAGCCGATGTTCCTCATCGTCGACGCGGCGCTGGTGGGCCATCTCGGCGTCGTGCCGCTGGCGGGCCTGGGCATCGCCTCGGCCGTGCTGCAGACGATCGTCGGGCTGATGGTCTTCCTGGCGTACTCGACGACGCCTGCCGTGGCACGCCGGTTCGGCGCGGGCGCTCACGGCGATGCCGTCAGCGCGGGCATCGACGGGCTGTGGCTGGCGCTGGGCCTGGGCGCGGTGCTCGCGGTGGCCGGCTGGTTCGCGACGCCGGCGCTGGTGGGCATGTTCGGAGCCGACGCCGCGGTCGCCGAGCAGGCGGAGATCTACCTGGGTCTGTCGATGTGGGGCCTGCCGGCGATGCTCATCGTGTTCGCCGCGACCGGTCTGCTGCGCGGCATGCAGGACACCGTCACGCCGCTGTGGATCGCCGGGCTCGGCTTCGGCGCGAACGCCCTGCTGAACTGGCTGTTCATCTACGGGTTCGGCTGGGGCATCGCCGGGTCGGCGGCCGGCACGATCATCGCCCAATGGGGCATGGTCGGCGCGTACGCCCTGGTGGTGGCACGCCTCGCGCGCCGCCATACGGCATCCATCCGGCCGCAGCGGGCCGGCATGCGGGGGTCGGCACGGTCCGGCGGTTGGCTGTTCCTGCGCACGCTGTCGCTGCGGGCGGCGCTGCTGGCCACCGTGGCGGTCGCGACAGGGCTCGGCACGACGGAGCTGGCGGGGTGGCAGGTCGCATTCACGATGTTCTCGACGGCGGCGTTCGCCCTGGATGCGCTGGCGATCGCGGCGCAGGCGCTCATCGGGCGGGGGCTCGGCGCCGGTGACGAGCCGTTCGTGCGGCGCGTACTGGGACGCACCGTGGCGTGGGGTGCGTGGTTCGGGGTCGTGGTGGGGCTTGTGATCGGCGCGTTCTCGGGCTGGATCGGCCTGCTGTTCACGGGAGACGCCTCGCTGGCCGCGCTCATCCAGCCGGCGCTGATCGTGCTGGCCGTCTCACAGCCGGTATGCGGCGTCGTGTTCGTTCTGGACGGTGTGCTCATCGGCGCCGGCGATGCGAAGTTCCTCGCGATCGCGGGCGTGGTCAATCTCGTGCCGTACATTCCGGCGCTGCTGATCCTGGCGGCGGTGGCACCGGCGGGTGCGGCCGGGCTCGCGTGGCTGGCGGTGTGCTTCTTCGGCGTCTACATGTTCGCGCGCTTGACCACCCTGGGTTGGCGGGTGCGCCGCCCGGAATGGGTCGCCGCAGGGGCGTGACGAGTGCTCGCCGGGGGGCGTGAGCGCGTCTCCCGCCTGACCGCTCACGCCCAGCGGCGACACCACTCGTACATCACGACGGCGGCGGCCGCGCTCGCGTTGATCGACCGGGTCGAGCCGTACTGGGTGATCTCGACCACGACGTCGGCGGCGGCGATGGCCTCGGGCGACAGGCCGGGGCCCTCCTGTCCGAACAGCAGTACGCACTGCTCGGACAGTTCGGCATGATCGACGGCCACCGAACCGTCGACGTTGTCGACGGCGACGATGGGGATGCCGTCATCCCTCGCCCATGCGGTGAAGGATGCGACGTCTTCGTGGTGGCGCACGTGCTGGTATCTGTCGGTGACCATGGCGCCGCGGCGGTTCCAGCGGCGCTTGCCGATGATGTGCACCTCGGCGGCGCCGAACGCGTTGGCGCTGCGCACGATCGAGCCGATGTTCATGTCGTGCTGCCAGTTCTCGATGGCGACGTGGAACGGATGCCGGTGCTCGTCGAGGTCGGCCACGATGGCCGCCATCGTCCAGTACCGGTAGCGGTCGATGACGTTCCGGCGATCGCCGTGCGCGAGCAGCTCCGGGTCGTAGCGCGGATCGTCCGGCCACGCCGCGGACCCGCCCGGCCACGGTCCGACTCCGACCGGCAGCTCAGGCTCGCGCTCGGACTCGCGCTCAGGTGCGGGCTCGGACTCGCGCTCGGACTCGCGCTCGGACTCGCGCTCGGGTGCGGGACGTGCGGCGTCGGTCTCGGTCACCGAGTCAGGCTACTCCGGCATCCCCTCGCCCGCCCGCCCGCCGGCATCCCCTCCCCGGCGCCCCCTCCTTTCGGCCTCCCGAAAACTCCGCGCTATAGTTTCGGCATGCCGAAACCTCTCGCCGATGAGGGCTCCCTCACCGCATCGAGCGCATCGCCGCGTCCGCGCAGGCGCACGCCCGGCCGCATCGCGTGGCTGCTGGGCCCGGCCCTGGTTGCCGGTGTCGCCTACCTCGACCCCGGCAACGTGGCGAGCAACATGACCGCGGGCGCCCGGTACGGGTACCTGCTGGTGTGGGTCGTGGTCATCGGCAACGTGATGGCGTGGCTGATCCAATACCTGTCGGCCAAGCTCGGCATCGTCACGGGGCTGAGCCTGCCCGAGGTGCTCGGCCGGCGGTTCCGTCATCGATGGACGCGTCGGGCCTACTGGGTGCAGGCCGAGCTGGTGGCCATGGCCACCGACATCGCCGAGGTCATCGGTGGCGCCGTGGCCCTGTGGCTGCTGTTCGGAGTGCCGCTGCTGTGGGGCGGCGTCATCACCGGGGCGGTGTCGATCGTGCTGCTGCTGATCCAGTCGCGGCGCGGTGCGCGCAGCTTCGAGTTCGTCATCATCGGTCTGGTCGCGATCATCTCGCTCGGATTCACGTACGGCGTCTTCATCGCACCGCCGGATGCCGGCGCGACGATCGACGGCCTGGTCCCGCGGTTCGACGGCGCCGATTCGGTGCTGCTGGCGGCGTCGATTCTCGGCGCGACGATCATGCCGCATGCGATCTACGCGCACAGCGCGCTGGCGCGCGATCGGTTCCGCACTCCGGTGTCGCGCATTCGGCCGCGTCGACGTGCGCTCGATGATACGGATACGCATTCGACGGACAAGCTGCACATCCGGCGGCGCGGATATGCCCTCGGCGGGGCGACGGAGTTCTCGACGGGACGGCTGCTGCGCGCCACCAAATGGGACGTCACGATCGCGATGGCCATCGCCGGCACCGTGAACCTGTGCATCCTGCTGCTGGCTGCGGCGAACCTGGCCGGCGTGCCGGGCACCGACAGCCTCGAGGGCGCCTACGCGGCGCTCGAGTCCGGGCTCGGTCCGCTCGTGGCCACGCTGTTCGCCGTCGGACTGCTCGCCAGCGGCTTGGCGAGCACGTCGGTGGGCGCGTACGCGGGCGCCGAGATCATGCACGGACTGCTGACGGTGCGCGTGCCGCTGCTCGCGCGACGCCTGGTCACCCTCGTGCCGGCACTGGTCATCCTCGCGATCGGCTTCGACCCCACGCTCGCCCTCGTGCTCAGTCAGGTCGTGCTGTCGTTCGGCATCCCGTTCGCCCTCGTGCCGCTGGTCGCCCTCACGGCGCGCGGCGACGTGCTCGGCGCGCACCGCAATCGTGTGTGGACCACCGCGGCCGGCATCGTGGCATCCGTCTTCCTCATCACCCTCAACGCGCTGCTGCTGTGGCTCGTGTTCACCGGCGGCTAGCCTGAACAGGTGCCTTCCGCCGCGATCGACGATTACCTCAAGGCCATCTACCACCACACCGAGTGGCAGACAGCGCCGATCACGCCCTCGCAACTGGCCGCCAAGCTCGGACTCGCACCGTCGACGGTGACCGAGATGGTGCAGAAGCTCGCCGCGAAGGGCCTGGTCAAGCATCGGCCGTACGGTCCGGTCTCACTGACCACCGACGGCGAAGCGCGGGCAGCGGCGATCATCCGCCGGCACCGGCTGATCGAGACGTGGCTCGTGCAGGAGTTCGGCTACGCGTGGGACGAGGTGCACGACGAGGCCGAGGTGCTCGAGCACACCATCAGCGATCGGCTGCTCGACGGCATCGACGAGCGCTTGGGGCGCCCCCGCTTCGATCCGCACGGTGACGCGATTCCGGATGCCGCGGGCGCGGTGCACCGGGAGCCCTTCATCCTGCTGGGTGAGGCCACCGCCGGTCACACCGGGCGGGTGCTGCGCGTGTCCGACCACGACCCGGCGCTGCTGCGCGCCCTGGAAGAGGCGGGCGTGACCGTGGGCCGGTCGCTCACCGCCGCGGGCGGCGACACGGTGCAGGTGGGCGGTGACACCGTCGCCCTGCCGGGCGGTGCGGCCGCAGCGGTCTGGCTCTCGGCCTGAGGGCGGCGCTGCGCGCGTCCGTCAGCGGCGCTTGCCCGCCTTGCGTGCCTTCTCGAACGGCCACGGCACCCGGGTGGCGTGCTCGCAGTAGTGCCACATGCGCGAGGCGACGTCGCGATCGCGCGTGATCTTCGGTGCCAGGGCAGCGCGGGGAGCGCCGTGCATGCCGCGCGCCGGACCCCAGTACTGTCCCCCCTCGACCGCGGGGTCGACCAGGGCGCGCACGAGCGCCCAGGCGCCGCGTTCCTTGGACTGCGAGATCGGCGCCTGCAGGTTGTCGCGGAACCGCTTGGCCCGGCTGGGCTCGTTGACACCCGCGATGCCACGCGTGCGGCCGCCGATCGAGTACCCCGGGTGGGCGACGATGCTGGCCACCGGAACGTTCTCGGCGCGCAGCCGCCGGTCGGCCTCGAAGCCGAGGGCCGTGGTGGCCACCTTCGACTGCACGTACGCCCGCCACGGGGTGTAGCCGTTCTCGAGCTCGGGATCGATCGGGTCGTACTGCCACATCCCGGTCGACATCGAGCCGATCCACACCATGCGTCCCTGCGCCGCGGCCAACGACGGCAGCATCTCTCCGGCCAGGGCGTAGTGGCCCAGCACATTGGTCGCGAACACGAGCTCGTGGCGATCGGTCGTGGTCTTCCGCTGCGCCGGCGGGTGCACGATGCCGGCGTTGAGCAGCACGCCGTCCAGACCCGTCCGGCCACGCGCCGTCGCCGCTGCGGCACGGATCGAACCCAGATTGCTGGTGTCGAGCACGAGAGTCTCGACCGCGGCATCCGGAACCTGACGAAGAAGCGCCGCACGTGCCGCGGCCAGCCGGTTGGGATTGCGGCCGGTCATCACCACGCTCGCCCCGGTGCCGGCCAGCTGCAGCGACGCGAAGAAGCCCAGCCCGGCATTGGATCCGGTCACCAGGTACCGCCGCCCGTGCAGGTCGGGAAGATCGACGGGGTCCCAGGTGTCGCGTGCCACAGCCCCGACACTACGTGGCCGCCGCCCGGATAGGCTGGCCCCATGCGGACACGCGCCGATATCGAATGCTGGCTGACGGACATGGACGGCGTGCTCGTCCACGACAACCGGCCGATTCCCGGCGCCGCCGAGCTGCTCGCGCAATGGCGTGACACCGGCACGCCGTTCCTCGTGCTGACGAACAACCCGATCTTCACGCCGCGGGACCTGAGCGCGCGCCTGGCGCGGTCGGGCCTGGATGTGCCCGAAGGCCGCATCTGGACTTCTGCACTGGCCACGGCCGAGTTCCTGCGCTCACAGCACCCTGGCGGCACGGCGTTCGTGATCGGCGAGGCAGGGCTGACCACGGCGCTGCACGAGGCCGGGTTCGTCATGACCGAGACCCAGCCCGACTACGTCGTGGTGGGCGAGACCCGCCAGTACTCGTTCGAGGCGATCACCCTCGCGATCCGGTTCATCAACGCCGGTGCGCGGTTCATCGTGACCAATCCGGATGCCACCGGCCCCACCCCGTCGGGCGTCGTACCGGCCACGGGGTCGTTCGCCGCGCTCATCACCCACGCCACGGGCAAGGCGCCGTACGTGGTCGGCAAGCCGAACCCGATGATGTTCCGCTCGGCGCTGAACCGCATCGGCGCGCACTCCGAGTCGACCGGCATGATCGGCGACCGCATGGACACCGATGTCGTCGCCGGCATCGAGGCGGGCCTGCACACGATTCTGGTGATGACCGGCATCTCCGACCGCACCGAGGTCGAGCGCTATCCCTTCCGCCCCGACGAGATCGTCGACTCGGTGGCCGACCTCATCGCGGTCGAGCCGGTCGAGTCCGAGATGCCCGAGATCCTCTAGCGATGTCCGACTTCGAGCAGACCCTGCTGTTCGCCTCGACCACCCTCATCCTGGTCGGCACCCTCGTCGCCTTCGCGGTCCAGTACTTCCGCAACCGCGGCCGCGACGACTGACCCGCCCCGCACCCCACCCGCCGCCGCACACCCCTCACCGGGCCTCCTACACCTCGCCGGGCCGCCCACCACCTCGCCGAGCCGCCTACCACCTCGCCGGGCCGCCTACCACCTCGCCGAGCCGCCTACCTTTGTCCGAGCCGCCCAGGTTTGTACGGTCCGCAGCTAGGGCGTGTCTCCTAACCTCGGGGGTTGATAGCGGGCAGGCTTGAGTGGTGTCGCGGACTTCTCTTCTCTCGGATGCTGAGTGGGCTCGGATCGAGCCGTTGATGCCGGCCGCGTCGGCCAAGGG
>JAEXHA010000076.1 GCA_023450335.1 Actinomycetes bacterium | reverse complement strand
GCGCAGCGGTGTGGGGCATCGGCATCGAACGGTTCCTGTTCACGGTGCGGCGCCACGAGCTGCCGATCCTGCCACCCGGCTCACCCCGCCTGACGGTGCTGCACCTGTCCGACGCGCACATGGCCCCGTGGCAGCGCCGCAAGCAGCGCTGGATCGCCGACCTGGCCGCCGAGGTGCAACCCGACCTGGTGATCAACACCGGTGACAACCTCGGGCATACGGATGGGCTCACCGGCATCCGCTCGGCCTTCGCGCCGCTGCGCGGCGTGCCGGGCTTGTTCGTACACGGGTCGAACGACGTCATCGGTCCCATCGCCCGTAACCCGCTGAACTACTTCGCGGGGCCGTCCGAGCGCAGTTACTCCAGCGCGGCGCTGGACACCGACGCGATGGACGCCTACTTCACCGACGAACTCGGCTGGCACGACCTCAACAACGCCGCCGCGGCGGTCGAGATCGCCGGGCTCACGGTGGGTGCGTTCGGCGTGTCCGATGCCCACCGTGACTGGGACGACCTCGATGCCCTTCCCACAGCGGTCGCCGCGCTGCCCCGCGAGCGGGCGCTGACGATCGGCGTCACCCACGCCCCCTACCGGCGTGTGCTCGACCGCTTCGTGGAGTTGGACGCCGCCGCGATCTTCGCGGGGCACACCCACGGTGGCCAGGTGCGCATCCCGTTCTCGCCGTCGGCGCTCGTGGCCAACTGCGACATTCCCCTCGACCAGGCACGCGGGCTCAGCACCTGGACGTCGGCCGGCCGCAGCGTGCCGCTCAACGTCAGCGCAGGGCTCGGTCATTCGATCTACGCACCGGTGCGATTCGGATGCCGGCCTGAGGCGTCCGTGCTCACCCTCACGGCTGTGGCATGATCCGTTGCGGCGCGGCCCGATTCGGCATCGGGGGCGCAAGAGGGTAGACTCTCAGGGTTGCCACCGGGGTGTGGCGCAGCTTGGTAGCGCGCTTCGTTCGGGACGAAGAGGCCGCAGGTTCAAATCCTGTCACCCCGACCAGTCAAGAGGCTCCGCCCGGTCCGCCGGACGGAGCCTCTCGTCTGATCACCGCGAAAAACGAGAGGCCTCGCATGAGCACTGTCCGCCTTGTCGCCTTCGATCTGGACGACACCCTCGCGCCGTCCAAGAGCGCCATTTCACCGCGCATGGGCGAGCTCCTGCTGGCGCTGGCCGAGCGGGTCGAGGTCGCCGTGATCTCAGGGGGCCAGCTGCAGCAGTTCCAGACCCAGGTGGTCGACCGGCTGCCTGCTGCGGACACCGGCATCCGCTCGCACATCCACCTGCTGCCCACGTGCGGCACCCAGTACTACCGGCTCGGCCCGGCCGGTGTCGACACCGTCTACGCCCACGCGCTCACCGAGGATGAGAAGCAGCGCGCGCTCACGGCGGTCGAGCAGGAGGCGCGGCGGCTAGGGCTGTGGGAGAGCCAGACCTGGGGCGAGATCCTCGAAGACCGCGGCTCGCAGATCACGTTCTCGGCGCTCGGACAGACCGCCCCGCTCGAGGCGAAGAAGGCGTGGGACCCGACCGGGGACAAGAAGAATGCGCTGCGCGACGCCGTGGCCGCACGCATCCCCGACCTCGAAGTGCGCTCGGGCGGGTCGACCTCTGTCGACATCACTCAGCGCGGCATCGACAAGGCGTACGGCATGCGACAGCTGGCCGAGCAGACCGGCATCTCGCTCGACGACATGCTGTTCGTGGGCGACCGGCTCGATGAGCATGGCAACGACTACCCCGTCCTCGCGATGGGCGTGACCTGCCACGCCGTGACCGGGTGGGAGGACACCGTCACATACCTCGAGGAGCTCATCCCCACGCTCCCCGCGCGCTGACCCGCGCCGCGCCCGCGACCGCGCGCGCCCGCGAGGCCCCTCCGACCGCGAGAGAACAACGGGGCGCCGAGAGAGTGGGTATCACCCGTTCTCTCGTCCACCAGTTGTTCTCTCGCGGCTGGGGGCGCGCCGGGGCGTCAGGCCTTCGTGGCCGTGCGCGCGGGCGCCCGGCGGGCCGGCAGCGGGGCCACGGGCACGAGCGACTGCAGCTGCGTCACATGGCGCGGCTCGAGCTCGGCCAGCGTCGACACGCCCAGCAGCTTCATGGTGCGCTCGATCTCGCTGCGCAGGATCGCGATCGTACGGTCCACCCCGGCGCGCCCGCCGGCCATGAGACCGTACAGGTACGCGCGGCCGATGAGCGTGAACTTCGCGCCCAGGGCGACCGATGCCACGATGTCGGCACCGTTCATGATGCCCGTGTCGACCATGATCGTGGCGTCCTTGCCGACCTCGCGCACGACCTGCGGGAGCAGGCGGAACGGCACGGGCGCGCGGTCGAGCTGGCGCCCGCCGTGGTTGGAGAGGATGATGCCGTCGACGCCGAGGTCGACCAGCTTCTTGGAGTCGGGCACGTTCTGCACGCCCTTCACGACGATCTTGCCCGGCCACAGCGACCGGATGACCTCGAGGTCCTCGTAGCTGATGGTCGGGTCCATGGCGGCGTCCAGCAGCTCGCCGACGGTGCCGCCGGTGGTGGTCAGCGACGCGAACTCCAGGCTCGGCGTGGTGAGGAAATCGAACCACCACCACGGCCGCGGGATCGCGTTGATGATCGTGCCGAGAGTCAGCTGCGGCGGAATGGAGAAGCCGTTGCGCTTGTCGCGCAGGCGGGCGCCGGCCACCGGGGTGTCGACGGTGAACATGAGCGTGTCGAAACCGGCATCCGCTGCCCGCTGCACGAGGCCGTAGGAGATCTCGCGCTCGCGCATGACGTACAGCTGGAACCAGTTGCGCCCGTGCGGGTTGGCGGCGCGCACAGCCTCGATCGACGTCGTGCCGAGAGTGGAGAGGGTGAAGGGGATGCCGGCGGCGCCGGCCGCCGAGGCCCCGGCCACTTCGCCTTCGGTCTGCATGAGGCGGGTGAATCCGGTGGGCGCGATGCCGAAGGGCAGCGATGAGGGCCCGCCGAGGATCTGCGTGGACATGTCGACGTTCTCGGCCGGGCGCAGGATGTCGGGGTGGAATTCAATGTCTTCG
This sequence comes from Actinomycetes bacterium, assembly GCA_023450335.1. Lineage (GTDB taxonomy): Bacteria > Actinomycetota > Actinomycetes > Actinomycetales > Microbacteriaceae > Microbacterium. The sequence continues at coordinate 12,933 of JAEXHA010000076.1, read as the reverse complement.
AACGCCTGCCGCGCGCGGGCCAGCGACAGCTCGCCCTCAGCGGCGCCGTCGGTGTAGTCGAAGGCGGCCTTGGGGGTGCGCCGTTTCGCGATCGTGCGCAGGTCGCCGATGGTCAAGGCGGCGCCGAGGCGGCGCTTCTTGCCGTTGAACTCGGGCTTCTTGAACTGCATGAGCTCGAGCAGTTCGGAGATCTGGGGCAGCTGACGCTGGACCATGGGGTTCCTTCCTGGATGCCGGATCAGCCGCGCAGGCCGGTCGCGGCGAGATAGCCGGTGATATGCGTGCGGACGCGCTCGCGCGCGCTCTCGATGTCGTGCTGGTCGATGGCGTCGAGGATGCCGTGATGTTCGTGCTGCAGCTGCCGTGAGGCGTCGTCCCAGTCGGCGATGAGGGCGGCACCGGTGCGCACGTAGCCCTCGATGACCGAGCGCAGTCCGTTCATGGTGGCGGAGACGATCTGGTTGCCGGCGGCGTCGGCCAGTGCCATGTGGAATTGCGCGTCGAGCGCGAGGAACTCGTCGCGGGTGAGATCTTCGGCATCCAACGCGGCGAGGGTGGCGCGCACCGCCGACAGGTCGGCATTCTCGCCGCCAGCGAGGTGGGCGACGGCCCAGTCCTCCAGGAGCAGCCGGGTCTCGACGACATCGTCGATCGGGAAGCCCTGGGCGGCCACCTGCAGGCGCAGGAACTGCGCGAGTCCACCCTCGGGCGTTGCGATGATGATCGCGCCGGATGTCGGACCGGAGCCGGTGCCGGTGCGGATCAGACCCATGACCTCGAGCACGCGCAGCGCCTCACGCACGCTGGAACGGCCGACACCGAGGGTCGAAGAGAGCTCCCGCTCGGGCGGGAGGTGGTCGCCGGGGCCGAGCGTGCCGCTGAGCAGATCGCTCTCGATCTTCTCCAGCACGACGCGCCAGGCGCGTGGGGTGGGTGTGTCGGTCATCGACATCCTTCCTGATGCCGGACCACGTTAGTCCGCATGGTCTGACCACGCAACTCGGCCGTCACCGCCGCCGTCATCTCAGCGCAGGCGGCCGCCGGACTCCTCGAGGTAGCAGCGCGCGCACATCGACTCGTAGGTGACCCGATCGGCCGAGAGCTCGTCGATGGCGACCTGGTCGCCGTCGAACACGAACCGGCCACCGACCAACCGCGCGTTGAACAGCGCCTTGCGGCCGCAGCGGCAGATGGTCTTGAGCTCTTCGAGCGTGTGGGCGAGCTCGAGCAGACGCGCCGAGCCCGGGAAGGCGCGGGTCTGGAAGTCGGTGCGGATGCCGTATGCCAGCACCGGGATGCCGTCCTCGACCACGATCCGCAGCAGATCGTCCACCTGCGCGGGGGTGAGGAATTGGGCCTCGTCGATGAGCAGGCACGCCACGTCGGGCCGTGCGCCGGTGGCCGCCGACTCGGGGATGAGGGCGTCTTCGGCGCGCTCCTGCACCCGGCGGCGGTGCTCGGCGAACAGTGCGCGCACATCGTCGCCGGGCCGGATCAGGAAGTCGACCTCGCGGTCGACGCCGAGCCGGCTCGAGATGCGGTCGGCGCCCTTGGTGTCGATCTCGGGCTTGGCCAGCAGCACGTGCTGACCGCGCTCCTCGTAGTTGTAGGCGGCCTGCAGCAGTGCCGTGGACTTCCCGGAGTTCATCGCGCCGTAGCGGAAGTACAGTTTGGCCACCGGACGAGTCTACTGACCGGTGCACCGGGCGCGGCGTTGGGTCACGGCCGCTCCCACCGCTCGATCCCGCCGCGCACCACGACGAACGTCTCCGCGGCCGTCGCGATCTCGGGCAGCCGCGCCAGCCAGTGCGGGTCGCGCGCCGTCACTTTGCGCCGCAGGTGCTCCAGCTCGTAGGCGAGTTGACCGTCGGTGACCGGGATGCGCGGGGTCACCGCGTCCGGCATCGCAATGCGCGATGCGTCGAACCGGTAGCCGCGTGCCGTCGCCTCGACGTGGAGGACCCCGAGAAAGTGACCGACGGCGCCGAGCGGGTCGGAAGTGGCGCGGAACCGCTCGAGTTGCGGGTGGCGTGTGTAGCCGCGGGTGTGCCCGGCCAGCACCTTCTGCGCGAGCAGCGCTTCGCGCCAGCATGCGATCAACGCCGCGCGATCGAGGATCGCGGGGTGCAGGGACCACAGGCGCATCGCGTTCGCGGCGTCAGCGTCCGCCGATGCCGCCGCCTCCCCCACCACCGCCGGAGAACCCGCCGCCGAACGACCCACCCGATGACGACCAGCCGCTGCTGGACGAGCTCCACGACGACCCCGACCCGCCCGTCCCGGAGACGGGCGTGGCCGCCAGCCGGCCGACCGAGGCCGACGCCCGCGCGAGCGAGCGTGACGAGATCGCGTCGAACAGCACGGCGCGCTGCGCCACCTGCGCATCCGGCAGCGCCGCGCGGATGACCTTCGCCCACTCCGTCTCCATGCCGAACAGCACCGCATACGGCAGCAGCCGCTCGTAGACGTTGACGACGCTGCCGGGACGGTTGTCGCCGTAGGCACGGCGGCCGGCGCTGACGAGGTCAGCCGTCTGCGGCGACTGCGCGGCCTTGAGCCGCTCTTCCTCCACGAGGCCGATGTACTGCCTGATGCCGTCCAGCTCGTGCGCGTGCATGCCGCCGGCGACGGTGAGCACCGTTTCGGGCATGCGGATCGCGATCGCCGCGAGGAAGGCGACGACGCACGCCGCCAGCCCGGCGAGGACGGCCCATCCCGGCACGATGCTCTCATCGAGGGTGCCCAGCAGGAACAGCGCTGTCAGCACGGCACCGAAGGTGATGCCCAGACGCAGCCCGCCCGCCCAGGCGGGACGCGTCGCGCGATACCCGCGCTGCACGGTGAACTGGTCGATGCGGCGGACGTACGTCACGGCCCGCTTGGGCGGCGAGGAGGCGAAGTCGGTGAGCGTCACGCGCGCGCCGACGCCCGCCTTGCGGCCGAACAGCGTCTGCACGATGCGTCGATCGTCGGCGTCGAGGCCGTCCGGGGCGGTGAGGACGAGCTCGAAGTCCTCGGGGTCGGCACGGTCGCCGGTGCCGTGGATCTCGAGCACATCGCGCACGGCCAGGTCCACGGTGTGTGCGGCCAACGCGCGGGCCGGAACGTCCAGCACGCCGGCCGACAGCGTGAGCGACTCGTCGTCGGCGGGGGTGTACCGCACGATGACGGGCGTGCGGTCGGGGTTGCGCCGCAGCATCCATCGCACCGCGAGCAGCACCGGCAGACCGAGCACGGCCAGTGCCATTCCCAGCACCGGCAGGATCCAGTGCCACCACGGGTAGGCGGGTGGCGGCGGCACCGTCGGTGCGGCGAACGTGCCGGGCGTGAACCCGAGCGCGACGGTGACGTTCTCGTCGGCGCCCAGCTGGGTCACCTGTGCGGTGAACGACACCGCACCCGACGCCGAGGCGCCGTGCCACGACGCCCACGACGCGGCGTCATACGGCCATTGCGCGCCGGTGTCGGGGCCGTTCAGCTCGCACGCCTGCGTCGAGCCCTCGGCGCCCTCGTAGCACGATGCCGAGCCGTCGAGCAGGCCCGCGGCCGCCGACCCGATGACGTGCACGGTGATGTCGGCGCGATCGACCGGCTGCGGGTGGTCGGTGCCGACGGTGTCCCAGTAGAACTCCTCGGCGGTGGTGCCGGTGTCGGCATCGGGAAAGCGCACCACGACGTCGCTCATCGTGTACCGGAACGTGTACTCCTGCGCGCCGTGGACGTAGGAGTCGTCGCCGGTGAGCACGTAGACCCAGTCGTCGTCCTCTTCGGTCCACCACGGCACCGCGGCGCCGTCGGGGCCGGTGACCGACACGACGTCGGTGTCGAGGTCGATGCCCGACTGGGTCTTGGGCAGCGCGCGCACGAGCCCCTTGTTCTGGTCGAACTCCGGGAAGGCGGCCACGAGCGTCTCGATGACGTACAGCTGCGAGCGCTGGTCGGCGGAGCGGCTCAGGAAGTAGTCGCCGGTGAACGACTCGAACGTGAAGTCGTCGACGTCGGCGTGCGCGGTGGATGCCGGCAGCCACACCAGCAGGACGGCGAGCAGGGCCGCGGCCAGCACCACCGGCATCCGCACTGCGCGGGTCAGCGTCGCCGGGCGCGCCATGCGTCAGGCGTTGATGTCGAGTGCGGCGGCGGTGCGCGTGACCGATGCGGCCGCGAGTGCCGGATCGGTGTTGAGCGTCTCGCCGTAGCTGGGGATGAGCTCGGTCAGCGCCGGCTTCCACCCCTCGATGCGGTCGGGGAAGCAGGTCGCGAGCAGGTTCAGCATGATCGATGCCGCCGTGGATGCCCCCGGCGAGGCGCCCAGCAGGCCGGCGATCGAGCCGTCGGCGGAGGTGACGACCTCTGTGCCGAACTGCAGCACGCCGCCCTTGTCGGGGTCCTTCTTCATCACCTGCGCGCGCTGACCGGCTTGGATGAGCTCCCAGTCCTCGTCCTTCGCGGTGGGCATGAACACCCGCAGCGAGTCGACCTTCTTCGCGTGGTTCTTCAGCAGCTCGCCGACGAGGTAGGTGATCAGGCTCGGGTTGTCGATGGCGACCTTGAGCATCGGCCACAGGTTGCCGGGGCGCACCTGCGCGACGATGTCGGTGATGCGCCCGTTCTTGAGGAATTTGGGGCTGAACGTCGCGAACGGGCCGAACAGCAGCGACGCCTCGCCGTCGACGACGCGGGTGTCCAGGTGCGGCACCGACATCGGCGGGGCGCCCACCGAGGCCTGGGAGTACACCTTGGCGTGGTGCTGCGCGACGATGGCCGGATTGCTGGTCTTGAGGAACTGTCCGCCGATGGGGAACACGCCGTAGCCGGAGATCTCGGGGATGCCGGACTTCTGCAGCAGCTTGAGAGCCCAGCCGCCCGCGCCGACGAACACGAACCGGGCGGTGAGGCTGCCGGGGGTCTTGCCCAGCGCGTTGCGGTAGGACACCTTCCAGGTGCCGTCCTTCTGCTTGTCGAGCCCCCGCACCTCGCGGTTGGTGACGACCTCGACGCCGTCCTTCTTCAGCCCGTCGAACAGCTGCCTCGTCAGCGCACCGAAGTCCACGTCGGTGCCGGCGGGCACGCGCGTGGCCGCGAACGGCTCGCCCTTGCGGCGGCGCTGCATCAGCAGCGGCGCCCACTGGTTGATGACGCGGGAGTCCTCGGAGTACTCGATGCCGGAGAACAGCGGCTGGTCCTTGAGCGCCTCGTAGCGCTTCCTCAGGTAGGCGACGTCCTTCTCGCCGCGCACGAACGTCATGTGCGGCGTGGCATTGATGAACGTCGACGGTTCGTCGAGCAGACCCTGGTCGATCCATGAGGTCCACAGCTGACGGCTCTGCTGGAACTGCTCGTTGATCGAGACCGCCTTGGCCGGGTCGACTTCGCCGTCGGGGCCGGCGGGCATGTAGTTCAGCTCGCACAGCGCGGCGTGGCCGGTGCCGGCATTGTTCCACGCATTGGACGATTCCAAGGCGACGTCGGACAGTCGCTCGCAGACGACGATCTTCCAGTCCGGCTGCAGCTGGTGCAGCAGTGTTCCCAGGGTGGCACTCATGATGCCCCCACCGATCAGGACGACGTCGACTGGTTCACTCACAATGCACCAGTCTAGGCGTCGAGACCTCCGCCCCCTGGCCGGGGGCTGCCCCCGGCATCCGCGAACTTTCGCCGATCTTGCCCGGCGAGCACTTTCCGCGACTCGGCGACACCCTCCGCGAGCCCGCGCCCCCTCACCGCGAGAGAACAACTGCGCGCCGAGGGCACGGGTAACACCCGTTCTCTCGTCCGGCAGTTGTTCTCTCGCGGACGTGGGGGTCAGCGGGCGACGCTCGCACTGAGGCGCTGCGCGACCACCTCGGCGATCTGCACCGTGTTCAGCGCGGCCCCCTTGCGCAGGTTGTCATTGCTGATGAACAGCACGAGCCCCTTGCCTTCGGGTGCGGACTGGTCGGCGCGGATGCGGCCGACGAAGCTGGGGTCCTTGCCGGCGGCGTGCAGCGGTGTCGGCACCTCTTCGAGGACGACGCCGGGAGCGTCGGCGAGCACGTCGCGTGCCCGGTCGGGGGTGATGTCGCGGGCGAACTCCGCGTGGATCGACAGCGAATGGCCCGTGAAGACGGGAACGCGCACGCAGGTGCCGGCGACGCGCAGGTCCGGCAGCTCGAGGATCTTGCGGCTCTCGTTGCGGAGCTTCTTCTCCTCGTCGGTCTCGTTCAGCCCATCGTCGACGAGGTTGCCCGCCAGCGGGATGACGTCGAACGCGATGGGTGCCACATACTTCTCAGGCTGCGGGAAGTCGACCGCGCTGCCGTCGTGGACGAGGTCGAGCGTGTTGCCCTGGGCGAGGACGCCCTCGACCTGGCCGAGCAGCTCCTGGGCTCCCGCCAGTCCCGAACCCGAGACGGCCTGGTAGGTGCTGACGATGAGGCGCTCCAGGCCCGCCTCGGCGTCGAGCGCCTTCAGCACGGGCATGGCAGCCATCGTGGTGCAGTTGGGGTTGGCGATGATGCCCTTGGGCAGGTTCTCGGTCGCGTGCGGGTTGACCTCGCTGACCACCAGCGGCACCTCAGGGTCCATGCGCCACGCGCTGGAGTTGTCGATGACGACGGCGCCGGCCGCGGCGAAGCGGGGCGCGTGCGCGCGCGAGCCGGTCGCACCGGCAGAGAACAGGGCGATGTCGACTCCGGCGGGGTCGGCGGTGGCCACGTCCTCGATGATCACGCTCTGGCCGGCGAACTCGACGGCGGTGCCGGCGCTGCGGGCCGTGGCGAACAGCCGCAGCTCGCGGATCGGGAAGTCACGCTCCGCCAGAATCTCGCGCATGACCGTCCCCACCTGGCCGGTGGCGCCGACGATGGCGACGGAGAGTCCGGAGTCAGAGATACGGGTCATAGCGAGTATTCCTTACGGCGGTCGTGATGGCGGCGGGGGTGGCGGTGCCCGCGCGGGCGGATGCCGCGAGTCTACCGGCCGGGCCGTGCCACAGGCCCCGATGTGACGCACGCGGACGGCCCGATACCGGCGGCTGACTGCCACCGGCATCCCGCCGCCGGAAGGAGGTTCTCCGCGCGATCAGCGGCCGGTGCCGGCGTGCACGACCGCTTCGACGTCGCCGTCCAGACCGTACGCGGTGTGGACGATGCGCGCCGCTTCGGCCAGGTCGTCGCCGCGCACGACCACCGAGATGCGGATCTCGGAGGTCGAGATCATCTCGATGTTCACGCCGGCGGTCGACAGCGCTTCGAACAGCGTGGCCGACACACCCGAGTGCGAGCGCATGCCCGCGCCCACGACCGACAGCTTGCCGATCTGGTCGTCGTGCACGAGGCTCTCGAAGCCGACGTCGCCCTGCTCGGATGCCAGGGCGCGCAGCGCGGTGGAGGCCTCGGACTTGGGCAGGGTGAACGAGATGTCGGTGCGTCCGGTCGCCGCCGCCGACACGTTCTGCACGATCATGTCGACGTTGGCGCCGCTCTTGGCGACGATCTTGAAGATCTCCGCGGCCTTGCCGGGCACATCCGGCACGCCGATGACGGTGATCTTGGCCTGGCTCATGTCGGTCGCGACACCCGCGACGATCGGCTCTTCCATCTCTTCTCCCTTGGTGCCCTCCGGCGCCGTCATCCCGGGGCCGAGCACATACGTGCCGGGGCCCGAGCTGAACGACGAGCGGGCGTGGATCATGACGCCGTGACGGCGGGCGTACTCGACCGCACGGATGTACAGGACTTTGGCACCGTTGGCGGCCAGCTCGAGCATCTCCTCGGCGCCGACGGTGGACAGCTTGCGGGCCTGCGGCACCACGCGCGGGTCGGCGGTGAAGATGCCGTCGACGTCGCTGTAGATCTCGCAGACATCGGCCTTGAGCGCGGCGGCCAGCGCCACGGCCGTCGTGTCGGATCCGCCCCGACCGAGCGTGGTGATGTCGCGCGTGTCGGTGTTGAAACCCTGGAATCCGGCGACGATGACGATCGCGCCCTCGTCGAGCGCCTCGCGCACACGCGTGGGGGTGACATCGACGATGCGGGCCGAGCCGTGGTCGGCGGTGGTGAGCATGCCGGCCTGCATGCCGGTGAACGAGCGCGCTTCGAAGCCCATCGAGTGGATCGCCATGGCCAGCAGCGCCATCGAGATGCGCTCACCGCTGGACAGCAGGAGGTCGAGTTCACGCGGCGCCGGAATGGGCGAGACCTGCGCGGCCAGGTCGAGCAGTTCGTCGGTCGTGTCGCCCATCGCGCTGACGGCCACCACGACGTCGTCGCCGGCACGTCGCGCGTCGACGATGCGTTTGGCGACGCGCTTGATGCTCTCGGCGTCGGAGACGGACGACCCGCCGTACTTCTGGACGATCAGCGCCACGTGTCAAAACTCCCGGGAGACGGCCGGTCGCGACCGACCGGCGGGTGCGCGGATGCCGCAACCCCACCAGCCATTGTAGGGAGCGCGCCGGACCGACCCTTCCCATGTGACGGCGACGGCGTACCGTGGTGGGCATGAGCTCCCTCACTGATGATGTGTGGAACCGCGCCCTCGACCTGGAGTCGCCCGGCGCCGCCGAGCGCCCCGGAGACGCGGCGCTGCTGACCGTGCTGACCTTTCACGGCCTGGTCATGAACGGCGGGCTGCTCGCCGCCGTCGAGATGCACGCGAACGACCCGGTGTATCCCTCGGACGCGGTCGTCGAGTCGTATCGGTTCTTCGGTCTGGAATCGGCCGCCGGCGCCATCGACAACGCCGTGCTCGAAGAGCGCGACCTCGACGATGAGAGCCGCGAAGAGGCCGAGGAGCGGATCGACGAGACCTACACGCTCGAGGACGAGGACATCGAGCACGCGCTCGAGACGACGCTGCGCAACGACCCCGACGCGTTCGCACCGCTCTGATGGCGTCACGTCGCCGCGGGGTCTTCGCCTCGCTGACCGAAATGGTCCGCCCGGCGCACTCCCCCGATGCGTTCACCGAGGCGTTGCCCATCATGGACGACGCCCTCGCCGCGCGCATCCTCGATCTGGCGGTGCGCATCGGCGAATCGACGCTGGTCGCGGGGGCACCGGCGAGCGAGGTCGCCCTCACGATCGTGCGGGTCGCGGGGGCGTATGGCCTCCGGCCCGTGCATGTCGAGGTGACCTACAACGCCATCACCGCCGCGCACCACCGGGCCGGTGCGGCGAGGCCGATCACGCTGCTGCGCGTCGTTCGGGGGTCGGTGCCCGACCACGACAAGCTGCAGCGACTGCAAGCGCTGGTCGCCGACATCCAGACGGGGCTGCCGGTGGATGCCGCGTACGAGCAGTACCGGACCATTCGGCGGGCGGCGTTCCGGTATCCCCCCGCCGTCGTCGTCGGTGCGCAGGCGCTGCTGGCTGTGGGCGTGGCCGTCATGTTCGGCGTGAACTGGCTGGGCATCGCCTTCGCGTTCATCGGCGCGGGGCTGGCCGCCCTGACGCAGTACGGCATGTCGAAGGCGCGGGTGCCGTTCTTCTTCAGTCAGATCGCCGGCGGGTTCGTGCTGACGATCGTGGCCGCCCTGTCGCCACTGCTGCAGCTGACCGGGTGGCCACCGGCAGCCGGCATCCGCCCGTCGGTGATCGTCGCGTCCGGCATCGTGCTGATGCTGGCGGGACTGACCGTGGTGGGCGCGGCGCAGGACGCGATCGACGGGTTCGCCCTGACGGCGATGGGCCGCATCCTCGAACTGACCACCCACACGCTCGGCCTCGTGCTGGGCATTCTGATCGGACTCGAGACGGCGAAGGTGATCGGCCTGCCGATGGCGCCGCCGAGCGAGACGCTGCCGCTCGGAGCGCTCGCGCTGCAGTTCCTCGGTGCGGCGATCATCGCCATCGCCGTCGCCGTGTTCAACGGCGCCGGTTCGCGCATCGTCGTGGTGAGCCTGCTGTTGAGCGTCGTCGCTTGGACGGGGTACCTCGCGGCGACGGCGCTGGGGTTCGACGTGGCGGCAGCCAGCGGCGTCGGGGCGTTCCTGGGCAGCTTCGTCGGGGTGCTGCTGGCCTTCCGGCTGCATGTGCCGTCGGTGGCGATCACGACGGCGGCGATCCTGCCGATGGTGCCCGGTGCCGCGGTGTTCCGCGGGCTGCTGAGCGTCGTCGAGTCCGGGGAGGACACCACGGTGCTGCTGGCCGGTTTCACGACGCTGACATTCGCGGCCACGGTCGGCATCGCGCTGGCCGTGGGCGCGTCGCTGGGTATCTACCTCGGTCAGCCGTTGCGCGCGACACTGAGCGGAGTGCGGCGCGCCCGCGCGCGCGTGCGGCCCTGACGGACCGGCATACGGGCCCGGGCATCCCTTCGGACGGCGGGCGTGCGACCGCGGCATCCCCCGGGGCCGCCGGCGCCGAATTCCGGCATCCATTCGGGTGCGCGCCGCGGCCGGATTACGCGACGGGAGGTGCTTCGGTGGGTGGCACGCTGGCGGGCATCTCGGGCAGGCGCCGACGGCGCAGCCGGCCTCCGGTGGCGGCGAGCCAGCATCCGACGATGACGAGGGGGAAGCCCAGCAGCAGTCCGGACGTGAGCTGCTCCCCCAGGATGACGACGCCGAGCCCGATCGCGACGACGGGGTTGACGTAGGTGAACAGCGGCGCCCGCACCGGCCCGACCTCGCCGATGAGCGCGAAGAATCCGATGAAGGCGACGGCCGAGCACAGCACACCCAGTGCGACCAGTGACACGGTGCTGCGCACGGTGGGTACCTCGTGCTGGGTGGCCAGCGCGATGGGCAGATATACGAGGCCGACCGCCAGCAGCGCGAGGCTTATGGTTCCCATCGACGGGATGCCCTTGAGCTTGGTCACGATGATGAACGGCGCGATGGCGTAGAGGACGGCGGTCAGCAGCACCTCGCCGACGGCGAGCATCGCGGCCGGGTCGGTGCCGATGCCCAGGCCCGGGCCGGACACCGTGATCGCGACGCCGCCGAAACCGATCAGCAGGCCGAGCGCCCGCAGCGGGGTGAACGCGGACCGGTCGCCGCGCAGCAGCGCGATGATCGCGGCGAACAGCGGGACGGTGGCCACCAGCAGCCCCGTGGCGCCGGACGGGATGGTCTGCTCGGCATGACTGAGCAGGAAGAACGGACCGGCCATCTCGATGGCACCGAACGCGAGCACCCACGGCCACACCCGCAGCGCGGGGCGCAACGCACGGCGGTGGATCGCGATCGGCAGCAGGACCGCCGCTCCCAGCAGCGTGCGACCGGCGACCACGGCGGCCGGCGAGTAGCTCTCGACGGCTTGGCTGATGAACAGGTATGGGATGCCCCACAGCACCGCCATCGCCGCGTAGAGCAGCCATGCCCGCCCGGAGACGGCGGCCATCAGACGTTACGGCGCCCTTCGAACGCGCGGCCGAGCGTCACCTCGTCTGCGTATTCGAGGTCGCCGCCGACGGGAAGCCCCGACGCCAGTCGCGTGACGCGGATTTCGAGGGTGTGCAGCAGACGGCTGAGGTACGTCGCCGTCGCCTCCCCCTCGAGGTTGGGGTTGGTGGCCAGGATGACCTCCTGCACGGTGCCGTCGGCGAGCCGCTGCATGAGCTGGGCGATGCGCAGGTCATCGGGCCCGACGCCGGCGATGGGGCTGATGGCCCCGCCGAGCACGTGATACCGGCCGCGGAACTCGCGGGTGCGCTCGATCGCGGCGACGTCCTTCGCGTCTTCGACGACGCAGATGAGCGATTCGTCGCGACGCGGGTCGCGGCATATGGCGCAGCGCTCCTGCTCGGAGACATTGCCGCACACCTCGCAGAACCGCACCCGCTCGCGCAGCTCGCCGAGCAGCTGCGACAGACGGGTCACGTCGAAAGTGGGGGTCTGCAGGATGTGGAACGCGATGCGCTGCGCCGACTTCGGGCCGATGCCCGGAAGGCGCCCGAACTCGTCGATGAGATCCTGGACGATGCCGTCGTACATGGGCTAGTTGAACCTCGTCGGGGGTGTGTAGGGCTCTTCGCGGAGGAATGTCGCGCCGAGCATCTGGCGGACGACGGCTTCGCCGACCCGCTCGATGCCGCCGCCGCGCGCGGGGCGGGATACCGGCGGACGCGCGGCGGGACGCTCGACCACGACCGGCGCCCGCGGCGGTACGGGGGCGTCGAAGTCTTCGGGCGGCGGTGGCGCGTCGTCGTCGTAGGGACCGGGCTCGGGCTCGGCGACGATCGCCCCGTCACGCACGGCGGTCATGGTGTGCTGGGGTGTGGGTGCGGCGTCTTCAGGCTCGTCGTCGACCGCGAGGCCCGGAGTGGCCGGTGCCGTGTCGGCGCCGGGGATCACCGCGACGGCCCATTCGGTCACGGGCGAGGCAGCCGCCGCGGACGGGGCCGGGCGTTGGTGCGGCGAGGTAGGCGGTGCGGCATGCGGTCGCGGGGGCGCCGCCTGCGAGGAAGCCGAGGCTGCGTTCGCCGGTGCGGTGCTCGCGTTCGCCTGCGCGCTGGGCGCGGATCCCGGTGCGGCGCTCGCGGATCCTGGTGCGGTGTCCGCGGATTCGGGCGCGGGAGCGATGTGGGCGGGTGCGCTGCCGCCACCGGGGCGACCGGCGGCCGTGTCGTCGTGCGAGGGTCTCGGCCCTGAGGAGGGCTCCTCTGGGTGCGGCGGGCTGGGCTGGTCGCCGGCCGGCGCGGCGGGAAGCGACCCGGGCGGTGCGGGCGCCGGTTCGGCGTCGTGGCGCGCGATGTACTTGACCCGCACGCCGAGCACCGACTGGATCGCACCGCGCAGATCTTCGCTCGGGCCCTTGCCGGCGTTGAGCTTCTTGAACGCCGCGACGTCTGCCTGGCTCTGGAACGACAGCGTCAGCACGTCGTCGCCGGTGTAGGCGACCGGCCGCGCGGCGCTGGCGATCATCCATGACGAGCGGCTGACCGGCTCGAGGCGGTTGAGGACCTCGGCCCACGCGTCACGCACCTGCATGAGGGTGAGCGGTCCAGCCG
>JAEXHA010000058.1 GCA_023450335.1 Actinomycetes bacterium | reverse complement strand
GCACGAACACCTCGGGGGTGGATGCCGGCGGGCGCGGCACGCGCGAGTAGCTGCCGGCCAGCAGCCCGTCGAACCATGCGCGCGCTGCCGCGCCGACGGGCGCGTCCGCCGGGATGATGGGCACGGCGCCCGCGGCCGGCGGCCGCACGGCCAGCCCGGTCAGGAAGGCGGTGAGGTACGCCTCTTCGGGCACTGTCAGGGCGGGCCGCGGTGTGGCGAGGTCCGCGACTGCCTGGCGCGTGTGGGGGGCGGTACCCGCGCGGAGCAGATCCGCCGCCGTCGTGTCGGTTCCGGCATCCACGCTTTCCGGTGCCGGCCCCACTCGCCGCAGCGCCACGGCGGTGACCTTCAACTCAGGCTGCAGGCTGTCGGCATCGACGGCCTCCTGCGTGAGCGCGTTGACGGTGAGGTCCGGCCCGTGCGCGTCGTTCCAATGGAAGGGCGCGAACGCGCAGCCGGGACGCACCCGGTCGCTGAGTGCGGCCGACAGTGTCACACGCCCGCGCCGTGACGTGACCTCCACCTGATCGCCGGCGGCGATGCCGGCTGCCGCGGCATCGGACGGGTGGAGCTCGACGAACGGCGCCGGGGTGAGCCGGGCAAGCTTGGCCACTCGCCCCGTCTTGGTCATGGTGTGCCACTGATGCGGGAGCCGCCCCGTGCTCAGCACGAAGCCGAACGCGTCGTCGGGCAGTTCGGCGGCTTCGACATGCGGGCGGGCCAAGAAGCGGGCTCGCCGATCGTCGGTGGCGAAGGCAAGCGCCGGGACCGTTCCGTCCGTGGCGACGTGCACGGGGCTGCTCTCCCCGTCGTTGCGATAGCGAATCGGGTGTCGCGCTGCCGTGTCACCCGGCGGGCTGGGCCACTGCACCGGACCGGCCCGCAGCCGCGAGTAGCTGATGCCGCGCATGTCCCAGCCCGTCCGCGGGTTGGCGAACCGGCGGAGCTCGTCGAAGACGTCCTGCGCCGATGCGAAACCGAACGCGTCGCCGTACCCCATCGCCCGGGCGATGCGACAGATGATCTCCCAGTCAGGCAGCGCATCGCCCGGCGGGTCGGCCACGCGTTCGGTGAGGCTCACGGTGCGATCGCTGCTGACGGTGACCGCCTCGGACTCCACCCACAGCGCGGCCGGCAGCAAGATGTCCGCATATGCGGCGGTGGCCGTGTCGGCGTACAGATCCTGCACGATGACCAGCTCGGCCGTTTCGAGCGCGTCGATGACCGTCGCACGACTGCCCACCGAGGCGACGGGGTTGGTGCAGATGATCCACGCCGCTTTGATGTCGCCGGCCGCCATGCCGCGGTACAACCCGATGGTCCCCGGCCCCGACTCGGCGCGCAGCGCTCCGGGCGGCAGCCCCCATTCCCGCTCCACGAAGGCACGGTCCTCCGCCCGCAGCACGGTGCGCTGCCCGGGCAGTCCCGGCCCCATGTAGCCCATCTCTCGGCCGCCCATCGCGTTGGGCTGACCGGTCAGGGAGAACGGGCCGCTCCCGGGGCGGCAGATCGCTCCCGTGGCCAGATGCAGGTTGCACACCGCGTTGGTGTTCCAGGTGCCGTGCGTGGACTGGTTCAGCCCCATGGTCCACAGCGACACCCAGGCATCGGCCTCGCCGATCCATTGCGCCGCGGTGCGGATGTCGGCCTCGTGCAGCCCGGTGATCGCCGCGACCGCATCAGCGGTGTAGTCGGCGAGGAAGCCCGGCATCTGCTCCCACCCGTTGGTGTGCGCGGCAATGAACTCCTCGTCGATGTCGCCGGCGGCCACCAGCAGGTGCAGCAGGCCGTTCAGCAGCGCGAGGTCGGTGCCGGGGCGGACCTGCAGGAACAGGTCCGCCTGGTCGGCGGTGGCCGTGCGCCGCGGATCGACCACGATGAGCCGCGCGCCCTGCTTGAGCCGGTCGGCCATCCGCAGATGCAGGACGGGGTGACAGTCGGCCATGTTCGAGCCGATCACGAAGAACAGGTCCGCCAGGTCGAGATCCTCGTACGACCCGGGCGGCCCGTCTGCGCCCAGCGATTGGGTGTATCCGGTCCCCGCCGAGGCCATGCACAGCCGTGAGTTCGACTCGATGTGGATGCCGCCGATGCAGCCTTTCACGAGTTTGTTCGCAAGGTACTGGGCCTCGATGGACATCTGTCCCGACACGTAGAGGGCCACCGCGTCGGGGCCGTGCTCGTCGATGACGGTCCGCAGCCGGCGCGCCGTCTGCGCGATAGCGTCGTCGAGAGCGACGGGGGCCGGTTCGTCACCGCGCCGGCTGCGCACCATGGCGGTGGACATGCGCCCCGGTGCCGACATGAGGTCGATGTGGGTGGCGCCCTTGGTGCACAGCCGGCCGCGGTTGGTCGGATGGGCCTTGTCTCCGGCGACGGCGTCGACGCGCAGCCGGCCGGCGTCGTCGGCGGTGCCGGTCACCGACAGACCGCAGCCGACGCCGCAGTACGAGCAGACGGCGCGGTGCGGCGTCTGCGATCGCGGGCCGCCGACGGTGACTGGCGCAGTGAACATGCTCCGATCCTGACCGCGAGAGGTTCCGCGCGGTTTCCCGGCGTGTTTCGGTCGTGCCACGGTCCTCTCACAGCCGCGCCCCGTTCGGTGTGAGCGCCGCCGACGGCGTCACACGCCCGAAACACGACGCACACTCCCCCGCAAACCGCTGCGGGTAGCGTCGGGGCGTGACCACGATCATGGGGCTTGAACTCAGCGGCCGGCAGGCGGTGCTCGTCGGCGGCGGCGTGGTGGCGGCCCGACGGCTGCGACGGCTGATGGATGCCGGAGCCCGGATTCGGCTGGTCGCCCCGGCGCTCGCCGCGCCCACGGCCGATCTGGTGACCGCCCGCGAGGTCGAATGGATTCGTGAGCCCTTCGCCGTCCGCCATCTCGCCGGCGCCTGGCTTGTGCACACCGCCACCGGGGACGCGGCGGTCGACCGCGCCGTCGTCGCCGCGTGCGACGCCGAGCGGATCTGGTGCGTGAACGCCGGCGACGGCGCCCACGGCAGTGCGCGGTTCACCGCGGAGACCGGAACTGAGGACGTGCGCGTCGGCGTCGTCTCGAACACCGGCGTCGACCCCCGGCGCAGTGCCCGCCTGCGCGACGAGATCGCGGTTCACCTGCGCGAGGCCACCCTGCCGGTGCGCCGGATGCGCGCGGGCATCGGATCGGTGCACCTGGTCGGCGGCGGGCCGGGGCCCACCGACCTGCTCACCCTCCGCGCTCGGCGCCTCCTCGCCGAGGCGGACGTCATCGTCCACGATCGTCTGGGGCCGGCCGCAGTGCTCGACGAGGTGGACTCCGACGTCACGATCATCGACGTCGGCAAAGCGCCCGGACGCCACACGATGGCGCAGGAGGAGATCGGCGCGCTGCTGGCCGCCCACGCTCGGGCGGGCCGTCGCGTGGTGCGCCTCAAAGGCGGTGATCCGTTCGTCTACGGCCGGGGCGGTGAGGAGGTCGCCGCCTGCGTGGCCGCGGGCGTGCCCGTCGAGGTCGTCCCCGGTGTCAGCAGTGTCATCGCCGTGCCCCAGGCTGCGGGCATCCCGGTGACCCATCGCGGGGTCGCCGCGGCAGTGCACATCGTCAACGGACAGGACGCGCCCGCGGCGGCGACCCTCGCCGCGCTGAGGGACACGGCCACCACCGTCGTCGTCGTGATGGGCGTGAAGGCACTGCCCGGGTTCGTCGGCGCCGCCCTGGCCGGCGGGGCCGCGCCCGCCCGACCGGTGGCCTTCATCGAGAGCGGGCACACGCCGCAGCAGCGCACGACGCGGACCACCTTGGGCACCGCCGTGGTCACCGCCGCGCGCATCGGACTGACCAACCCGGCGGTCATCGTCATCGGCGACGTCACCCGGGCGGAGCTGCTCATGCCGGCGGCGCACCTCGAGCACGCATGACCGAGATCGTCCGCCCCACCGGATCGGCGCTGGCCGGGTGCACCGTCCTGCTGCCGGTGGACCGCCGCTCCGGCGAACTCACCTCGGCGCTGCAGCGCCATGGCGCGCGCGTCATCGTCGCGCCGGCCCTGTCGATCATCCCCCACGTCGACGACGACGAGCTCATCGCGCGTACTCGTGCGCTGCTGGCCGACCCGCCGGACGTCGTGGTGGCCACCACCGGGGTCGGGTTCCGCGCGTGGATGGAATGCGCCGATGAGGCGGGTCTGCTCACACCGCTGCTGGTGGTCCTCTCGCGCGCTCAGATCGTCGCCCGCGGCCCGAAGGCTCGTGGTGCCGTGCAGCAGGCGGGGCTGACCGCCGATTGGGTCGCCGTGTCTGAAACGGCCGCCGAGGTGCGGGACCATCTGCTGACGGTGGGCGTGGCGGGTGCGCACGTGGCGGTGCAACACCACGGTTCCGGCGCGGACGGTCTCGATGCGGCATTCGCCGATGCCGGAGCCCGCGTCACGAGTCTGACGGTCTACCGGTGGGGTCCTCCGCCCGACCCTGCACTGGTCGAGCACTCGACCCGGCTGGTCGCCGACGGCGAGGTCGATGCGGTGCTGTTCACCTCTGCGCCCGGCGCGCGCGAATGGCTCGATTCGGCGGCCCGTCTGGGACTTCTCCCGGCGATCGTCGAGCGCTCATCGCGCGGCGAGCTGCTGGCGGCGGCGGTGGGCCCCATCACCGCCGGTCCGCTGCACGAGGCGGCCCTCACGGTCCACATGCCCGACCGAGGGCGCCTGGGCGCGCTCGTGCGCCTCGTGGTCGGCCGCCTCGGTGGTGCCGATACCGGCATCCAGACAGTCGCGGGCATGCTGCACGTGCGATCGGGCGGCGCGGTGCTCGACGGCCGCGTCGTCGCCCTGTCGCGTTCGGCCGCCGACATTCTTCGGCGTCTGGTGCGCCGGCCCGGCGCCGTCGTCACACGCGCGCAGCTGCGCGAGGTGCTGCCCGGCGGCGATGCCAGCGCGCATGCCGTGGAGGTCGCCGTCGCGCGCCTGCGGGACGCCCTCGGCGCGCGTGAGGCGATCGCTACCGTGTACAAGCGGGGCTATCGTCTCAACGTGACCGATCCAGACCTCAGGGAGCATCCATGACCGCGACGCTGATCGCCTGCGCGCACGGCACCCACAGCCACGCCGGCCGTGCGACCATCGACGCGCTGCGCTCTCGGATCGCACTCCTGCTGCCGGACGTGACGGTGGCCGAGGCATACGTCGATGTGCAGGAGCCGGCGGTGGATGCCGTCGTCGAGGCCCGCGGGAGCGGTGAAGCCGTCATCGTCCCGCTGCTGCTGTCGACGGGGTTCCACACCGAGGTGGATCTGACCCGCGCGGCCGGTGACGACGTCGCCGTCGCGCGGCCGCTGGGCCCGCACCCGCTGCTGGCGGACGTGCTGATCGATCGCGTGCGGGCCGCCGGGGCCGTGAGCACCTGGCCCCTGGTCATCGCTGCGGCCGGGTCCAGTGACGCGCGCGCGGCGGTGGACGTCGAAGCGACGCGCGCCCTGGTCGCCCAGGCGTGGGACGGGCCGGTGACCGTCGGGTATGTCTCGGCGATGTCGCCTCGCGTGGGCGACGCGGTCGCACGGGCGCGCGGCGACGGCGGGCCGGTGGCGGTTGCGACGTACCTGCTGGCACCCGGGTACTTCGCCGACCTCGTCGCGCAGGCCGGCGGTGATCTCACCGGTGCCCCGCTCGGCGATGACGCGCGGGTGGCCGAGGTGGCGCGGCAGCGTTACGTGGCCGCGGTCGGCTCGGCGTCGTCCTCAGGGGTGGTCGGTTCCCCCGCCGCGGAGCCGTCGACGGCTGCCTCCGGCGCGTCGGTCACGGATGCGGGCTGATCGACTGATTCGTCGTCCGCTGCGGCGGGCACCTCCTCGAACAGCCCTGCGGGCGGGGTCACGATGACGCGACCGGCGGCGATGTCGACTTCGGGAACGATCGCGGTGACGAACGGCACCAGGATCTCGGCGTCTGGGGCATCCACCGGTCGCACGATGAGAAGGTCCTGTGCCGGGAGATGATCGACACGGATCACGCGCCCCACGACGGCATCGTCTCGCACGACGTCCAGCCCCACCAGCTGATGGTCGTACCAGGCGTCGGCCTCGGCAGACGGAGCGCTCGCATCCTGATCGACCCAGAGGATCGCCCGCACGATGCTCTCGGCGGCGGTGCGGTCGTCGACGCCCTCGAGGAACACGACGGGGTGGGAGTTCAGCCATTTGAACTCGCGCACGGTGACCGTCTCGCCGTGCCACGGTGAGGACTCCGGCACCTGAAGGGTGAACACCGCGCCGGGCGTGAAGCGACCGTCGGGGTCGTCGGTGTAAAGCTCGAGCTTGAGGGCGCCCTTCAGGCCGTGGGCCTTGACGAGGCGCCCGACGCGGAGCTGGGTGCGGGCGGGCTTGGCGGCCACGTCAGTCGTCCGCGACGTCGACGCGCACGCGCGCGCCGTCGGCGAGGGCGGAGATGAGCGTGCGCAGCGCCTTGGCGGTGCGTCCGCCGCGCCCGATCACCCGTCCGCGGTCGTCGGCGTGCACGCGCACTTCGAGGACCTCACCGCGCGGTGACGCGGAGGAACGGATGACGACGTCGTCCGGGTGATCCACGATCCCCTTGACGATGTGCTCGAGCGCGGCGGCCAGCACCGGATTACTCGGACTCGGTCTCGGCGGGCGCCTCGGCGGCGTCCTCGGCCGGGGCCTCGGCGGGCTCTTCCGCCTTCTTCTCGGCCTTGGGCTTGATGACCGACTTCTTCGCGGCGTCGACGCTGAACTCGGCCTTGGCCTCAGCGGTCTTGACGGTCGACACGGCGTTCTTGTCGCCCTTGAACTTGCCCCAGTCGCCGGTCAGCTTCAGAAGCGCAGCGACCTGCTCGGTCGGCTGGGCGCCCACCGACAGCCAGAACTGGGCACGGTCGGAGTCGACCTCGATGAACGAGGGCTCCACGGTGGGGTGGTACTTGCCGATCTCCTCGATGACACGGCCATCGCGCTTGGTGCGCGAGTCGGCCACGACGATGCGGTAGTACGGCGCGCGGATCTTGCCGAAGCGCTTGAGACGAATCTTGACAGCCACAATTCTCCAAAGTGGTAGATGAGTTGTTGAACGTCGCCTGGAGCGTGGGGTGCACACCCGGCGGAAGCTCTGCGGTGGCCCGGAGCGCTGGATAGAGGGTCGAGCGCGTACGGTCCAGCTGTCTATTTTGCCAGATGTCGGGGCGTGCCGCGAACCGGCCGCACGGACGTGTCGGCGGGCGCCACCGGCATGCCAAACTGGCCGCATGACGGTGCCCTTCGCCACCTCCCCCCGCTCCTCGGTCGGACTCGAGTGGGAGATCATGCTGGCCGATCGCGGCACCGGCGACCTGGTGCCCCGCGCTCCCGACATCATCGAGGGGCTCGCGGAGCGGGCCGCGCTCGAACGGCACACGATCACCGGTGAGCTGCTGACCAACACCGTCGAAGTCACCAGCGGCATCGGCGACACCGTGGCGGCGGCCGTCGACGACATCGCCGACGCCATCGCGGACGTCCGTGAGGTCACCGATCCGCTGGGGGTGGAGCTGCTCAGCGCCGGAAGCCACCCGTTCGCGCAGTGGTACGACCAGCAGGTGACCGACAAGAGCCGCTACCACACCCTCATCGAGCGCACTCAGTGGTGGGGGCGCAACATGATGATCTGGGGCATCCATATGCACGTCGGCGTCGAAGACGTGAACAAGGTGTTCCCGCTCATCGGCGCGCTGGCCGGCTATCTGCCGCACCTGCAGGCGCTGTCGGCATCGAGCCCGTTCTGGGCCGGAGAGAGCACGGGGTACGCGTCGAACCGCTCGCTCGTGTTCCAGCAGCTGCCCACCGCGGGGCTGCCGTGGCCGCTGCGGGACTGGGCGGAGTTCGAGAGCTACCTCGATGACATGACCCGCACCGGCGTGATGGCCGACGCCACGGAGGTGCGATGGGACATCCGACCGGCGCCGCGCTGGGGAACCATCGAGGTGCGCGCCTGCGACGGCATGTCCACCCTCCCAGAGCTGGCGGCGGTCACCGCGCTCGTGCAGGTTCTCGTGGAGAGCTTCTCCCGCCGGTTGGATGACGGTGAGCAGCTCGAGCACCTGCAGCCCTGGTTCGTGCGTGAGAACAAGTGGCGGGCCGCCCGCTACGGCCTGGACGCGCGCGTGATCGTCGACCGTGCCGGCACGCAGCGGCTGGTCGCCGAGCATCTGCGCGAGCTCATCGAGGAGCTGGCGCCGGTGGCCGAGGAGCTGCACTGCGCGCGGGAGTTCGCCGGTCTTGCCGCCATCATCGACGGCGGCGCGAGCTATGCGCGTCAGCTCGCCGTGGCCGAAGCCGCCGACGGCGACCTCCGCGAGGTGGTGCATCACCTCATCGGGGAGTTCCGCGCCGGACCCACGCTGCGCGATCACCTCGCCACCGTCCGCCCCTGACCCCGAGGACGCCTCGGCACCGCCGCGTGCGCATCAGCGTCATCGAAGGCGCCAGCGCCGCCGAGCGCGGTAGTCGCGCTCAGCGCTTGCCGAGCAACTTCTGCAGTTCGGCGAGGTCAGCCTCCGAAGGCTGCGCCGCGCCGCCCAGGCCGAAGCCGGAGCCGGTGGGCGTCGCTGCCGCGACACCCGCGTTCTCGGCTGCGCGCTTGGCCGGATTGCCCGACCGTGAACCGCTCTTCTTCTTGGCCTGCTTGCCACGTTTGCTCGAGGCGCCGGGCTTGCCGCCGATCGGTCCCATGCCGGGCACGTTCGGCACCCCTCCCCGGGCGACGGTCTTCATCATCTTCGCCGCCTGGTCGAAACGTTGCACGAGCTGGTTGACGTCGGTGACCGTCATTCCCGACCCCCGGGCGATGCGCAGCCGACGAGAGCCGTTGAGCACCTTGGGGTTGCGCCGCTCACCCGGTGTCATCGAGCGGATGATGGCCTCGGTGCGGTCGATCTCGCGCTCGTCGAAGTCCTCGAGCTGCTGCTTCATCTGACCCATGCCCGGCAGCATGCCGAGCATCTTCTTCATCGAGCCCATCTTGCGCATCTGCTGCATCTGCTCGAGGAAGTCCTCGAGCGTGAACTGCTCGTTGGCGAGCTTCTCGGCGACCTTGATCGCCTCTTCCTCATCGAAAGCCTGCTGCGCCTGCTCGATGAGGGTCAGGATATCGCCGAGATCGAGGATGCGACTGGCCATGCGGTCGGGGTGGAACTGCTCGAGGTCATCGAGCCCCTCGCCCGTCGAGGCGTAGATGATCGGACGGCCGGTGACCGACGCCACCGACAGTGCCGCACCGCCGCGCGCGTCGCCGTCCAGCTTCGAGAGCACGACACCGGTGAAGTCGACGCCGTCCTGGAAGGCCTTGGCGGTGTTGACGGCGTCCTGACCGATCATCGCGTCGATGACGAACAGCACCTCGTCGGGGTCGGTGGCCTTGCGGATGTCGGCGGCCTGCTTCATCAGCTCGGCGTCGACGCCGAGGCGACCCGCGGTGTCGATGATGACGACATCGTGCTGCTGGCGTCGCGCCGTCTCGACGCCGTCACGCGCGACCTTCACCGGGTCGCCGACGCCGTTGCCGGGCTCGGGTGCGTAGATCGTGGCGCCCGCCTGCTGGGCGACCACCTGCAGCTGGTTGACGGCGTTCGGTCGCTGCAGGTCGGCGGCGACCAGCAGCGGCGTGTGGCCGTCCTTCTCCAACTGCTTGGCGAGCTTGCCGGCGAACGTCGTCTTGCCCGAGCCTTGGAGGCCGGCCAGCATGATGACGGTCGGCGGGTTCTTTGCGAACTGCAGTCGGCGCTGCTCACCGCCCAGGATCGCGACGAGCTCCTCGTTGACGATCTGCACCACCTGCTGCGCCGGGTTCAGGGCCCGGTTGACCTCGTCGCCGAGGGCCCGCTCCCGCACCTTTCCGGTGAAGTCCTTGACCACGGTCAGCGCCACGTCGGCGTCCAGCAGCGCGCGGCGGATCTCGCGCACCGTCCCGTCGACGTCTGCAGGCGTCAGCTGGCCCTTCTTGCGAAGGTTGCGGAAGGTGTCGGTCAGCCGATCAGAGAGTGTGCCGAAAGTCGCCATGATGCCCCGATTCTACGGGAGCGCGCCCGCACTTCGCCCGTCACGGCCCCGGGATCGCCGACGACGAGGCCGTGGCGTCGCCCAGCTCCTGGAACAGCGTCACCTGCAGGCCCGCCGGCGCGCGCAGCCGGGAGTTGACCGACCGCCACGGCGTTTCACGCGGCGTCGCTTCCAGGAGGGCACCGGCGCCGACCGCGTGGGCGGTGGCCGCCGCCGTGTCGGCGACCTCGAATGCGATGCGCACGGGTTCACTCGGGGCATCCCCGTCGGTCTCCACCCGATCGATGAGGTCGATCTGCGCGGCATTGGACAGTTCGAGGGTGGCCCGGCCCGCGTCGAGGATCACCACCCGCGCCCCACCATCGCCTTGGTAGGCCTCGCGTTCCGGCATCCCCAGCACGTCCCGATAGAACCGCAGCGCGCCCTCGAAGTGGTCCGCGCGAGCCACGACGCGCAACTGCCGGACTGCCCGTTGCCCGCCCGACGCCGAGGTGCCATCGCCGAGGGTCTCCCCCACGCCGGCCAACGCCGTCGCCAGTACCTCACCGAGGTCGGTATGCCCCGACCCGAGTGCCGCCCAGCGCCAGATGGCCGCCATCACCGCTCCGGCGTATGCGGCCGCCGTGATCTCGGCACGCAGTTCGTCCGCGGCGCCGCCGCGCAGCCGCTGGACGATCGCGGCCGCGAGTCCGGCCTGGCGCACCGCTCGTTCCCGAATCAGTTCGTCTTCCAACCCCATCGCCTCGGCGTTCGCGATCGCCAGCGCCAGGTTGTCGGGGGGAAAGCCGTGCCCGAAGGCGGCGAGAACGCTGTCGACCGGCGTCCGCGCATCGGCGAGCCGCTCGACCACCTCGGTCGAGCGGCGATCGAATGCGCCCCACAGGATGTCGGACTTGGACGCGAAGTAGTTGAAGAAGCTCGACCGGCTCACCCCGGCGCGCGTCGCGATGTCGGCGATGGACGTCTGCGCGAATCCCCGCTCGAGAAACAGTTCGCACGCCGCTTCGGCAAGCGTCTCCGGGGAGGAGGCCCGGGGGCGCCCGCCCCGCGATTCCTCGCTCGCATCACAGTCGGTCATGCCTCCAGCGTACGGTCGCACCGCTTCCGCTTCGTGAGGCGTATTGTTGGACGCGGTCCAACTACTCGCCACAAGCGAAGGAGCACGATGCTCGACATCCAGACCGTGGGGCTCTCCCCGCACCTGGTCCCCTACTCCGACGGCTGGGCGCTGCAGCGCAGCATCCACGACGACGTCGTCGCCGGCACGCGGGGCGACACGCTTCTGCTGCTCGAACACGAAGCAGTGTTCACCGCAGGCGCGCGCACCGCGCGACACGAGCGCCCCACCGACGGCACCCCGGTCGTGGACGTCGACCGCGGCGGCAAGATCACCTGGCACGGTCCCGGTCAGCTCGTCGGCTACCCGATCGTGCGCCTGCCCGAGCCGATGGACGTCGTCGCCCACGTGCGCCGCCTCGAGGAGATCCTCATCGGCGTGCTGCACGACTATGGCGTCGACGGTTACCGCGTCGAGGGTCGCAGCGGCGTCTGGGTACGCCGCCCCCTTTCCGAGGACAAGATCGCCGCGATCGGCGTCCGCGTGCAGCGCGGGGTGACCATGCACGGCTTCGCCCTCAACTGCGACAACTCGCTCGCGCCGTTCTCGCAGATCGTGCCCTGCGGCATCTCCGACGCCGGTGTCACGACACTCAGCGAGGCCACCGGCCGCGACATCACGCCGGCCGACGTGCTCGACGCCGTGTCCGCGGCGTTCGCGGCGTCGTTCGCGGCGGAGGTCGCAGCATGAGCGCCTGCGGCACCCCGGCATCCACCCCGCGCACCGCCCCCGGCGGGCGCAAGCTGCTGCGCCTGGAGATCCGCAACGCCGAGACTCCCATCGAACGCAAGCCGGAATGGATCAAGACGAAGGCGCGCATGGGCCCGGAGTACCAGGCCCTGCAGACGCTCGTGAAGGACGAGGGCTTGCACACGGTGTGCCAGGAGGCCGGGTGCCCCAACATCTTCGAATGCTGGGAGGACCGGGAGGCGACCTTCCTCATCGGGGGTTCACAGTGCACGCGGCGATGCGACTTCTGCCAGATCGACACCGGCAAGCCTGACGCCTATGACACCGACGAGCCCCGGCGCGTGGCCGACAGCGTGCGCCGCATGCAGCTGCGCTACGCGACGATCACCTCTGTCGCCCGCGACGACCTGCCCGACACCGGTGCGTGGCTGAACGCGGAGACGGTGCGTCGGATCCATGCCGAGAACCCGGGCACGGGCGTCGAGCTGCTGGCCAATGAGCACAACGCCGACCCGGCGCTGCTCGGCGAGATCTTCGACGCTCGCCCCGAGGTGTTCGCTCACAACGTCGAGACGGTGCCGCGCATCTTCAAGCGCATCCGCCCTGCATTCCGGTATGAGCGGTCGCTGAACGTCCTCACCCAGGCGAGGGATGCCGGGCTGATCACCAAGTCGAACCTCATCCTGGGGATGGGCGAAGAGCCGGAGGAAGTGGTGCAGGCACTGCAGGATCTGCACGACGCCGGCACCGACATCGTGACCATCACGCAGTACCTGCGCCCGTCGCCGCGCCATCTGCCGGTGGCCCGGTGGGTCAAGCCGGACGAGTTCGTGGAGTTCAAAGAGCACGCCGAGCGCATCGGATTCCTCGGCGTGCTCGCGGGACCGCTGGTGCGATCGTCGTACCGGGCGGGCCGGCTGTGGGCGCAGTCGATGGTCTCGAAGGGGCGCGCCATCCCGGCGGGGCTGGAGCATCTGGCAGCCGACATCGCCACCGGGGACCGGAGCTTCGCGCAGGCCGTATAGTCGCGGCATGAGCGAGATCACGACGGATCGCGGCGTACTGGAGCAGGTGTACGACGACGTCCTGCACCCGAGCTTTCCGGCGGCCGAGCTGCTGACGCGCCCGGACTTCCTCGACGCATGTCAGCGCGGTGAGTACGAGGTGATCGCGGCGACCGGCCCCGACGGTGTGCGCGGCGCGATCGTCGGCCAACGGCACGGCGCCGCGGTGCTGGTGAGCTGGCTCGCGGTCGGCGCGCGCGGGCGTGGCGGCGGTGTCGGCGGTGGGCTCCTGGATGCCGGGGTGACGCGCTGGCTGTCGCAGCCGGGCACCATGGTGGTCCTCGCCGAGGTGGAGCGCCCCGATGTGTTCGCCCCGCATCCCGTACACGGCGACCCGCAGCGGCGCCTGGCGTTCTACGCGCGCACGGCCGCGGGTGTCGTCGACATTCCGTATTTCCAGCCGGCGGCCGGCGCCGGGCTGCCTCGCGTTCACGGTCTGCTGCTCACTGTCGTGGGCACCTCGGCACCCGGTGCTGCGCCGCGACCGCTCACGCCGGCGGAGGCGGTCGCCGTGACCGGCTATCTGCACGGGGTGATGGGCGACGACCCAGCGGGCGCGGCGATCATCACCGCGGCGACGCGCCCTGAGGGCATGCGGCTGCTGCCGATGGCCGACTACGCATCGGTGCCCCTTTCGGGCGGGCTCAGTCCGCGCTCGTGACCGACTGCACGCCGCCGTCGGAGCTGAGGTTCACCAGCAGCACCTCGTCGGTCGCGTCGCGGTCCAGCGCATATTCCAGCACCGCGAAGGGATCGGAGCCACCGTGCTCGTCCGCGAGGATCGTCATGCTCACCAGTTCGAGCGAGCGGATGACGTCGATGTGGACATCCCCCGATATGTCGACGAGGAAGTCCTCGAGCTGCGAGCCCAGCTGCTCCTGCTGCTGCAGGATGTACTCGGTCACCTCGCTCGTGCGATCGTCGAGCTCGGACACCATGGCGTTGCGCGCGCGCAGGTCGATCGATTCGAGCGATGACACCATCGCCGCGGCGACGTCGAGGGCGTCGGCCGACACATCGTCCTGGTCGGGAGCGGTCAGATCGACCGTCACGCGCTGGTCGCCGAAATCCACGACCTCCGACCAGAAGATCGATCCGTCCGGACCGGACTCCAGCAATCCGAAGTAGTCGTGCTCGATGGCCATATGCCCATGAAACCAGCCCGGACGCCGGTTTGCGACCCCGGCGCGGCCGATGCGGGTCAATCCACGAGTGCGGCGGCGAAGACGTGCGGCGTGAAGCCGGTCAGATCCCCGATGCCCTCACCCTGTCCGAGCAGTTTGACGGGGATGCCGGTGCGCTCCTGCACGGCCAGGACGAAGCCGCCGCGCGCCGAGCCGTCGAGCTTGGTGAGCACCAGCCCGGTCACCCCGGCGTGCTGCAGGAAGGCTTCGGCCTGCATGACCCCGTTCTGCCCGGTGGTCGCGTCCAGGACGAGCAGCACCTCGCTGATCGGCGCCTGCTTCTCGACCACCCGCCGGATCTTGGTCAGCTCGTCCATCAGTCCCCCCTTGGTGTGGAGTCTGCCGGCGGTGTCGACCAGGACGATCTCGGTTCCGGTGCGTTTGGCGTGATCGATCGTCTGAAAGGCGACGGATGCCGGATCCTGGCCTTCCTGCTGGGGACGCACGATCGCCGCGCCGCCACGTTCGGCCCACGTCGCGAGCTGGTCGACAGCGGCGGCCCGGAAGGTGTCGGCGGCGCCCACGACCACGGAGCGGCCGAACCGCTGGAGGTAGTGGGCGAACTTGCCGATCGTGGTGGTCTTGCCCACGCCGTTGACCCCGACCACGAGCACCACAGCGGGCCGCTCGGTGAGCTTGAGCGTCGTGTCGAACTTCGCGAAATGCTCCTCGAGGGTCTCCTTCAGCATGCGCTGCAGGTCGCGCGGGTCCGTCGTGCGGAACCGTTCGACCTTCTCGCGCAGCTCCGCCACGATCCGCTCGGTCACGTCGGGACCGAAGTCGGCGGTCAGCAGCGCCGTTTCGAGATCGTCCCAGGTCGTCTCGTCGATCGTGGGTTTGGTGAACATGCCGCGCAGGGCGCGGCCGAGCGACCAGGACTTCTCCGCCATGGGACCAGCCTATCCGGGCCGGTCAGGCGATCTCGCGCTCGCGCACGCGTTGCCCGACCACAGCTGACACACCGTCCTGCCGCATCGACACGCCGTAGAGCGCATCGGCGATCTCCATCGTCCGCTTCTGGTGGGTGATGACGATCAGCTGACTGGACTCGCGCAGCTGCTCGAAGACACCCAGCAGCCTCCCGAGGTTGGCGTCGTCAAGCGCTGCCTCGACCTCATCGAGGATGTAGAAGGGACTGGGCCGGGCCTTGAAGATCGCCGTCAGCAGCGCGACCGCCGCCAGTGAACGTTCGCCGCCGGACAGCAGCGACAGGCGCTCGATCTTCTTGCCGACCGGTCGCACCGCGACGTCGATACCGGTGGTGAGGGGGTTGTCCGGATCGGTCAGCGAGATGCTGCCTGCACCGCCGGGGAACAGGATCGGGAACACTTCGCCGAACGCGATGCGCGTGTCTTCGAAGGCTGCGAGGAAGATGGTCTGCATGCGTTCGTCGAGCTCTTCGATGATCGTCAGCAGATCCTTGCGCGTCTCGGTCAGATCGTTCAACTGCTCGGTGAGGAACGCATGGCGCTGCTCGAGCGCCGCGAACTCCTCCAGCGCGAGCGGGTTGACCCGGCCGAGCTGGGCGAGCTTGCGCTCCGCCTCGTGCAGGCGGCGGCGCTGCGAAGCGACGTCGAACGGAGTGCCCTCCCCTTCCCCGTCATCGTTGGGGATGCGCTGGTCGGGGCCATATTCCGTTACAAGAATACGTTCGTCGAGGCTCAACTCCGACGAGACCCGCTCAAGCAGGCTCGTCACGTGGAGACGCTTCTCGTGCATCTGCAGCTCGAGCCCGTGGACGCTCTCGGTGAGAGCGCTCAGTCGCTCCCGCACGGTCGCCTCCTGCGTGCGCAGCTGGGTGAGCTCGGCCGTCACCTCGGTGCGCGTCTGCTCGGCGAGCGAGAGTTCGACCCGCGCCGCAGTGACCGACCGATCGACCGAGTCGAGCACCGGTGGCAGCTGGTCGGCCACCTCGGCAGCCAGGGCCCGTTGCGCGCGCCGGATGACGGCACGACGTGCGGCTTCCTCGGCGGCCGCACGTTCGCGCTCGCGCTGACGCTCCAACTGGGTGACGCGCGCCTCCCCTGCCCGCACCCGCTCACGCAGCGTCTCGACGTCCAGTCGCGAGCGCATCTCGGCATCCCGTGCATGCTCGAGGGTCGCCAGCAGTCCGTCGCGAGCCGACGCGTCGAGAATCGGACGCGGTGCCGCCAGGGCGCGCTCGAGGTGATCGCCGGCGGTGCGGGCGGTGGCCTCGGCGTCGGCCACCGCGGCCTGCGCCTGCACGAGACCCGCCTGCAGCCGGTCGCATTCGGCGACGGCAGCCTCGTGCCGCACCGTTGCGCGATTGACCTGCTCGGTGTGGGCGGCCAATGCGGCATCGTGGTCACGGAGGGCCTGCAGAGTCTGCTTCGTGCGTGTGCGGGCCTGGTCCCATCGCCGCTGGGCGTCGGCGAGCCCCTCGCGCAGCGAGTCTGCGATCACCGTGATCTCGCTGAGTCGTTCGCGCGCCGCATCGCGCTCGGCAGCCAGCTCCAGCCGCGAACGGCCGGCGCCGGAGCCGGCACGGATCGTGTGTTCGGTGACCACCTCGCCTGCGCGGGTCACCACAACCACCGGGCCACCCACCTCGCGCGCTGCCAGCTCACGTCCCGCGCGGTGGGCGTCGACGATGTCGTCGACGACGACCACATAGGACAGCACACCGGCCACCCCCTCAGGCGCCGTCACGACGTCGCGGGCGGGCGTGACCCCGGCGATGCCGCCCAGATCCGGTGCCATGGCCCCGGCGTCGGCGACCGCGATATCCACGGTGCCCAGGTCCGCGTCCCGCGCGGTGGCAGCCAGCTCCAGAGCGGCGGCGACATCATCCACGAGCACACCCTCGGCCAGCGACCCGAGCGCGGCGGCGATGGCCGCCTCGAACCCGGACTTGACCTTCACCGCATCCGACACGACACCGCGGATGCCCCGGCCGCCGCGTTCGATCAGGGCGGCGGCGGCGTTTCGCACATCGAGTGCTCTCCCGAGGGCCGCGGCCTGTGCGGTCAGCGACTCGACCTCGCGTTCGGCGGCGTGCAAGCGCTCGCGCAGCGTGCCCACTTCCGCTTCCGCCTGGGTCGCGTCGTGCTGGGCACGTTCGTAGGCGGCGGCGTGCTCGGCCGATGAGCTCTCCGGCACGAGGTCGGGGTCGACACCGGCGAGGGCCTCGTCCGTCTCGACGCGGCGTTGCAGCGCGGCATCCAGCGCCCGCTGCTGACGGTCGACGGCGGCGCGCACCGCCTCCAGCCGAGAACCGGCGGCGTCGGCGGCACCGCGCAGGGTCGTGAGGCGCATGTCGTGTTCGGAGACGAGCGCACTCTGGGCGGCGATGTCCGCGTCGAGGGCGTCGAGTTCGGCACGGGCACGGATGACGTCACGCGCGGCGGCAGCCGCGGCGTCCTGCGCATCGCCCAATCCCCCGGCGATGTCATCGATCTCGGCGCGGGCCTCGTCGATGGCGGCCTGCGAGACGGTGGCGACTTCCACATCGAGCCGGCCGTCGTCGTCGAGCAGCGCCTGACGCTGACCGGCCAGCGAGTACAGGCCGCGCAGTCGCTCCTGCACCTGCTCGAGAGCGAACGCGGCGGCGCGGGCCGCGTCGACGACGTCGGACTGCTGCTGCGATTCGAGCGCCTCCACACGGCCCTTGAGCTGATCGGCTTCGTCCTGGAGGACCAGCCTCTCGGTGTGTCGCTCCTGCTCGCTGCGGGCATGATCTGCCAGCTGGGTGCGCAGCGTCACGAGCTCGTCCGCGTACAGTCGCGCCTTCGCGTCACGCACGACGGCCGCGATCGTGGCGGCTTCGCGAGCGATCTCGGCCTGCTTGCCCAACGGCTTGAGCTGGCGTCGCAGCTCACCGGCCAGATCGCTCAAGCGGGTCAGGTTGGTCTCCATCGCCTCGAGCTTGCGGAGGGTCTTCTCCTTGCGGCGCCGATGCTTGAGGATGCCGGCGGCCTCTTCGATGAAACCGCGGCGGTCCTCGGGGCTGGCCTGCAGGACCGTGTCGAGCCGGCCCTGACCGACGATGACGTGCATCTCGCGGCCCAGGCCCGAGTCGCTGAGCAGCTCCTGCACATCCAGCAGCCGACAGGTCTCCCCGTTGATCGCGTACTCGCTGGCACCGTTGCGGAACAGCGTGCGGCTGATCGTCACCTCGCTGTACTCGATCGGCAATGCTCCGTCGCTGTTGTCGATCGTCAGCTGCACTTCGGCACGCCCGAGCGGACCGCGTGTGGCGGTGCCGGCGAAGATGACGTCCTCCATCTTGCCGCCGCGGAGAGTCTTCACGGCCTGCTCGCCCATGACCCACGCCAACGCGTCCACGACGTTGGACTTGCCCGAGCCGTTGGGGCCCACGATGCAGGTCACACCGGGCTCGAGCACGAACGTGGTCGGCTGCGCGAAGGACTTGAATCCCTTGAGCGTCACGCTCTTCAAATGCATCCGGCCGGCCTCCGCGAAATGGTGTTCCATCCACGCTAGCGGACAGGGCTTGACGCGCAGCGTCTTGCGGGTCTAGTGTCGGCTATCGCGTCAGAAGTCGAGAAAGGAGGTCCCCGACATGATTCTGAACATGACTGCCGAAGCGGCGTTCGCCGCACGCACGGGGATCGTCTCCTTCTGCGTTGTCCTCGGCGCCGCCTGATCCCCGCGGGCTAGAAGTGTGCCCATCCGGCTGAGCCCGGATCGTACGCCGCCCGTTGCATCCGCCCGAGGTCTTCCTCGCGCATCCCCCGCCCTGCCTGCCGTGCCGGCCACCGTGCCGTCACCCTCTGTGCGCCTCGGCAACCTGGCCGAGCGCGGCCCGCCGCCTCGCGGCTCTCCACTCACGCCTCTTACGAAAGAGAAGACCATGAACACCCTGCTCGCTCCCGAGCGCCCGTCGGCCGTGCTGCACCCATCGGTGCTGTCCGGACGTACACCGCGCCCGTCGGCGGTCGACCGTCTGGCCATGCGCGTGGCGCTGTGGCTGCTCATGCGCAGCACGCAGCCGGTCGCCGACGACCGCGAGCTGCGCCGCTCGCGGCACGAGCTCGCCCGGCTCCGCACCCAGCGCGAACGCGCGTGGGAACGGCGCCGCCACCTGATGCCCACACTCTGACGCCGTGGGGCCCCGGCTGATACCGGGGCCCCACCTCAACCGAACGGACCACGACCATGTCTTTGCTCACCACCGGGCTCGACTTCCGACCGCTGATCATGCCGACATCCATCGACACCCCCGACGCCGCGGACTTCATCGAGATGATCCGCGTGCGCAACCTCGTCTACGCCGAGATCGCCGGCAACGACGACGAGGCGATCACCCCTGCCGGACTCCTGCCCCACTACCAGCCCGACCCTGACCAGACGCGACTGATGTGGCTCGTCGTGCGCGACGGAGAGGTCGTCGGCCGCGTCGGTGTGGACG